>JANXCP010000009.1:23251-39959 GCA_025060245.1 Thermoanaerobaculum sp. | reverse complement strand
CACCTCCTGGCCCTTCCCGTGCTGGTGGGAGGAGTCGCGTTGGGGTGTTGGGTCATGCACCGGCCGGTTCCCTGGACCCTGGTCCTCCTGCCCCTCATGGTGCTGCTGTGGTTTGCCACGGGTTTTGGCCTGGCCCTGGCCGTGGCAGCCTTGGCGGTTCACTTCCGCGACCTAAAAGATTTGCTCCACAACCTTTTCACCCTTTGGTTTTTCGTCACGCCCATCGTTTACACGCCGGAGCTGGTTCCAGAGGGGGTGTTGCGGCGCCTGGTGTTGAGCAACCCCGCCACGCCATTGGTTACGGGCTACCGGTTGCTGGCAGTGGAGGGGCGCCTACCCCCATGGTCCACTTGGGCGTGGTGCCTTCTGGCGGCGGTGGCCGCCCTGGCCTTGGGCAGTTGGGTTTTTTCCCGCCTCCGGGAGGGGTTGGCGGAAGCGGTATGAGCGAAGAACTCCGGGTGGTGGTGGAAGAGCTCAGCAAGCGGTACGCCCTGAGCTCCACGCGCGGCAAACTTCACTCCCTCAAGGGTGCCCTGCTGCACGGCCAACTCTGGCGCTCCCTGCGCGAGCGGGAGGGCTTTTTGGCCTTGGACGGGGTCAGTTTCAGCCTTGCCGCGGGGGAAACCCTGGCGGTGATAGGGCCAAACGGCTCAGGGAAATCCACCTTGCTCAAGGTGGTGGCCGGCATCCTCCAGCCCACCTCGGGAACGGTGCGCGTCCGTGGCCGCCTCACCGCCCTCATTGAGCTGGGGGCTGGGTTTCACCCGGAGATCTCGGGGCGGGACAACGCGGTCATCAACGGCATGCTGTTGGGCCTTTCCCGCCGGGAAATTGAGGGCAAGCTGGACGACATTTTCTCCTTTGCCGGCCTGCACGAGTTTGCCCACGCGCCGGTCAAGACCTACTCCTCAGGGATGTTTGTCCGCCTGGGGTTTGCCGTGGCAACAGCGGTGGACCCGGACATCTTGGTGGTGGACGAGGTGTTGGCGGTGGGGGACGAGCTCTTCTCCCACCGCGCCCTGGATCGGGTGGCGGAGCTCCAGCGTCGCGGCTGCGCGGTGCTCCTGGTAACCCACGACTTGGCCTTGGCGGAAAAGATGGCGCATCGGGGCTTGTACCTGAACCGCGGGCGACCGGTCTTCTTTGGCCCCGCCTCGGCGGCGGTGGCCCGCTACCGCGCCGACGTGGCCAGTACACAAGCCGGAGAAGCGCTCCCGCAGCAGGAGGGTGGACGGCGTTGGGGCAACAGGGAGGTGGTGCTGACGGCGGTGGAGCTGCTGGATGCCCAAGGAAGGCCTACCCAAGTGCTGCGCAGTGGGGAAGCCTGTAGCTTGCGCTTACGGTACAAGGTGCAGGTGCCCAAGTCGGACTTCGTTTTTGGCGTTGCCTTGCACCGCGAGGACGGGACCCATGTGTTTGGCACCAACACCCACCTGGACGGGTGGCAAGGGGAAAGGCTGGAGGGGGAAGGGAGCATGAACCTCTTTTTCCCTTCCCTGCAGTTGGCTGCTGGACGCTATTGGGTGGACGCGGCGGTGCACAGCGTGGCCGGCCTGGCCTACGATTACGCCTGCGAGGTGTTGGACTTTTTGGTTACGGCCCCCGTTCCCTGGCCGGGGTGTTATGCCCCCGCCCACCGGTGGATTCCCTCCGGCCCCCAGTTCGCCAACCCACCCCAATGACCAGGAACAAGAGGGGGCCCAAGGCCCCAAGGGTGTAAGGTGTGGGGTCGAGGGAAAGCTCCACCTGGTGCTGCCCGGCGGGGATAGGGACCGCCATTTGACTCCCGTTGGCTACCCGAAGCTCCACCGCCTGCCCGTCCAGCCAAGCCCGCCACGAGGATAGGTAGTTCTCCTGCACCACCAGCCAAGTCCGACCCGCACTGCGCACCTGAAACCGTCGGCCATGGGGGCTGCCGCCCTCCTCCACCACCTCACCCCCCAAGAGCTCCACTGGGCTGGGCAAACCCTCCAGCACCGCATCCTCCCCCGGTTGGAAGGATTCGCTGGCCAGCCACGCCACGGTCTCTTCCAGGGTGTAGGCCGGGAACGCCCGCCGCACCAGGTAAGCCTCGGGAGCTGGGCGCCGGGCGCGGCAGAGCACCGCCGCCCCAAGCTGAGGACAAGCCAGCTCCGGAGGCGCCCAGGGAACCACCATCGCCCCCCCTCCCAAGGCGGCCACGGCGCGCAGCCGCTCAGCGGGCGGCAGGGCCTCCACCCGTTGGGCTAAAAGCTCCCCGCGCACCGGTTCCAGACCGTCAGGACCGCGGGCGAGGGCGTAGGAGAGACCAAAGGTGAGCCCGTAATCCGGCACCAAGAAGTGGCGGTAGGCGAAGGTTTGCGCCTTGGGGTCGGTCCCCAACTCCCGCGTCACGCGCCAAAAGGCAGCCACCTTTTCCCCCTTCCCCAGGACAGTAACGGTGGCAGGCGGGTTTTTCCAGGCCTGGGAGTCCACTACGACATGGGTGCTCAGCCAGAGGGGGGCGTGGGCAAGGAAGCACACCACGCCGAACCCGGAAGCGCCAAGACCGGCGGCCAAAGCCCAGAGGGGAGCGGCGTTGGTGAGACCGTCCGCCCAAAGGGCGTTGGTCCAGCGCCGCACCGGCACTTCCGCCAACGCCAGAGCCGAGGCGGGGTAGAGCTGTGCCACCGCCCGGCGGGTGGTTTGGGCAAACACCGCGGGAAGGAGTAGGAGCAGTCCCAAAACCAGCAGGGAGACCCTCGGCCTGCGGCCGGTCCAGCGCTCCAGCCCCGCTGCCACCAGGGGCGGGGTGGCGAGGAGCGACAGCTGCAGGAACTTGATGCCAAAGCGCCAAGCTTTGCCCCCGGGTAGGCGGGCAAGGAACTCTGCCCCGGCAGGCCAAGCGGCGAGGAGGGAGGCGGCCAACCCGGTGAAAAAAAGCACCAAGAACAAGGTTTGCACCCCCTTCGTTTTTCTTGCCCCCAGGAGGATGCAGGCCAAGGGTCCTGCGCCCAGGAAAATGAGCGGGTAATAACGCTGCCAAGGGAAGGAGGCGGCGGCCCAGAAACCGGTGGCACCGTCCCCCAGGGGTTCCCCCAGCAGGCGCGGGAAAAACAGCTCCAGCCAACGGCGTGGGGCCAAGGCATCTGCCGCCAGGGCCCCTTCCCGCACACCCAAGGCTCCCCGGACCGTTTCCGGGAACAGGCTGGCCAAGGGCAGCAGGACCGGCGCACTGACCAAAAAAAAACCCCCCAACACCCCGGGGAGCATGCCCCACCCCAGCCGTTGGACACCTCCCACAAGCAACGCCACCACCACCCCCAGGGCCGCCGTCACCGGTTCCCCAGCGAGGAAGCTCAGGCCCAAAAGCCCTCCGCAGGCCAAGCTAGCCCTCGGTGTGGGGTTTTTGCTGCAAAGCAGGCCCACGGCCCAGGGAATCCAGGCAAAGGAGGCCAAGGCGTTGGGAAAGGTGGTAAGGGATAGGGCCACACCGCTGGTGGCGCCAACCAGGGCGGCGGTGTTGGCGAGGCCGTTGGGGTATCCCAGCCGTCGGGTAAGGAAGCCAAACCCTGCCAGGAGCAGCAGGTGGTGGGCGCCCAAGAACACCACCATGGCATGTTCGGCGGGCAAGAGGGCAAAGAGTAGGGTGGGGGGGTAGGCGGCTTGGGTGTTGGGATCGGCCCACAGGGGCCGACCCCCGTTGCAACGGGGGTTCCACAGGGGCACCCACCCCTGTCGCACCTGGCGAGCCCATTCCAGGCGCCAGGGGATATGGGTGGCGCCAATGTCGCGGGTCACCACCACCTTTCCGGCGAGGAGCAGGCCCAGCCACACCGCCCCTACCAGGAAGAGGGCCGCCTTGGAGCTCACACCCCGAGTATAGCGGCGGGACCGGGCGGGCGCTTCCCCGAGGGCTCGCGAGGGCCTGTTCGTGGGAGCCAATTCCACCGGGCAATGCCCTTTGTGTCACCGACTGAGGTGGTGGGTCAGGTTCGCTTGTGGCATTTTCCTTGCTAATACTTTTTGCGTGAGGACCTCCAAAGGCTTTACGCTGGTGGAGCTTCTCGTGGTGGTCGCCATCGTGGGCATCCTCGCCGCCATTGCCATTCCCCGCATGTTTCAAATGATTGAGCGAGCGCGGCAGCGTCGCACCATGGGGGACATGCGCACCCTGGCGCTGGCCATCAACTCTTATGCCACGGATTATGCCTTCGTGCCGCAGTTGACCGGGGGTGCGGTGGAGCTGCGAAAGCACCTGCAACCTACCTACCTCAAGGTCTTGCCGGTGGAGGATGGGTGGCGGCGGGAGCTGTACTACGCTGGATCCGGGTTGAGTTACACCATCGTCAGTTGGGGCGGGGATGGGGTGGCCCAGAGTGGCCCTTTCCTCGGGCCCACCTCCAACTACTCGGCCGATATCGCCATTGTGAACGGGGTTTTCGTCCAGTGGCCCGAGGGCATGCAGGTCCAGTGAGTGCCGGTTTTGTTCAGGGGGATCACAGGCAGTGACAAAAATGGCCACATGGCGGGATTGGAAGTCGCTTGTTAAATGGCACGCTTCATGCTAAAAGATAAAGCGAAAGGAGGCACCTATGCGGAGGCAAAGAGGTTTTACCCTTATTGAGTTGCTGATCGTGGTGGCCATCATCGGCATCATTGCCGCCATCGCGATCCCGAACCTGTTGAACGCCATCAACCGCGGCCGTCAGCGGCGGACGATGGCGGACCTGCGGTCCATTGGCACGGCCTTGGAGGCTTACTCGGTGGACTTTAACTTCTACCCGAAGAACTCCGGTGCTGGCTCGGTCTACAACCAACTGCGCACCTACATCACCCCCACCTACATCAAGAAGATGCCCGAGCGCGACGGGTGGAACCGCGACAACTGCGTGAGCATCAGCGCTTCGTACACCTCCTACACGCTGTGGTCTGAGGCCCGCGACGGCGATGGGACCTGTGGCACCCCAGGGTTGATTGGCACCGGTGGTCCCACCACCAACTTTGACGCGGACATCATTTTTGCCAACGGCCAGTTTGTCCAGTGGCCCGAAGGCCAACAGGTCAACTAGCGTTCGGTTTGCCACAAAGGGCTAGGGGGGGCGAAAGCCCCCCGTTTTTTTCGCCTACACTTTTCCTGTGGGCGCCCTTCCCCACATCGCCGTCTTCTGCTGCCTTTGGGGCGGGCTTTTTTTCTCCCGCTCCTGGCTCCTGGCACTGCTGAGCGCTTTGGTCTGCGTGGGGCTCCTGTCGCTTCCCCAGGGGCGGCGGGCGCAGGTACCTGGCGGCGTGTTGCTGGGCTTACTGCTCCTTTTGCTTTTGAGTTTTCCCTTGGCCTGGGATCACCAGCGGGCGGTGGAGCTGGGCTTCTTGCCGCCCTTGGCTGTGGCGTTTTGGGCCTGGGGCGGGTCTGTGCCCTGGGACGAGCGCTTTTGGCGGTTCTTTTCTGCCACTGTGGCCTTGGCTTCGCTGGTGGCGCTGTTTCAGGTGTTTGGCGGGTTGGCGTGGGCCCAAGCCTCGGTGGAAGCCCTCCCTGAGGCCTGGCGGGAGGTGGGGACGGCCCGTTTGGCCACCGGTCGGGCCATGGGCACCGTGGCCATTCCCGGCCACTTTGCCCTGCTCCAGGCGATAGCCGCGCCGTTTTTGGTGACGTGGCTTTCCAGTGCCAAGGGATTCAGCCGGCTCTTCCCCCTCGCCCTGGCTCTGCTCAGTTTGGGCGGGTGCTTGGCCACTCGTTCGTTGCTGGGTACTGCCCTTTGGGTGGTGGCGGTGGGGTTGACGTGGTACCGCGGTGGTCTTCGCCGGTGGGCCCTTGGGGTGTGGGCAGCGGTGGGGCTAGCTGCCCTGGTTCTCATTGGGTTGCTGCGCGACGATTTGGGGCGGCTGGAGCCGCTGGTGTTGCGCAGTGTCAACTGGCGAGTGGCCCTGTGGGCCTTCACCCAGAGCCCCTGGGTGGGGGTGGGTTTGGGGGGTGTGGGCATAGCGGGGCTCACCTCCCCATGGGGCGGGGAGAACACCACCCCCTTTGCCCACAATACGCCGCTGCAGCTACTGGCGGAGTTTGGCCTGGCAGGTGTTCCCATGTTGCTGGTGCTGGCTGGGGGAGCCTGCGCCTTGGTGGTGCGTCTTTGGCCCCACCAGAGGCCCATGGCCGTGGCCTTAGCCCTGCCGCTGCTGCACAACCTCTTTGATTTTTCTTTCTACGAACCGGCTGTTCTCCTGCCCTTCTGTCTGGTCGCTGGCGGTGGGAGGGGCTCAACCCCATCGGCAGCGCCGTGGGTGTACCCGCTGTTGGCGGTCGTCCTGGGGCTCAACGCCACCGCAGCTGCCGCCTCCGGGCGAGCCCAGGGCCTGGCGGATCAGGTGCGCGGGCTTTCCCCGCCGCAGCGCTTGCAGGGGCTGTTGGCGGCCGGCAGGCTCGCCCCATGGCGGGTGTCGGAGACCCTGGAGGCGGCCTGGGTGGCGTGGCAGCTGGCGGACCCAGGCCTGGCCCAAGAAGTGGAGGCGCAACTGGATCGTCGGGCCTGGGTGGCACCCAGCTCCGCCTCTTGGGCCCAGGCCAAGTCCATGATGCTGTTGCTCCAAGGGCGGCGCCAGGAAGCTTGGGCGTGGGCCGAGGAAGCCGTGCGCCGGGCTCCGTTCCGCGAGGATCTACGGCAATGGGAGCGGGTATGCCGTCCTTGAAGTGGGAGGGTTTTCTCGTTCCTTTGGCGCTTGTCTGGCTGGCCGGCGCCAACGGGGTGTTCCTCCGCCCCTGGGCGGCGGTGACGACGGCGGGGGTTTTGGGTTTTTTGGCCTGGCGTCGGCTCACCCGTGGGGTGAGGGTGGGGAGCCCGTGGCTTTGTCTGGCCGGTCTCTGCGCCTGGGTCGGGGTCTCGGCTCTCCTCCAGCCGGTGGAGTGGACGCGGGCGGCGCAGCTGGCGGCTATGGGGGTGGCCGCCCTGATGTTGGCACTGGTGGCGGCGCACCCTGCGGGGCGAGCTGGCTTGCGGGGGGGAGTGGTGGTGGCAGGAGTGGGGGCGGCGGTGTGGCTGGTGGTGGAACGGCTCGCCGTCCCAGGTCGGCCCGCTGGACCCTTTGCCAATCCCAACCTGGCGGCCAGCCTGTCGGTGTTAGCCCTGGCTCTTTTGGGGTTTCACCGGGCTCGCTGGTCCGGTGGGCTGGTGCCGGTCTTGTTGGCTGGGGTGGCGGCCTCTGCCAGCCGAGCCGCCCTCGTGGCCGTCCTGGTGCTGGCCGTGGCCTGGTTGGTTTTGGCCGCAGGAGCACGCGGGCGTTACCTGGCCGGGGTGTTGATCTTGGGCGGGATCGCCGTGCTGGCATGGCGGTTCGCCCATGACCAGGACCCACTGCGGTTTGAGCGGTGGCGCATCTGGCAGGTGGCTTGGAACACCGCCTGGGCGTACTTTCCCTGGGGTGCTGGCCCCGGGGGTTTTGGCGAGGCGGTGCTGCCGCACAATTTTCCCCGCGAGGGGGAGTTTGCCCGCTTTGCCCGAGTACCCGATTTGGCAGAAAACGATGGGCTGCAGCTGGCAGCGTCCCTGGGGTTGCTGGGCTTGGCGTTGGGGATTGGGTTGGTGGCCTCCACCCTGCACCAGTGGTGGGCCAAGGGATGGCAAGCCCTGGCACCCAGCGCCGTGATCCTCACCACCAGCGCCTTCCACAGCCAGCTGCTGTGGCCCTCCTTAGCCTTTGCCGCCATTTCGGCGGGCCGTTTTTCGGGCCGATGCCGGCTTAAGCTGCCCCCACTTCCCGCCTTGCTGGTGGTTTGGCCGTTGGCCCTATGGATCGCCGTGGCCCTCCCCTGGCCGGACAGCGGCCTCGGGGAGGTGGCGGGCAAAGCTTTTGGGGAGGTTCGGGCCACCCTCATCCGGGCAGAAGGTCCTGAGGATCTGCGCCGGGCGTTAGTGGCGGCGGAGGGCTTGGTTCGCCGGCAGCCACGCTCGGGGGAGGCTTGGCGCCTGTTGGGCCTGGTCCAACTGCGCGTAGCCCAGGCCAGCGGCGAGGGCAGCAGCGCCGGGGCGGCGGTGAAGGCCTTCCGCCAAGCCCAAGCAGCAAACCCCAAGGATGTGTGGGGGTATTTGGGGGAAGGTGAAGCATGGCTCGCCCTGGGCCAGTGGGAACGGGCGCAGGCCGCGGCGGGTAAGGCGCTGCGGGTGGAGCCCAACTGCGTGCGCTGCTGGTTGGTCCTGGCCGACGCTCAGCTCGCCGCCGGGGCCACCGAGCAAGCCCGAGGAGCCCTGCGGCAAGCCCTGCTGGGGCAGCGGCGCAGCCGCGGCTATCCCTTCGTCAGCAGGTACGAGCGCGCCCTAGCCAGCACCGATCCGGTGCTGCAGGAGCGCCTGATGCGGGTTTTGGGGGAGCGGCCGTGAGCTGGCGGCTGGCCTCTGCCCTTTCCCTGGGGCCAGGGATGGCTGTGGTGGCCTTGGCGTTGGCGGGCGTGGTCCCCATTGCCCGTGATCTTCCCGACTATTTTGTCCCGCTGCGAGGGCGCACGGCACAGGTCCTGGCGGGCCACTCCTCGCCTTGGCTCAACGAACAAGTGGGTTGCGGTGAGCCTTTTTTCGCCAACCCCCAGTCCGCCCTCCTCTACCCCTTGGCCTGGTGGGCCCTGGTCATGCCAGCGGAACGGGCGGTGGGGGTGGAGGTGGGAGTTCACCTGGGGATTTTGGCCTTCGGCGTGTTGTGCTTGGCGCGACGGCTGGGGGCGGCGCCGCAGGCTGCTCTGGCCGCGGCGTGGGGGGCCGCCCTTTCCGGGCCGGTGCTCTCGGCGGCGGGGATGCTCAACAACTTGGAAACCGCTGCCTGGCTCCCCTGGGTGTGGGATGGTGCCCTTGCGGGGCGAACTTGGGGCTTGGCGTTGGCGGTGGCTGCCAGTTTCCTCGCCGCAGAGCCGGTCCTAGCCCTGTTGGGGGTTTTGGGCGCGGTGTTGCTGGCACCCCGTTGGCCCACGCTGAGGGGTGCCGTGCTGGGGGTGGCGGTGTGTGCGGTGCAGCTGGTTCCTATGGCCTTCTGGATCGCCGCTGGGGATCGGGGACTGGACCAGCCTCTGGAAGCCATGACCCTCGGTGGGGTGACCCTGGGGGAAGTGCCAGCACTCTTGTTTCCCGGCTTTCCCATGCCGGAAGCGGAGGTGCGCTTTTTGCCCCTGCTCACCCTGCCGTTGTGGGCGGCACTGGGGGTGACCACGTTGCGTCCTCAGGAGCATGGCCGCTTCACCCTCGGGCTTTTTGGTCTGGCATGTCTCGGCCTTGCCGTTCTCCCTACCCTTCCCTGGGGGGATGCCTTTTGGGCCGGAATCTCCTTTGGACTGGTGCGCCTCCCCGGTCGGTTCGTCATCCCGGCGGTGCTGGCACTGCTGCCCGCGGCGGCAGCGGGACAGCCCCCGCGCCGCGGGTGGTGGGTGGGCGCCACCACCGCGTTGGGGGCAGTGGGGATGAGCGTCTCCAACCAACCTGAGTTGGTGTTCCTGCAAGCACTCCTGGCCGCCCTCGCCCCGTGGAGGTTTGCCGCGGCCAGCGCTGCTTCCCTGGCGCTGGGGTTGAGCACCCCGCAGGTCTTGGAGCTGCAGCGCTGGGCTCCCGAGGCGGCGGCGTGCCTCAAAGCCCAAGAGGTGGGGCGGCTCTACCCTCTGCCCGTGGATTCGCAGCAAATGCGGTGGGTCGGCCAACGGGGGACCTCAGCTGCTGCTTCCCTGGCTTGGGGCTATGCGGTGTTGCGGGATGGCCGGCAGCTGGCCCGCAGCTTTGGCCCGCTGACCAATCGGGTGTTGGCCCAGCACCTGGCCATGGCCGATCGCGGTCCCGCCTACGCCTGGTGGGTTGCTGCCCTGGGCGCCGCCAGCGTCTTAAGTCTGAAAAGGGTGGCCACCTACCCGGTGGTGTGCCGCGAGGATGGCCTTTGGGTGCACCGCAACCCCAGCGCCTTTCCCCTTTGGGCGGTGGTCCGGGCCCTCCCCTCCCCTCCCCACTTCCCGGAGCTGGTGGGGGAGGCGATCTTGGAAGCGCAACACGGGGTCAGGTGGCGTTTTCGCGTTCGCGCCTCCTCTTCCGCGGTCTTCCTGTGGCTCTTTACCCCCGACCGAGGGTGGCGGTTTTTCCACAACGGCGTGCCGGTGCTCCCCGAGCGAGGGGTTGGTATCCTGCAGGGCGTGCGCCTTGTTGCCGGAGAACAGCTGGTGGAAGTGGCCTACCGGCCGCCAGGTTTGCTTTTGGGCTTAGGGATTTCCCTGGCGGCCCTGGTGGTGCTGGGGGTGTTGTGGCGACGTTAGTGCTGGTGTTCTTTGTCGTCTCCGGGGCCTGCGCCCTGGCCTACCAGGTGGTGTGGGTGCGCGTCCTGGGATTGGTGGTGGGGAACTCCCTCTGGGCGGCGGTGGCGGTGGTAGCGGCCTACATGGGTGGTATGGCCCTGGGGAGCTGGTGGGCGGGGCGCTGGGCCCGCCGCCTCCGCCGCCACCTGCGCTGGTACGCCGCCTGCGAAGCGGTGGCGGCCCTGTGGGCCCTGGCCACCCCCTGGACCACCCCGCTCCTGGCACACTTGGCGGCGCGGTTGGGGCCTGAACCCACGGGCTCCTGGGGGCTTCCGCTGCTGGGCCGCTTTGCCACCGCCTGGCTGTTTCTCCTTGTCCCCACGGTGGCCTTGGGGGCAACCCTGCCCATGCTCGCGGGGCGGCTCAAGGAAAAGCTTCTGGGATTGGCCGTGGCGCGGTTGTACGCCGCCAACACCCTGGGGGCGGTGCTGGGGACGGTGGGCACGGGTTTTTTCGCCCTGCCATTGGTGGGAGAGCGGGGCAGCATGGCGGTGGCGGCCTCCCTGGCCCTGCTGGTGGCGGGCGGCGCGTGGCTTTTGGAAAATCGGCTTCCCCCCAGCAGCGGGGCTCCGCCCACCCTGCGGGGCCGCCCGGGTTGGTACCTCCTCTACCCGTTTGCCTTTGGCTTTGTGGCGTTGAGCTTGGAGCTGGTGTGGACGCGGATCCTGCTGCTGCACCTGGGCTCCCGCGTCTACGCCTTTGTTCTGGTGTTGGCCGTGTACCTGGGCGGACTTGCCCTGGGCTCCGCCCTGGTGCGGCGTTGGATTCCCGCCGGCCGTCGTGCCCTAGCCTGGTGCCAGGCTCTGCTCGCCCTCTCCCTCCTGTTGCAAATCCCTCTCCTGCGGGGTTTCTCCCAGGTCTTGGCGACCCTGGGAGGCGTGTTGAAGCCGCAGGGTTTTTTGGGGCTGGAGCTGACGCTGGCGCTGGCTGTGGCCCTGCTTCTGGGTTTGCCCACGGTGCTCTTTGGCGCCAGTTTCCCCTTGGCCGTGGAGGCGGTGCCGGGGGGCGACTGCGCTGGCCAACATGCGGGGTTGGTGGCGGCGGCCAACACGGTGGGCGCCATCCTGGGCAGCCTTTGCGGTCCCCTGGTGCTGGTGCCCCTGCTGGGAACCCAGCGGGCGCTGCTGCTGTTCGTGGTGGTGGCGGGGACGCTGGCGGTGAGCCTCAAGGCCGCGCGGGGGATCGGGGTCCTGGCAGGAACGGTTGGGGCGGTGGCCCTGCTGGCCCTCTGGCGGCTTCCCCCCGAAACGGTCCTCTACGGGGCTGGGGTGTTGCAACAGGGGCAGGTGGAGGAGGTGCGGGAAAGTGCGGAAGGCACGGTGATCGTGCGCAGGGTACAGGATGCCCGCGGCCCTTGGCGTTCCCTGGAGATCAACGGCGTCAACGTGGCCGGCACCTCCCCTGAGCTTTGGGCCATCCAACGCCTCCAGGGGCACCTGCCCCTGCTGCTTCACCCCTATCCGAAAAGTGTCCTCCACATTGGCTTTGGCTCAGGGGGAACCGCCTGGGCGGTGGCCCAGCACCGTTCGGTGCAGGAGATCACAGTGGCGGAGATTTCTCCCGTGGTGCTGGAGGTGGCCGACCGCCTGTTTGTCGGGGTGAACCACGGGGTCCTGGCGGATCCACGGGTGCGGGTGGTGGTGAACGACGGGCGCAACGTGCTCTTGGTCACTGATCGGCGCTTTGACGTGATCCTCTCCGACTCCATTCACCCGGTCTTTGCCGGCAACTCCAGCTTGTACACCTTGGAGTACTTTGCCCTCTGCCGACAGCGCCTCAACCCTGCCGGGGTGGTGTCCATGTGGCTCCCCCTCTACTCCCTGCGCACCGATTCGTACCTTGCCATCCTGCGGGCCTTTTGGGAGGTGTTCCCAACCACCCTGGTTTGGTACAACCCGAAGGTGCTCAACGAGTTCACTGTTGTCACGGGGAGCTTGGGGACAACCCCAGTGGCCCTGCGCTGGGAGGCGTTGATGGACCCTTCCCTGCAAGTCGCCTTGGCCGAGGCGGGTATCCACCGACCCGAGGATGTGGCAGCCATGGTGCTGTTGGGGCCCGAGGAGGTGGCGCGGCTGGTGGCCGGCTCCGCTCCCCACCGGGATGACTTCCCGGAAGTGGAGTACCTCTCGGGCCGTCTCCTGGAGCGGGAGGGTTCCTGGCTTGCCAACTTTTCCCTGCTCTGGGCTGCGCGCAGCCAACGATGCCCCTTTGCCGTCTGCCCGGGGGACTGGGAGGGGGCGCTCCGTGGGCGCGATCGGGCCCTGGAGGATCACCGCTGGGAGCTGGCCCGGCGGGCCGCCTCGCCGTAAAGCTCCAGAAGCCCTTGAGCGGTCCGCTCCCAGGTGAAGCTGCGCGCCCGCTGCAGCCCTCGCTGGCGCAGGGAATGCCGCAGCTGGGGGTTGGCTTGCAATGCCAGCAGCGTTTCCAACCAAGGGGCGGGCTCTTGCGGGGACAGGAGCAGGGCTGCCTCTCCGCACACCTCGGGCAGGGCTCCCGCCTGCGCCGCCACCACCGGACAGCCGCAGGCCATGGCCTCCAGGGCGGGTAACCCGAAGCCCTCGTTGCGCGAGGGGAAGACCAAGGCCAAGGCATTTTGGTACAGCCGCAGCAGGGTTTCCTCGGTCACCTCGGGCAGAAGCTCCACCCGCCCAGCCAGCCCTCTGCCGGCAATCCACTGGCGCAGGGAGGGCTGGCGGGCCACAGCACCCACCAGGCGCAGGCGAGGAAGGGCGGATGCCTGGGGGAGGGTGTACAGCTCCAGGAGCAGCTGCCAATTCTTGTGTTGCTCTCCGCCCCCCACGCCGAGGAGGTAGTCCTGGGTTGGGTTGGCCACCGGTGCAAAGCGGGACGCGACGCCGTGGGGGATGACCGTCGTGTGTTGTTCCAGCTGGGGCAGGAGGGCAGCCAGCTGTTTCTTGGCAAAACCGGAGGGGGTGTGAACCAGGGTAGCGCGCCGGAGGGAGTACACCGCCTGCCGCGCCCGGAGGCGTTGCCACCAGCTCAAGCCTGTGGGGAAGAGGAGGGGAGTGGCATCATGAAAGGTGGCCACCACCGGCACGGGAACCCCCGGGGGAACCCCCCAAGCGGGAAGGTGCAAACAGGAAAAGCGGCAGCGGCGAGCGGTCCATGCCCAGGCGGGTCCATCAAACAACCAGGCTCCCCGCGGGGGGCGGCGCAGCTTGAGCACCTTCCCGGCCCGCGGGTACCATGCTGGCGGGCATGGGGCATGAGCCGGAACGCACAACACCAGCTGATCTGTGGCTTGCGCCATAAGCGCCGGAACCAGCTCGCGCACCATACGGCCAAACCCGCGGTGGGGGTCGACGAAGGCGGCGCGGGCATCAAGGGCGAAGGTCACGGGGCTTGGCTTCGGCGTGGTACGGGACAGGAAGCATGCGCCTGAAGGTTGGCTTGGACGGCAAGCCCCTGCTCCCGCCGCAAACTGGGGTGTTTCGATACACCCAGGGGCTTTTGAGCGGGCTCGCCAGCCTCCCCCCAGAGGAGGTGGAGGTGGTCGTGGTGAAGCCGCATAAGCCTCTGCGGACCCTCCCCTGGGTGCTGTGGCACCTGCAGAGGGAGACCGCCCAAGGGTTTAAGGTGTTTCACTTTCCCTTTTACTACACACCCCTTGTGCCCGCCTGCCCGGTCACAGTGGCCGTTCACGACGTGCTGATGCTACACCACCCCCACTGGTTCCGCCGGCGCTGCTTCAACACCTTACGCTACCTGGTCCCGCTCACCGTCCCACGGGCGGACGGGGTCATCACTGGAACCCAGTGGGTGGCGGAAGCCCTGGAGGCTTCCTGTGGCGTGCCGCGGGAGCGGATCCGGGTCATCCCCTACGGCGTGGACCGAAACCTATTTTTCCCTCCTCCGGCAGCAAAGGTAAGGCAGGGCCTGGCGGAACTGGGCCTGGGCTGGCCCTACCTGCTCATGGTGGGGGCCCTGGAACCCCGGCGTGGGGTGGACACCCTGGTGGCTGCGCTGACCCAGCTGCGCCAGAAGTACCCAGAGCTGCACCTGGTCTTGGTGGGTCCGCTGCGGGCACCGGTGGAGGCGCTGGTGGAACCGCCCCCGTGGGTCCACCTGCTAGGCCAGGTGGAGGACCGGTGGCTCCCGCTGCTCTACGCGGGGGCGGAGGTGGTGGTGGCCCCGTCCCGCGGGGAAGGGTTTGATCTGCCGGTGCTGGAGGCCCTGGCCTGTGGTGCCTGCGTGGTGGCCTCCGATATCCCCGTCCACCGCGAGGTGTTTGCCGGCGCGGTGCAATTGTTCAGGGTGGGAGAGGCGGAGGGGCTGGCCCAGGCGGTGCGGCAGCTGCTGGAGGACAGGGAACGGCGGGAGCATCTCAGGGCGGAGGGTCTATCCCTGGTGCAGGGGTTTTCTTGGGAGCGGGCGGCGCGCGCCCACCTCCAACTCTGGCGAGAGCTGACATGAAAGCCGCGGCGGTGGTGATCAACCACAACGGCGGCAACGACCTGGGCCGGTGCCTGGCGGCGCTGCAGACCCAAACCGTGCCGGTGGAGGTGGTGCTGGTGGACTGCCACTCCACCGATGCCTCCCGTGCCTGGGTGGAGGCACCCCCTGCCGGGGTGAGGGTCGTGGCGCTGCAAACCAACCGGGGCTACACCGGCGGTGCCAACGCGGGGCTGGAGGCGGTAGGGCAGGAGGTGGAGGTGGTGGGTTTTTTCAACCCGGACTGCTTTCCCCGCCGCGACTTCTTTGCCACTTGCCTGCAGGTGTTTGCCCAACGACCCGAGGTGGGGGGGATTGCCCCGCGGTTGCTGCGGGAGGATGAGGCCACGTTGGACTCCTGTGGACAGGTGCTGTCACCCTGGGTGCTCATGGTGCGCGACCGGGGGTTCGGGGAGCCCGCCGCGGGGCGCTACCTGGAGGGTGAACGGGTGCTGGCCGCCTGTGGGGCTGGCATGGTGTTCCGCCGCGCGGCATTGGCACAGGTGCAGGTGGGGGGCGAAGTCTTTCCTGCCGATTTCTTTGCCTTTTGGGAAGATCTGGACTTGGGGTGGCGGGTTAGTGCCTCGGGCTGGGTGGTGTGCTACGAGCCGCAGGCGGTGGCCATCCACCGGCGCGGTGCCACCGCCAGGGCCGGGGAAGGCCGGCTCCTCTTCCGTCGGCCTCCCCCCCTGGTGGCGGGCTACCTCTGCAACCGTTGGGCCACCCTCATCCGCAACCTGCACTGGGCGGATGCTTGGTGGCGCTTGCCGCTGCTGGTAGTCTGGGATACGACCATGCTCGCGGCGGTGGCCCTGCGCATGCCCCAAGCGTTGGCCTACCTGCCCCGATCCCTGGGCCGGGTCGGGCGGGCTTGGCGGGTGCGGAGGCTATGGCCCAAACGGCGCTTGCGGGAGCTGCTGCCATGAGCTGGTGGTACGTCCCCGCCGCCTTCGCCCTAGCCGGCCTGGTGGCCCTTTACCTTACCCCCCTCTTGCGCCAGGTGGCCTTGCACCTGGGGGTGGTGGATCGCCCTGATGGCAAGCTGAAACAGCAGCCGGCGCCGGTACCCTACCTGGGCGGGGTGGCGGTGTTCCTCGCCTACTTGCTCAGTTTGGGCTTGTTCCTGCAGTTTGACGCCCGGGTCTTAGCCATCCTGCTGGCGGGGACCTTGGCCTTGTTGGTGGGCCTGGTGGACGACTTTGGCGCCCTTTCCCCGCTGCCCAAACTCCTGGGGTTGGGGGTGGCGGTGTTTGCCCTGTTGCGGGCGGGGGTGCTGGTGGAGCTGGTGGAGCTGCCCTTTGCCCTCCATTGGGTTCTGGCGGCCTTTTGGCTGCTCCTGGTGGCCAACGCCTTTAACCTGGTGGACGTGATGGATGGCCTGGCGTCGGGGTTAGCCCTCATCGCCGCGGTGGGGATTTCCCTTGCCAGTTTCCTTACCGGCCAGGGGGTGTTGGCGCTCATGGCCGCATCCTTGGCCGGGGCTTTGCTGGGTTTTCTTCCCGCCAACCTGGCGCCGGCGCGCATGTACCTGGGGGATGCGGGAAGTCTGGCCCTCGGATTGACCCTGGGGGCCTTGGCCCTGGCGGTGCAGTGGAGCGAGGTGTCACCGGCCGGCTTCTTGGCCCCGGTGGCATTCTTGGCCCTCCCCTTGTCCGAGGTGGGGTATTTGGTGCTGTTGCGCGCCCGGAGAAGACTTCCCTTTTGGCGCGGCAGCCCCGACCACTTTGCCTTGCGCTGGCGGCAGTTGCGGCGGGGGGACGTGAGGGGGACCGCCTGGCGTTGCTGGGCGGTGGGTGGGCTTTTTGCCCTTGCCGGCTTAGCCCTCACCTTGGTGCCGCAGTTTGAGGTGAGCCTGGCGGTGTTCTTGGCCCTGGCCCTGGGTTGGGCCCTGTGGCTGTTGCGTCTCAGCTTGCTGCGGATGGGCCCATGAGGGTGGTGGTCCTCGGGGCGGGGCTGTCGGGCCTTTCGGCGGCTTGGCATTTGCAGCGGCGA
>JANXCP010000009.1:5403-23241 GCA_025060245.1 Thermoanaerobaculum sp. | reverse complement strand
GGGGGCTTGTATTTGGCTGCGGGGGGGGGTGGCGGCGGTGGTGTTGCCCCGGGAGGGGGCGGTGGGGGGGGCGTGCCGCACCATGGAGCAGGAAGGCTTTTCCTTTGATTACACCGGTCACCTGCTGCACCTGCGCCGGCCGGAAAGCCTGGACCTCCTGAAAGCCTTGGGATTGGGCCGAAGCTTCCGCTCCCACCGGCGGCGGGCGGGGATCCTCTTGGCGGGTCGGGTCACCCCGTACCCCATTCAAATTCACACCGCTCGCCTCCCTGGGCCGATCCGCCGCCAGTGCCTGTTGGGGTTCATCCGCGCCTGGGCTCAGGACCCCGGGGAAGCGGAGAACTTTGGCCAATGGGTGCTGTCGCGGTTTGGTGAGGGTTTTGCCCAGCACTTTTTCTTCCCCTACAACCGCAAGTTGTTCTGCCGTGATCCCTTTGACCTCACCACCGAATGGGTGGGCCGATACGTCCCACGACCGGAGCTGGAGGACGTGGTGGACGGAGCCCTGGGCTTGTTCCCTCCTTCGCGGGCGGTGGGCTATAACGCTCGCTTTCTCTACCCGCGCCGGGGTGGCATTGGGGTGCTGGCGCAAAGCCTGGCGCGCTCACTGCAGCGGCTGTACCTGCGGGCGCCGGTGGTGGGGGTGGACCTGGCCCAGCGCGAGGTGGTGGTGGGGGAGGGCCAGCGCTTCGCCTATGATGCCCTGGTGGCCACCGGACCGCTGCCGCAGCTGGTGGCCATGGCTCACCCCTTGCCCGACGACTTGCGGGCACGGGTGGATGAGTTGGCGGCGGTGGCGGTGTGGAATTTGAACCTGGCGGTGCGCGGTCGTGCCCGCCGGCGCGAGCACTGGCTCTATTGCCCCGAGCCGCACTTGCCCTTCTACCGCGTGGGGTTTCCCTCCAATCACGGCCAGCTGGCCCCCCCGGGGCATCACACCTTATCGGTGGAGGTGAGCACCCCTTCCGGTACCGCTCCCCCCGCGGGGTGGGAGATGGCGTGCGTGCAGGCCCTGACCAGGGAAGGGTTACTGGCTTCCGAGCAAGAGGTGCTGTTCACCGTGGTGGCCTGCGTGGATCCCGCCTACGTCATTTTTGATCGGCGGCGTCCGTCGGTGGTGGCGGCCTTTCGCGAGTTTTTCCTCAAGCACGGGGTGTTCCTCTGTGGGCGGTGGGCGGAGTGGAAGTACTCCACCATGGAGGATGCCCTGTGGGACGGCGCTGCGGTGGCGCGACGGCTGGTGGGGGCATGAAGCTGCGCGTGCTCCACGTGATCACCATGTTGGAGCTGGGCGGGGCCCAGCGCAACACCCTGGATACCGTGCGCCTCCTGAACCGTCAGGAGTTTGAGGTAGGCCTGGCCTGCGGACTGGGAGGAGAGCTCTTCGCCGAGGGGGAGCAGCTACCGGACACAAGCTTTTACCCCATTGCCCATCTGGTGCGGGAGGTGCGACCCCTTTGGGACCTGCGCGCCCTGGCTGAGCTGCGGCAGACCATACGCCGCTTTGCCCCGCAGATCGTTCACACCCACTCTTCGAAAGCCGGCGTCCTGGGTCGGCTGGCGGCCCATTGGGAAGGGGTGCCCATCATCATCCACTCCGTCCACGGATTTGGGTTCGGTCCCCACCAGTGGGCGTTGGTTCGCGGCGCGTTCCTGGCGGCTGAGCGGTTGGTGGCACCCAAGACCACCGCTTTTGTGGCGGTGGCGCGGGAAAACCTGGAGGCTGGGGTGGAGCTGGGACTTTTTTCCCGCCAGCAGGCCTGGGTGATCCGCTCGGGCATAGACCTTCAGGCATTTGCCCGCGGTGGGGACGGGGTGGCGGTTCGCCAGTCCCTGGGCATCCCGCCCCACGACCCAGTGGTGCTGCAGATTTCCTGTTTCAAACCGCAGAAGGCCCCGGAGCGGTTCGTGCACATGGCTGCCCTGGTGGCAGCGCAGGTGCCGTCGGCCCACTTCCTGCTGGTGGGGGACGGGGAGCTGCGGCCGCTGGTGGAACGATGGCGGCAGGAGCTGGGCCTTGCCCAGCGGCTGCACCTGTTGGGGTGGCGGCGCGACGTCCCCAGCCTCTTGGCGGCCAGCCAGGTGGTGACCCTCACCTCGCGCTTTGAGGGCTTGCCGAGGGTGTTGGTGGAGGCCCGAGCAGCGGGGGTACCGGTGGTGGCCATGGCGGTGGACGGGGTGGTGGAGGTGGTACAGGATGGCATCAACGGTTTTACCGTGCCCCCGGGGGATGTGCGGGAGATGGCGCGCAAGGTGGCGTGGCTGTTGGCCAACCCGGGGCGGGCCAAGGCCATGGGGGAGTCGGGTCGGCAGGGGCTGGAGGAGTTTTCCCGCGAGCGCATGGTGGCAGAGCAAGAACAGCTGTACCGTACACTGTGGCACCGAGAGGGGCGGTGATGGCCGAGTTTCCCCCGTGGTTGTTCCCGCTCTTTGCCACCGTGGCCGGCCTGGTGGTGGGTAGCTTCCTCAACGTGGTGGTGCACCGTCTGCCGCGCGGGATGTCCCTGCTGCGCCCGCGGTCCCATTGCCCGAACTGCCTGATCCCGGTGGTTTGGTACGACAACGTGCCCATCCTGTCCTATGTTTTTTTGGCCGGCCGTTGCCGCCACTGCCGCGCGCCCATTTCCTGGCGGTACCCCCTGCTGGAGGCCTTGTCCGGTTTATGGTTTTGCGCCTCGGCGGTACTCAGCCACAACCTCTCGGTTTTCTTCCACGCCGTCATCTTCGGCTGTCTGTGCCTGGCCCTTGCCTTCATTGACTTGGAGCACCTGATCCTGCCCGATGTCCTCACACTTCCCGGGCTCGGTTTGGGCCTGTTGTGGACGGTCCTGGGAGGCCCGATCCGGGTGCGGGATGCCCTGTGGGGGCTTGGGCTCGGCGTGGCGATCCCTTTGGCGATTTTCTGGGTGTACCGGCTGCTGCGGGGAGTAGAGGGCATGGGGCTTGGGGACGTGAAACTCTTGGGCATGTTCGGGGCCTTCTTGGGTTGGCGAGGGATGCTCCTGTCCCTGGGCTTGGGGGCGGTGATGGGAGCGCTGGTGGGGGTAGGGCTGGTCCTGGGCAAGAAAGCCTCGCAGCGGAGCGAGCTGCCCTTTGGTACCTTCCTCTGCGCCGCGGCCCTGGTGGTGCGGTGGTGGGGAGCAGAGCTTTGGCAAGCCTTGTTTTCCGTGCCGCCATGACAGGTTTGCCGGTGCGCCGCTTCAGGGAGGTGCGAGCGCTGTTTCTGGCGGTGATGGTGTTTTTGGTGTTGGGGCTTTTTTTGGCCCTCCTGGGCGTGTACCTGGCAGCGGCAGCCCCCGCCGAGGAGCCCGACACCCTGTGGGCCACGGCGGCGGCCGTGGCCGCGGGCCTGCAGCAAGGCGGGGCTCCGGTGGCCCCCTTTGGCCAAATTCGTTTGGCCCTGTTTTCCGGGGGTCGCAAGCTGTGGACCGTGGGCACCACGCCGCCGGTGGCCTACTGGCCCTTTGCCAACAAGCAAGCTTGGGAAGAGGCGGGAAGGCCAACCCTGGTGCGGGGGGAGTGGGCGGGGGAGCCGCTGCAGGTGGTGGTGTGGCCGCTGGACGGGGATCGCGTGCTGCAGGTGTTCGGCCCGGTGAAAAAACGTGCGGGCTCGCCGTCTTGGTTGCGCCTTACCGTAGCCCTGGCGCTGGTGTTGGGCTTGGCCGGGGGAGGTTTGGCCTACGTGTTGGTGGGACGTGTGTTGGCCCCCTACGGCGAGCTCATGGAGGAGGCGCGAAAGTTCGCCGGCAGGCAGCAACAGGGGGCGGAAGATCGCTTTTTGGTCAGTGCCTTTCGCCAGGCGGTGCGGCGGGTGGAGCAACAGGAGCGCCAGCTTTCTGCCCGTGCCCAGGAACTGGCGGAGTTGGCCGCAGGGCTGGCCCACGAGCTGCGGAACAACCTGGCGGTCATGGACGGCTACCTGCGGCTGGCGAAGGAAAACCCTACCGAGGTGGGGCGGTACCTGCACGCCCTGGGGCAAGAGCTGCAAGTCCAGCGGGAGTTCCTGGAGCGGTTCTTGGCCTTTGCCCGGCCCCAGGCCCTACAGGTCCTCCCGGTGGCGCTAGGACCGCTGCTGGCCCAGCTCCAGGGCCGTCTGGCCTCTTGTTTTCCCCAGGTGCCGGTGGCAGTGGAGGGTGATGCCCGGGTCCTCGGCGATCCCACCGCGCTGCGCGTGGTGCTGGAAAACCTCTTGCGCAACGCGTGTGAAGCGGCAGCCCAAACACCCCAGGGTGGGGTGCAGGTGCGGGTTACCAGCCAGGGTTCGCAGGTGGAGGTCCAGGTGGTGGATCACGGCCCGGGGGTGGCGCCGGAGGTACGGGAATCCCTCTTTGAGCCCTTCGTTTCGCAAAAGCCGGCGGGGGGCATCGGCCTGGCGCTGGCGCGACGGCTGGCGCGGGACATGGGTGGGGAGGTGGAGCTGGTATCCCCAGCCAACCCCACGGTGTTTTCCCTGCGGCTGCCCCAGGAGGGGTCCTGGTGAGCGGGCCGGTGCTGGTGGTGGAGGACCGCGAGCCCCTGGCCAGGGTGCTGGCGGAAACCCTTGCCCGGGAGGGGTACACGGTGGAGGTGTGCCTCCGCGGGGATGAAGCGGTGGAGCGCATTGCCCACGGACCCACCCTGTTGGCGGTGATCTCCGATCTGAAACTGCCCGGGGCCGACGGGTTAGAGGTGCTGCGGGTGGCGCGGGAGCGCGACCCGCAACTGCCGGTATTCCTCATCACCGCCTTTGCCTCAGTGGAGACGGCGGTCCAGGCCCTCAAACTGGGAGCCCGCGATTATTTTCCTAAACCCTTGGAAATGCCGCGGTTGTTGGTTGCCCTGCGCGCTGCTGCCTCCGCCCGCGGGCAGCTGCTCTCGGTGGAGCCCGCGGCGGGAGCACCCACGTTAGTGGGAACCAGCCCGCGCTTCTTGGCGGCCTTGGAGGCTTTACGCCGGGTGGCGCCCACCGAGGCCTCGGTGCTGCTGCTGGGAGAGTCGGGCACAGGGAAGGAGCTGTTTGCCCGCTCCCTGCACGCCTACTCCCCGCGGCATCAGGGCCCTTTCGTGGCCTTTGCCTGCGCTGCTGTTCCGGAAACCCTCCTGGAGGCAGAGCTTTTCGGCTACGAACGCGGGGCTTTTACCGGCGCCACCAGTCGCCATGTGGGTCGTTTTGAGCAGGCCAGTGGCGGAACCCTGTTCCTTGACGAGATCGGCGAGGTGGGTCCGGCGGTGCAGGTGAAGCTGCTGCGGGCCCTGGAGGAGCGGCGCATCACGCGCCTGGGGGGCAAGGGGGAGGTACGCGTGGATGTGCGCTTGGTGGCGGCCACCAATCGCGACCTGGAAACGGAAGTGCTGCGGGGTAGCTTCCGTGCCGACCTGTACCACCGCCTGAACGTGTTCCCCATCACCCTTCCCCCCCTGCGCGAACGGCGCGAGGATATTCCTGCCCTGGCTTTGCACTTGCTCACCCGTGCCTGTGCCAAGAACAGTGTTCCCCTGCCCCTTTTGCGCCCGGCAGCGTTGGGTGCCCTCGTGCTGCCTTCCTGGCCGGGCAACGTGCGGCAGTTGGCCAACCTCATGGAGCGGGTGGCGATCCTTTCGGCGGGGGAGCGGGTGGGTCCGCGGGAGCTGTCGCTGCCCCAGGAACTCTTGCGGCCGGGGTGGGAGCTGCCGGAGGTGCGGCAGCTGGCCCTGCACTTTGCTGGCGAAGAGGGGGCGGAACTGGAACGCTACCTGGCGGGGTGATGCCAGGAGCTGACTACGGCAGTGAGCAGCAGGCGGTCCTGGTGGGGAAAGACGGCGCGTAGGTCCAGAAGCAGCAGGCCCTGTTCTTGCCGCGCCACCACGGGCGGGTTGCCGAGGCGCAACTGACGGGCCAAGGCGGCGTCCTCGGGCAACGCCACTGCCCAGGAAGGAAGGGTTTGTCCAGGGGTCGTGCCTCCCCCCACCACGGCGCGGGTCGGGACGACTTTGGCGGGCACCCCCTCCCGACTGAGCCGTCCCGCCAAGCAGCGGGCGCGCCGCCGAAGCTCCTCGGGCTTTTGCGCAAGGAGGGCGTAGAAGGGCACGCGGGTGAGGTCTCCTGCCAGGTAGGCATCTAGGGTCGCCGCCAGGGTGACCAAGGCCGCTTTGTCCGGCCGCAGGGCACGGCGCAGGGGGTGGTGGCGCAAGGGGGCCAGGGTTTGGGCCTTGCCCACCAAAATCCCCGCCTGCGGTCCGGCTAATAGTTTGTCGCCGGAGAACATGACCACATCGGCACCGGCGTTGAGCAGCTGGCTGACGGTGGGCTCGGGGTTTAAGCCAAAGGGGCGGAGGTCCACGTGACAACCGGAACCCTGATCCACCCACAGGGCCACCCCCGCCTGGCGCGCCAGGTGGGCCAGCTCCGCCACCTGGGGGTTGGTGACAAACCCGGTGAGAGCAAAGTTGGAGCGGTGCACGTGGAGGATGGCACAGGTGTTCGGGGTGATGGCCTTGCGGTAGTCGGCCAGGTGGGTACGGTTGGTGCACCCCACCTCCACCAAGATGGCTCCTGCCTCTTTCATCACCTCAGGGAGGCGAAAGGAGCCGCCAATTTCAATGAGCTCTCCGCGCGAAACGATCACCTCCCGGCCACGGGCATGGGCAGCCAACAGCAGCAGCAGGGCGGCCGCGTTGTTGGTCACCACCAGCGCGTCCTCGGCGCCAAAGTAACGGCACAACTTTTCCCGCACCGGCGCCAAGCGCTCTCCCCGCTGCCCCGTTTCCAACTCCAGCTCTAAGGCCAGGTACCCTTCGCTGGCCGCCGTCAGGCGGGGGCTGCGGCCCAGGTTGGTGTGGATGAGCACGCCGGTGGCGTTGATCACCGCGGGGTAGCTGGGACGACGCCAACGCGCCAGGTGGCGGTGGAGCTCGGCCACCAGCGCCTCGGGCTCGGGAAGATCCTCGCGCCGTTGCCGCAGTTCGGCAAGCCGCCGGCGGATGACCTCCTTGACCGTTTCACGCCCGAGAACGCTCACGTCCTCCCGCAACTGCGGGTGGTTGAGCAACCAGTGGACGGCGGGAGGCCGGCGGAACATGGCGCCATTGTACGCGGTGTAAGCTATCGCCGTGGACTTGCCGCTGGACGAGCTGGAACAAAAGCTGGAGGAACTGGCCCGCAAATGGGAGCGGTATTTCGCCGGGGACCGCGAGGTACCCATCCCGCCGGAGCGGGAGCGTCAGGCCCTGGCACGGCAGTTGAGGTTTTTCTCGCAAAACGAGGGTTTGTCCACCGCCGCGCGCTTCCGCTTGGACGGCTTGCTGCACCGGTTTTTCACCTATACCCAGCTTTGGGAGCGCCAGCTGCGGGGCAAGGTGGAGGCGCGCCGGCCTGCCGACGCGGCAGCGCCGGCGACCGTATCCCCAAGGGATGAGGTGGCACGCCTGCACCAGGAGTACACGGCGAGCCTGCTGCGCATGGGTAAAAAGCCCACCCTGGACGAGCAAAGCTTTCGCCGCCTGGTGGAAGAGCAGCGGCGGAAGCTGGAGCAACAGGGTTTGGAAGTGCAGGGCTTTGTGGTGAGCACCGAAGGAGGTCGGGTGTCGCTGAAGGCCAAGGCGCGCCGGAAAAGGGAGGGGGCATGAAGAGGCTGTTTTTCCTCGTTGGGCTGTGGTGGACCGCCGCGAGTTCGGCTGCGGTTTTTGAGCGTTACCTAGATCCCAACCAGCCGCGGGATCGGGCCATCCTCAACTACCTTGAACTCGATCGGCAAGGAAAGGCCGGGCCGGGTGAGCTGACGGAGCTGGGGGTGTTGCTGGTGGACAAGGGGTTCCCGGAGGATGGGGTAGCTTACCTACGCAAGGCGGTGAGGCTGGACCGGCGGCACGTGGAAGCGCGGTACCGCCTGGGATTGGCCTTGCAGCGTTTAGGTCAGGACCGGGCTGCGGTGCGCCAGTACCGCCAGGTCGTCAAAGCCCGGCCGGGCTTCGCCGAGGCCCAGTTCATGTTAGCCCTGGCTTTGGAGCGCTGTGGGGAACGCCAGGAAGCGATACGGGCCTACGCCAAGGCGTACAAGCACAACCCCGCCCTGGCGGATCCTGCCCGCAACCCCTTGGTCTACGACTCGCGCTTGCAAACCCAAGCGAAGCTCGTGAGGTACCAAAAGGATGTGACCAGCGCCACCCTCAAGTTACTGCCGCTGGACCCCCAGGCGGTGCGCCAGATGATGTGGGCCAAGCCGCCGGAGCCTCCCCCCCAGGCTCCCGTCAGTGCCCCTGTGGTGCCCGAACCAAGAGGGCAAGCCCCCGTTTCCTCCCCGCCCGCCCCCTCGGCCAAGGCTGGGCCGGGGCGAGAAGGCCAGGCCCCGCTCCTGCCTGCGCCCAACGTGTCGCGGCCCGTGCAGCCTAGACGTGGAACTTGAAGGTGATGACGTCGCCGTCCTGGACCAGGTAGTCTTTTCCCTCTTGGCGCAGCAACCCTTTGCTGCGGCAGGCGGCCAGTGAGCCGCAGCTTACCAGCTCGTCCCACCGCACCACCTCGGCGCGGATGAACCCCCGTTGAAAGTCCGAGTGGATCACGCCAGCTGCCTTGTGCGCCGAACTCCCTTGGGGAATCGGCCAGGCCCGGCACTCGTCCTCGCCCACGGTGAAAAAGGAGATCTGCCCCAAGAGGAAAAAGGCTTGCTGCAGCAGTCGGTTCAGGGCGCGGTCGGGCAGGCCCAACTCGGCCACGAAGGCCGCCTGCTCCTCCGGGGCAAGGCGCGCGATCTCGCGCTCCAACGGCGCGCTGACAGCAGTGCAGGCCACCTGGGGTTTGCCCTCCCAGCCCCCGAGGCCCCAGCGGTGGAGAGCTTGGGGCAAGTTGCTGGCCTCCGCCTCATCGGCATTGAGGACCACCAACAGCGGTTTTCCCGTGAGGAAGGTAAAGCCTTTGAGGATTTTTTGCTCGTCTGCCTGGAGGGGGAGCTCGCGCAGCGGCCGCCCCTGCTCCAGGAAGGCCAAGCACCGTCCGAGCAATTCCTCTTCCTTTTCCAGCTCCGGAGTCCGTCGCTTCACCAGCTCTTTGCGCAGCCGGTCAAGGCGTCCCGTGACCACCCCAAGGTCGGACAAGAGCAGTTCGGTTTCTATGAGCTCCAAGTCCCTCTTGGGGTCTAGGGACCCCTCGGGGTGCGGCACCTGGGGGTTGGCGAAGGCTCGTAGCACCACGGCCAGGGCATCGGTGGTGCGCAACTCCGGCAAGTTCAGCGTGGCTGCTCCACCGCGGGAAATGGGGGGGACGTCCACAAACTTCACCGTGGCCGGTGTGCGCTTGCGCGGCTGAAAGAGGGCCGTCAGGGCGTCCAACCGGCGATCGGGAACCTTGGCAATCCCCACCACAGTTTTCCCTATATGGGGGGGGACCTCCGCCCCGGTGAGGAGGGAGAACAGCGTGCTTTTTCCCGCACCGGAAAGGCCCAGAATGCCAAATTCCATCGCACCTCCCGGGCCATTGTAGCCGGGCTTACCGCACCTCCAGGTTCGCCACCACCAGCCAAGGGGTGCTGACGGGACAGCCGAGGGCCACGTGTTCTGCCGGGCCCAGGGTGGTGAGGAGCCCGCTCACCAGGCGGGAGAGGGATCCAACCAGGGTCACAACCCCAGCTGCCACCACGCCGCCGCGCGACAGCTCCACCGCTGCCGCCAGCAGGCGAAAGCGTTGCTGCTCCCAGACCACCTCGGTCAGAGGCGCCAGGGCCGCCAGTCCTGAGAACGACCCTGGGGGCGTAGCTGGGCCCGGAAAAGGCTTTTGCCACAGGTGCACGGGCCCGGGGGTGGGTGGGGAATCCCAGGGCACGCGTACGGTGCCGTGGCGGTGAGCCAACCATCGCCATGGCTGGGTTTCGGCTCTGTCCACGGTGAGCACGGGCAGGTTACAGGCCGGCAAGCCTTCGCCATCACAACCCATGGGCAGCAAGGCGTGAGCACCTCGTCGCACATCCCAGAGGTCCCAAGCCCCCGCAGGATGAGTCTTTTTTGGGGTTCGCAGGGCAATACCCAGCAACAGTGGGGCTGCCACATCCGGGGCCAACAGCACCCGGCGCAGCCCGGGTTCCAGGGCCAATGGGGGTAGAGGCTGCTGGGCGCAAACCAAGGAGAGACAGGAGGGTGGGTCCAACTGGGCTGGTTGGCTGGCGACCCGACGGAACATCACTTCCTCGCCAAACATTTCTTGACTCCACTCCCACAGCACCAACTGGTTTTCCCAGAAGGCTTCAAACCCTTCACTGCGGGCCAGGAGGGTACGGGCGCGCAACCAAGTTAAGGCCACATCCCGGGCGTCGTTCGCCTGGCGCAGGCGGTGGAAAAGCTGCGAGATCTCCTCCTCGCTGAGGGCAGGGGGAGGTGGGCAAGGGACGGCACCGAGGAGGGAGGCCACAGGCAAGGTGGGGTGGCCATCGGTGAGGGATTGCAAGGCCAAGCGGGCAGCCGTCTGCCCTGCCTCCTTGGCCTCGCCAGAGGCCCGGCCAAAGCCGATGAGCTGGCCTTTTCCCACGCGGCAGGCCACACCCAGTTCGTAGCTTTCCTCCCGGCACAGTTCCCCACGCCGGTGATGGGCGAGGCGCAGGGAATGGGAGCGCCGTACGAAGACCTCAAACACCTCGCAGCGGCCGGCCAGCACTGCGGCGGCCGCCTGCAAGGCCTCATGGGGCTCAGCAAGGCCGCCGCTCATGCCACCTCCACCCGGTCCAAGAGCAGCCAACCCGCCGCCGCACCGGCAGGGAGGAGCTGATGGCCCTTCCCACACCATCCGGGCTCCGCCGCCGGGACCGGCGAGCATCCCCCGGCTACGATGCGCAGTCCGGAGCCGTCCAAAGGGAGCCGGAGAAAGTAGGAGCTCAGGCAGGCGCGACGCGATCCTCGCGCCAGCAGGTAACTTTCTGAAACCGAGAGCAGCAAGGCTCGTTCCCCAGGGAGCAGCAAGCCCGAGCGCACGCGCACGATCTCCAACCGTGCTTCAGCCAAGGGGGGATCGGCCATCCCCTCTTCCACCCAGGCGATGACGTTGGAAAGGCGGGGGTACGGGGCGTAGTGGGGCGAAAGACGACGTGCGTTCCCTGGTTCGGCGCCAAAGGTGGCGCCGTACGTGCGGTCAGCCAAGAGACCTTTGACGGTACCTGCTGCCACCAGTACTTTTCGCCGCGCCCTTTCACCTTCGTCATCGTGATGAAACCCGCCTGGGAGCGCAGCCGTGGGGTCATCCACCACGGTGAGGGGAGCCGTCACCACGCGGGTGCCCAGTTTTCCTACCCAGGGGGAATGACCGGAAAAGAAGGCGTCCGCCTCCAGGGGGTGACCGAAGAGCTCGTGGCACAGGACGGCAGCCGGTTGGGGGTGCAGGAGGGCGCGCAGCCGACCCGTGGGAGGCGCCGCGTTACCTGCCTTGGCTGGTTCCAGGGGGGGTACCGCCTGGCCCCAAACCCAGGTGAAGGTTTCGCCGGCTTGGTTTTCGCAGTCCACCACCACCGGTCGGGTGCAGGCAAAGACGCCGTCCGGCCGCACCACGGCCACGCGGCTCCCGGTTACCCCAACCTGGAGGGTGATGGGCGGCAGTTGCGCCGCCACGGTGTGGGGATCAGGCAGTGCCAGCTCCCCTTCCCAGGACCAGGGGGGCACGGAATGGGGCTTAACACCCAGAAGGTGTGCCACCTGGGTGCGGGTGCAACCGTCCCGCGCCACCAGGAGCCCGCCTTCTCGCAGGCTGCAGGCAGCGCGCTGGCGAGCGGTAAAGCCCGTCACCTGCCTTCCCTGCCAGCGGAATTGCAACCGCAGTTCCTGCCAGAAGAAAAGCTCCCGAACCGCACGTTTGCCCCTGGCTAGCAATGCCGAAAGGGCCGTGAGTCCTTCCATAGTGGGTGCTAGGATAAGGGTTCTTGGTGGGGAGGTGGGGATGTCCCAGGCAATCCGCGAAAAGATCGCCCAGCTGGAAGAGGCCAGCTTACTCGGTGGGGGTGAGGAACGGGTGGCCCGCCAGCACGCTGCGGGCAAGCTCACGGCGCGGGAACGGCTCGCCCTGCTCTTGGATGAGGGTTCGTTCATGGAGCTGGACCGCTTGGTCACCCACCGCTGTCACGATTTCGGCATGGAGGCCCAGCGCATCCCCGGGGACGGGGTGGTCACCGGACTGGGGCGTATTGACGGCCGTCCGGTGGCGGTGTTTGCGCAAGATTTCACGGTTTTTGGCGGCTCGCTGTCCGAAGCCCACGCGGAAAAGATTTGCAAGGTCATGGACTTGGCGCTGAAGTTCGGCATTCCGGTGATCGGGCTCAACGACTCGGGGGGTGCGCGAATTCAGGAAGGGGTGGTTTCCTTGGGGGGTTATGCCGACATCTTCCTCCGCAATACCCTCTGTTCCGGGGTCATCCCGCAGATCTCGGCCATCTTGGGGCCCTGCGCCGGCGGGGCTGTGTACTCCCCCGCCATCACCGATTTCATCTTCATGGCCCGGGGCACCAGCTACATGTTCGTCACCGGCCCCGATGTGATCCGCACCGTCACCCACGAAGAGGTGAGCATGGAAAAGCTGGGAGGAGCGGACGTACACGCACGCATTTCGGGGGTAGCGCACGTGGTGCGGGACTCCGATCAGGAAGTGCTGGCTTCCATCCGTGAGCTGTTGGGTTTTCTCCCCCTCAACAACGCCGCCGATCCACCGCGCAAGTCCACCCAAGACCCGCCGGAACGGGAAGATCCACGCTTAGACAGCGTGGTGCCGGAAGATCCGGAGAAGCCCTACGACATCAAGGCCATCATCCGCGCCGTGGCGGATGATGGGCAGTTTTTTGAGGTGCACGAGCACTTTGCCCGCAACATCGTGGTGGGGTTTGTGCGTCTGGCAGGTCAGCCCACCGGGGTGGTGGCCAACCAACCCATGTACCTGGCGGGTGTCTTGGACATTGACGCGTCGGTGAAAGGGGCGCGTTTCGTGCGTTTTTGCGATGCCTTCAACATCCCCTTGCTGATCTTGGAGGACGTGCCGGGGTTCCTCCCCGGGGTAGCCCAGGAGCATGGCGGCATCATTCGCCACGGCGCCAAGCTCTTGTACGCCTTGGCGGAGGCTACGGTGCCAAAAGTTACGGTTATCACCCGCAAGGCCTACGGAGGTGCCTACTGCGTCATGGGCTCCAAGCACATCCGGACCGATTTCAACTTTGCCTACCCCACAGCGGAAATTGCCGTCATGGGACCCCAGGGGGCGGTGAACATCCTCTACCGGCGGGAGCTGGATCAGGCGGAGGATCCTGAGGCGCTGCGCCAAACCCTCGTACAGCAGTACACGGAAAAGTTTGCGAACCCCCTGGTGGCGGCGGAACGGGGGTTTGTGGACGCGGTGATCCAACCACGGAAAACCCGCCCCCTGGTCATCGAAAGCTTTGCCTTGGCCTGGGGCAAGCGCGACTGGATGCCGGCGAAAAAGCACGGCAACATCCCCCTGTAAGCCATGCGTGTGCTCATTGCTAATCGCGGCGAAATTGCCCTGCGCCTCATCCGCGCCTGCCACGAGCTGGGGTGGGAGGCGGTGGCGGTGTACTCGGAGGTGGATGCGCAGCAACCCTACGTATTGGCGGCCGATGCGGCTGTCCTGCTAGGACCCCCGGCCCCCCGAGCCTCCTACCTGAACATACCCCGGTTGGTGGAGGTGGCCACCAGCACCGGTTGCCGGGCGGTCCATCCGGGGTACGGTTTTCTTGCAGAAAATGCCGCCTTTGCCCGCGCGGTACAGGAGGCGGGCTTGGTGTGGATGGGCCCGCCGCCAGAGGTCATTGAGCTGTTGGGCTCAAAGACCGCAGCGCGGGAGCTGGCCGTTCAGGTGGGTGTGCCCGTCACCCCCGGGACTCCCCCCTTGGCGCACGTTGAGCAAGCGCAGGCCTTTGCCCGCCGGGTGGGGTACCCCATTTTGCTCAAGGCGGTGGGTGGCGGAGGTGGCAAGGGGATGCGGGCGGTGGCCACCGACGAAGAGTTGGCCGATGCCTTTGCCCGGGCGCAGGCGGAGGGGTTGGCGTTTTTTGCCGACGGTCGCGTGTACGCGGAAAAGCTGATCCAGCGGCCGCGCCACGTGGAGGTGCAAATCTTGGCGGATCGCCAAGGCCGCGTGGTCCACCTGGGGGAACGGGAGTGCTCCATTCAGCGGCGGCATCAGAAGCTGGTGGAGGAGAGCCCCTCCCCAGCGGTGACGCCGGAGCTGCGGGAGCGCCTGGGGAAGGCGGCGGTGGCGGTGGCGCAAGCGGCGGGCTACGTGACCGCGGGAACCGTGGAGTTTCTCCTGGCGCCCGACGGCAGCTTCTACTTCTTGGAGGTGAACACCAGGTTGCAAGTGGAACACCCGGTCACGGAGCTGGTGTACGGTGTGGACCTGGTGCAGTGGATGATGCGCTTGGCCCTGGGGGAGCCCTTGACGTTGACGCAGGAGGCCCTCGTTCCCCGCGGCCATGCGGTGGAGTGCCGGGTCTACGCCGAAGATCCGCAGCGGGACTTTGCTCCCTCTCCGGGTAGGGTGCAGGTGTATCGCGAACCGGCAGGGCCAGGGGTGCGGGTGGACAGCGGCGTGGAGGAGGGTTGTGTGGTGCCGCTGGACTACGACCCCATCTTGGCCAAGCTGATTGTCTGGGGGGAAGACCGGCGGCAGAGCCTGGCGCGCTTGCGGCGGGCCCTGACCGAGTACGTGATCTTAGGCGTCCACACCACCTTGCCGCTCTTCCAGCGCTTGTGCCAGGACCCGGACTTTCTCGCCGGCAACGTCCACACCGGTTTCTTGCAGGAGTTTTTGGCCCAACCAAGGGTGGCGGCGGAGCCCGAAGCAGTGGCCCTGGCCGCCGCCCTGGCCATGTCCGGAGCTGCCCCGCCAAGGGAAAAGCCGGTGCCGGACGGAGAAGAGACCAATAGCTGGCGCCTCCTGGGTCGCCAGCGGCTGTTGCACAGGTGGTTGCCATGATACGCCGTTTTTTCCTTGACCCGGGCGCGGTTGCCGTGGTGTGCCGGGCCACCGCTGAGGGCTTTTTGGTGGAGGTGGAAGGAAGGCAGTTTCGCTTTGCTCTGGAAGTGCAAAAACCGGGGCAAGGCTTGGTCATCACCCAGGAAGGTCAGCGTCTGCCGGTGTACTTTGCCCGCCACTCCCAGGGCGGGTGGCACCTCTTTTTTCGCGGGCAGGAGCTTACGGTGCACCTGGTTGACGCTTTGCGACGGCACAGCCGGGTCAGTGGAGCTCAGCGACAGGGGGAGGAGCTGCGTGCCCCTATTCCGGGGAGAGTGGTGCAGGTGCTGACACCACCCGGCACGGAGGTGCAACCCGGCACGCCGGTGTTGGTCTTGGAAGCGATGAAGATGCAGAACCTGATCACCACCCAAGCGGCGGGGGTGGTGGAGGAGGTCCTGGTGCAACCCGGCAACGCGGTGGAGCAGGGACAGCTGTTGGCGGTGGTGGGTGGCGGTTCGGCCACCTGAGGCGCCGCCAGGAGCTGGCGTGTTCGAATTCGGTGGCTGGCCTGCGGGTCGGCTGAGCTGATGGTGATGCGGCTGGCAAACTCAAAGCCGCGGCAGCCCATGGGGGAAATCCCTTGGAAGGGCGTCCCCTTTGCCGGGGGACCGCGAGGGCCATGGTTGACCTGTTGGGGTAAAAACCTGCCTTGCCTGCGCCGCGACCTGGAAACGAAGGGCTCAACCTTCAGGTATTGCGGCACGCCCTGGGAGTTGGGCTGCCGGCTTGAAGCCACGAGGGGGCTTGGCACCACACCTCCTCAGGCCGGCTTGGGCCCCGCAAGTTCTTGCCATCCATCCGCAGCCCTTTGCCCCCCAAGAGGGAACACCGCACTGCCGCGAGGGGTTCAAAAAGTTGAACAGGAGTTCAAAGGGCGGAACACCAGGCTCGCCGGTACTTGCTTAAATTTAAGCTCGTATTGGGCTTGTGAGAAAGGGATCAATGGCACGGTTCTTGCTCAAACTCGTGGTGTACATGCGGTCGCGTAGGTTGAGGGGAGCCGTTGGTTGGCAAGGGACCGAAAATCTATTAGGAGAAAGGAGGGTCTCATTAGGGAGAAAAATGTTGAACGCTTGGCGCAAGGTAATCACGGTTAAAGTGATGGGAAGAAAGGAGGGGGTATGAAGAGGATTGGTTTGTGTCTTTTTGCTTTTCTCGCCATGGGCCTGTTTGCCACCGGGGCCTGGGCGCAAACCACCGGCTCCATTGAGGGTGTGGTGGTGGATGAAAACAACGCGCCGCTCCCGGGTGTGACGGTGGAGGCCACCTCACCGGCGCTGCAGGGCACGAAGGTGGCGGTGAGCGACGCGCAGGGGAAGTTCCGCCTGGTGCTCCTGCCCCCCGGGACCTACAGCGTCCGCTTTACCCTTTCTGGGTTTGCTCCCACCGAGCAGACGGATATCAAGGTGGGGCTGGGCCGCGTCGTCACCCTGAACGTCCAGATGAGCTCAGCTTTCAAGGAAGAGGTCATCGTATCCGGTGCCGCACCCACGGTGGACACCAAGAGCACCGAGGTGGGGGCCAACCTGGACAAGGACTTCTTCACTAACCTGCCCATTGGCCGTAACTACGCCTCGGTGGTCCGAGTAGCGCCGGGCACGGGCCAGGATGCCGCCGGGATCACGGTGTACGGTTCCACGGGCGCGGAAAACGTCTACTACATTGACGGCATCAACACCACCGGTGTGGAGCTGGGCACCCAGGGGAAGGTGTTGAACTTTGAGTTCATCCAGGAAGTGCAGGTGAAAACCGCTGGCTACCAGGCGGAGTTCGGTCGCGCCACCGGTGGCATGATCAACGTGATCACCAAGTCCGGCGGCAACGAGTTCCACGGTGATGTGTTCGGCTACTACGATGCCGACAACTTCCAGGCCAAGACCGCCGCGGACGTGAACTACTGGGCATCTCGGCTGTCCCGCTCCTACCTGGTGGACGGCTACACCCGCCAGGACTATGGGTTTGGTTTGGGCGGTTACTTCATCAAGGACACCCTGTGGTTCTACGGTTCCTACGACTACGTGAAGAATGACCAGGACCGCAAGGTCATCCAGGACTTCAAGGCCTTGGCCCGGCAGTACAACGGTAAGGACTACGGGTTCCCGGCCTACGGGCAGATCTTCACTAACTCGGTAACCCGTGACCTGTGGTCCGCCAAGTTTACCTACCGCTTGAGCCAAAACCACTCCTTCATCCTCTCCGGGTTCGGTGATCCGTCTACCACCGAAGGCCCCATCCGCGGCTTGGCGGGCAACCCCGACTCCTTCCTGGGCACCGTGGATGAGGGTGGCGCTGACGTGGTGGCCAAGTACGAAGGGGTCTTTGGTACCAATTGGGTGGTCAATTTTTTGGCCGGCCGGCACAAGGAAAAGTCCATTGAGGGGGGGAAGGGCTTTAGCCAGGTGGCGCTCATTGACTACGCTCACCCCATCTACGCGCGCACCGGTGTGGTACCCGTCTGGGACGGCCTTGGCTTTGCGCAGCGCCAGGAGTTTGGCCGCGACGTGCTCAAGGGCGACGTGTCGTACTTCCTGAACAACTTCGTGGGTGACCACGAGTTCAAGTTCGGGGCGGAGTTTGAAGATATCTCGGTGGACAACGAGAACTACAACACCGGTGGGCAGCGCATCTACTCCCTTTGCCGTGGCGGCTACACCGGCGATGGGCTCAGGCCTTGCGGGCGAGAGATTTACTACCGTCACCGCTTCTTCATGCGCTCCTACCCCACCAACCGCTTTGCCATCACCAACGCCGACATCATGAACCCCCTGGTGGTGGATTCCAAGTCGGAAAACTTCGCCATGTACCTGCAAGACACCTGGCGGCTGGCAGCCAGCCTGACCCTCAACGTGGGCGTGCGCTGGGAGCAGCAGAAGCTCTTCAACGCGGAG
>JANXCP010000009.1:239-5393 GCA_025060245.1 Thermoanaerobaculum sp. | reverse complement strand
GGAGAAGAAGGTTCAAGCCAACATCAACGACGAATGGGCACCGCGTGTGGGGGTGGTCTGGGATCCTAAGGGGGACGGCACTTCCAAGGTCTTTGCCCACTTTGGCCGGTTCTACGAGACGATCCCCATGGACATGGTGATCCGCTCCTTTGGGCGTGAGATCACGGCGTTCACCTACAACCGCCATGGGGCCCGGGAAGAAAGCGCCGCCACGCGGTACAACGTGGCCTGCGATCCGGCGGTGGACGCGTTCCGTCGTTGCGCCATTCTGGGCCACGAGGAAACCCCGGTGGACCCCAAACTTCAGGGGCAGTATGTGGATGAGATCGTGGCCGGTGCCGAATTGGAGGTGATGAAGGATATGGCGCTGGGCGCCAAGTACATTTGGCGCGACCTGGGCCGGGTCATTGAGGACGCGCTGGGTGCGGACGCCGGCTACTACATTGGCAACCCCGGTCGTGGCCTGCTGCGGGCCTCCCCGGATATGCACTATGAGCGCTTTTACCCGGTACCCGAGCCCAAGCGCACGTTCAAGGGGATTGAGCTGGTGGCCCGCAAGCGCTTCTCCAACAACTGGGGGATGATTGCCTCCTACCTGTGGTCCAAGCTGGAAGGGAACTACGACGGAACCTTCCAGGTTTCCACCGGTCAGCTGGATCCGAACCTGAACTCCGCCTTTGACTACGCCGAGTTCCAGGTGAACAACAAGGGCTACCTTTCCAACGACCGGCGCCATCAGTTCAAGGTGGACGGCTACTACGTGTTCCCCTTCAACCTCACCGTGGGTCTTTCCGCCTACTACCGCACCGGTTTGCCCATCACCGCCATGGGGTACTCCACTGCTTACCAGAACTGGGAGTACTACCTGTCTGAGCGGGGCGCCTTCGGCCGGACCGACGACGAGTGGGAAGCCGACCTGCACCTGGATTACCCGGTCAAGATCGGCGGCATTCAGGTGAAGTTCCTCGCCGATGTGTTCAACCTGTTCAACCGGCAGGGGGAGACGGGTCGCAACATGCGCTACACCTTGGGTGAGGACTACACCCCCATTGACTACACCACCGGTCGCTTCATGACCCCCATCAAGCCCGGGGATAGCCGTCGGCCCACGAACCCCGCCTTTAACACGCCCAACAGCTGGCAGGATCCCCGGACCCTGCGGCTGGGGGTGCGCATCAGCTTCTAGTTCGTCACCTGTGGATGCTCAAAGGGGGGCCCCACGGCCCCCCTTTTCTTTCCCCTGCTATCCTTGCCCTGATGAAAAAGGCCGTTCTGGCAGTGCTCCTGTTGCTCCTGGGCCTCGGGGTGATCCTGCGGCCTGTGGGGCCGGGAACACCCCTGTGGTACCCCCGGGAGGGAACACTGCGGGTGGCCGGCTCCTGGACGTGGGTACTCCGTTGGCGGAGCCAAACTTTAAGCTCTCCCCTTTCGGCGCAAGTTTCGCTGGCCACTCCGGAAGGGGCGACGGTGGCCGCCCGGGCAACGGTGCAACTGGCGCCGGAAACGCTCCTTCGCCTGGTGCCCGCTGCGACCGCAACCGAGGGCTTGGAGGCGAGGATGAGGGAACTGCTGCCACGCCCGGCCCTCCCTTGCCTGGCCAACCCTGCCTGCCGGCATGGGCTTGAGCAAGAAGCGGGAGCCCTGCTGGCGGCGGGTCTGGGCCGGGTTGGGGCGGTGGAGGTGTACCTGGAGCCGGACCCCGCCGCCTTGGCTGCCTGGCGCCGGCAGGAGCTGCGGCAGCGGGTGGGGTCGCCGCCGCGGCGGGTGCTGGTGGTGGGCTGGGACGGGGGTGACTGGGAGCTGCTGGCTCCCCTCGCCGCTCAGGGGGTCATGCCAAACCTGCGCCGGTTGATGGAGGTGGGCACCTACGGCTACCTCAACTCTCTGACCCCGCTCCTTTCCCCCCTCATTGCCACCGGGGAGCCACCGGAACGCCACGGGATCCTGGACTTCCTTGAGGTGGACGAGGCCACCGGCCAACGGGTACCGGTAACCAGTCGGAAGCGCCGGGTGCCCGCCCTGTGGAACATGGCCTCGGCAGCCGGTTTGCGGGTAGGGGTGAGCGGGTGGTGGGCCACCTGGCCTGCGGAAGCGGTGAACGGTGTCTTGGTTTCCGATCGGCTGTTCTTCCTCCTCTCCGACGCCCCGGGGGATGCTCCCCCCGGGACCGTGGTATTTCCTGCGCAGCGGGAAGAGGAGTTCCGCCAGCTGGTTGCCCGCGCTGAGGAGGAAACCGATGCCCCCACGGTCCATGCCTTTTTGCCCGTGGGGTTGGCGCGCGTGGAGGAAGCTTTCCGAGCGGCCCGGGGGATGGCCGATCCGCTGGATGGGTTTCGGCGCATCATGGTGGGAACCCGCGTGTACCTGGGGGCAGCCCTGGCTATGGCCGCCGACCGCCCGCACCTCCTGATGGCCTACTGCATTGGCACCGATGAAGTGGGCCACCTCCTGGCGCCCTACCTCCCCCCGGCGGGGCCGGAGCGGGATCCGGCGTTGGTACAGGTGGCGCGGGCAGGCGTAGAGCGCTACTTCGCCGTGGTGGACCGGTGGTTGGGCCGGCTCTTGGAGCAATGCCCTTTGACAGAATGTGCGGTGTTGGTGGTTTCCGACCACGGTTTCAAGTGGGGGGAGGACCGGCCGCGGGAGTTTTCCGGCGTGGCCGCAGCCACCGCGGCCCTTTGGCACCGCCCGCAGGGGATCTTCGTTCTAGCCGGTCACGGCGTGCGCACCCTAGGACGTGTGGCAGCACCGGCCTCGGTGTACGACGTGGCCCCTACGGTGGCGGCGTTGCTCCAGCTGCCCCAAGGCGCAGGGTGGCGGGGCCAGCCTTTGCCCGGCGTTCCTCTGGCCAAGGGAGAGGGTGTGGATTGGCTGGCTCTCGTGCCACCGGAAAGCTACCGGCCCCGTGTCCAGGCGGTGCGGCCCTCCCCCGAGTACGTGGCCCAACTGAAGGCCTTGGGCTACCTGGAGGGGGGTGAAGGGCAAGGCTCAGGGGGGAGCAGCACCGAAGGAGAGCTGAACAACTTGGGCCTCTTGCACCTGGAGGCGGGGCGTTGGACGGAGGCGGAACAGGCTTTTCGCCAGGCCATCGCCGCCAATCCCGCCTACGCTTCCCCCCATTACAACCTGCGCCGGCTCTACTTCCAGCTACGGCGCTACGAGGAGGCTGACCGAGAGCTCCTGGAAGCGCTGCGTCTGGGGTTGCGGGACGGACCAGGGGCCCTCCAGCGGGCCATTGCGGACTACGAGGCTTTGGGCATGCGGGAAAGGGCCCTGCACCTGGCAAGGGAGGGCAGTCGCCTCTACCCCCAAAAGCCCCTGTGGACGCTGGCGCAGCTGCGTTTTTTGGTCGAGCTGAACCGGTGCGGCGAAGCCAAGGAGCTGGCAACGGAGGCGGTGGTCCGCTTTTCCCACGAGGCGGGGGTTTTGGCCTTTGCTGGCCTGGCGGCGGCTTGTGCCGGCGACGCCAACCTGGCCCGCAGCTGGATGGAGCGTTCGTTGGCCCTCAACCCCAACCAGCCCGAGCTACGGCACGCTCTATCCCAGTTATCCCCGTGAATGGTGGAGCCGAGGAGGATCGAACTCCCGACCTCCAGAGTGCGATTCTGGCGCTCTCCCAGCTGAGCTACGGCCCCACCTGTCAGGCGCTATGCTAGCACGGGGCGAAAAGCCCCTCAAGGGGAGGCACGGTGGCTCACCTGAACCCCTGTGAGTTGGAAATTGAGCTGTTTTGCCGGGGCATCCGCCTGGATCCCACGTGCACGCTGGAGCAGGACGCCCGCGGCTTTCGCCGCACCCGGGCAGGGCTGGGCTCGGGTTTGGAGCTGGTCATCCCCGGTGCGCGGAAGGACGTGTGGTGCAACGTGCCGGTCTTTGAGCACTTTTGCGCCACTTCGCCGTTTCTCTTGAAAAAGGAACAGGGCAGGTACCTGGTGGTGGATACCCGCACCGATGAGGCGTACCCAGTGCGGATACCCCCAGAGCCCGCCTGGTACCGCCGCCTCACCAGCCGGGGCCACGAGATGGCCACCATTGGCGTGCTGCAGGGAACGTACCTGGGGGTGTACATTTCCGAAACCTGCCGGTTTTGGGATCCAGGCAACGACCGTCACTGCCATTTCTGCACCTCGGGCCTCAACGTGGGTCAGGCGGAGGTGCTGCGGAAAGGGGTGGACGAAGTGGTGGAGGTGGCGCAGGCGGCAAAGGAGGAATCGGGGGTGACCTTTTTTCACCTGAACGCCGGGTACCAACGAGAGGACCGCCCGGAGGCCAGCCGGTTCCACGGGTTGAACCTAGCCGCGCCCTACGTCAAGGCAATCCGCGAGCAGGTGGGTGGGTTCATTGGCGTGCAGGTGGCACCGGTGTTCCCCCAGGATTTCTGGAAGTACGACTGGCTCATGGCGCTGGGCGCTGATCACTTTTCCTTTTGCTACGAGTTTCACAACCCCGAGTACTTTGCCCGTTACTGCCCAGGCAAGTGCGGCAGCCTTGGGCAAAAAACCTTCTTTGCCGCCATGGAGTACACCGCCGCCAAGCTGGGCAAAGGCGCGGTGTCGGGGGAAATCATTGCCGGTATAGAACCGTTGGCGGATACCCTGGCGGCCATTGAGTACATCACCTCGGTGGGGGCCTTCCCCACGGTGTGTATCTTTCGCCCCCTGCAGGGATCGCTCCTGGAGGGGCACCCCTCACCAGACCCGGAGGCCATGAAGCGGGTGTTTCTCCACCTGTGGGAGTGCACGGTCAAGCACGGCATTCCCAGCGACGTCATCCCTAACATTCAAGTCTCCCTGGTGGTGCAGCCGGGGGATACGGTGTACTTGGGTGGCAACTCCTGGCGCGAGCGGCTGTACCGCGGCAAGATGGCCGCGCTGCGGATTTTGGGCAAGCCCTATTTTTCCGCCAAGATGCGACCTCGCCCGGTGCCGGTATCGGCCGAAGAACCCCCGGGGCCCGGCTTTCAGTTCAACCCCGCATCCCCCTTGCGCTGGTAGAGGAACCAGCGCTCCTGGCGCCCCTTGGCCCAGTTCCAGCCAGAAAACTCCTTAACCCGAGCCCACCCTTCCTCCTCCAGACCTAAGGCGAGCGGCGCCCGCACTAACAGGAAGTGGCAGGCCGACCAACCTTCGGTGGTCTGGTGCAGCTTTGTTCCGG
>JANXCP010000009.1:0-229 GCA_025060245.1 Thermoanaerobaculum sp. | reverse complement strand
TAAAAGCGCAGGGAGGGTTCCAGCAGCGGACGGGCGCAGGCTGGTTGGGGCAGGCCTTGGAGCGCCGCCCCCATCTCGCGGTAGGGGGTGAGGCGTGCCGAGGCCAGGAACGCCAAGGCCAACCCCGTGCTGGCCAAAGCCGCCGTCACCTGCTGGCGGGAGGTGACGGGGGTGGTGGCGAGGAGCAGAGGGACTGCGGGAAGAATGTAGTGGGGAAGCTTGGTGGCCA
>JANXCP010000099.1 GCA_025060245.1 Thermoanaerobaculum sp. | reverse complement strand
GCCAGCTCGCGAACGTTGCCAGGCCAGGGGTGTTGGCACAGCAAGGCCATGGCTTCCGGGGTGAAGGACTGGATCTTCTTCCCCGTTTGGCGGCAAAACTGGCTCAAGAAGTGCTCCGCCAGCAGGGGGATGTCCTCCACCCGCTCCCGCAGGGGGGGAAGGGGGAGGCGGAGGACGTTGATGCGGTAAAAGAGGTCTTCGCGGAACCTCCCGGCGGAAACTTCCGCCTCCAGATCCCGGTGGGTGGCGCAGATCAGGCGGAAGTCAGCGGTGATCGGGGCGACCCCACCCACCCTGAAGAACGTTCGCTCCTGCAATACTCGCAGCAGGTCCACCTGGACTTTGGGCGGCACATCACCAATTTCGTCGAGGAACAAGGTACCCTCGTGGGCCAGTTCAAGCTTGCCCAGCTTACGGTTCACCGCTCCGGTGAAGGCACCCTTCTCGTGGCCAAACAGCTCTGACTCCAAAAGACCCTCCGGCAGGGCGCCGCAGTTGACCGGCACGAAAGGACCGAACTGGCGCGGGCTCTTGGCGTGAATGTGACGGGCCACCAACTCCTTGCCCGTGCCGCTTTCCCCAACCACCAGGACGGTGGTGTCGGTGGGGGCCACCTGCTGAATGAGGTCCAAAACCTGCCGCATGGCCCCCTCACCACGGGTAATGAGCATGGGGACCGTGGCGGCCAGCTGGGCGCGCAGGGCACGGTTTTCCTGCAGCAGGCTATAGCGCTCGGCGGCCTTCCGCACCAACCGCGAAAGATCCTCCGGGTCAAAGGGTTTGACGATGTAATCGTAAGCCCCTTCCTTCATCGCCTGCACGGCCGTGTCCACGGCGGCATAGGCGGTCATCATGATCACCGTTGCATCGGGCGCCAACTCGCGCACCTTCCGTTGCAGTTCCAACCCGTCCATCCCCGGCATCTTGATGTCCACCAGCAGGATTTCTGCCCCCTCTCGCGCCAGGACCTGGAGCGCTTCCCGTCCGCTGCTGGCCACCGAGACTTGGAAGCCCTCCTCGCGGAACCAACAGGCCAGAGAGGTCCGCACGTGCTCTTCGTCGTCCACCACCATCAGGCGGATGGGTTGCGGGCTCACGGCGCGCTGGCCTCCTCAGGTTGGCGCGGTAACACCATAGTGAAGGTGGCTCCTCGGCCGGGGGCGCTTTGGACCTGAATGCTGCCCCGGTGCCGTTGCACGATCCCGTAGACCACTGACAAGCCCAGGCCCAGGTTCTTGCTGCCGCTGTCCTGTTTGGTGGTGAAGAAGGGCTCAAAAATGTGCGCCTGCACCTCCTCATCCATCCCCACCCCGGTGTCCTGCACCACGATGGAGACGTGCCCATCGTGGGCGCGGGTTTGGATGGTCAAGGTGCCCCCTCCCGGCATGGCATCCACCGCGTTCACCGCCAGGGCCAGCACCGCCTGCTGCAGCTGACCGGCGTCGCAGATGAGCTCGCCGACGGCGGGGTCCAGCTCCATCACCAGCTTCACCTGAGCCATATCCAACTTGTGTTTGAGGAGGTAAATGGTCCGTTCCACCAGGGTGTTGAGGGCCACGGGTTCAAACCGCGCCGTGGAACGGCGAGCGAAGAGCAGGAGGTTGGAAACGATTTCCCCGCACCGGCTGGCTTCGGCGGAGATGCTCTGGAGGATGCTCCGGCATTCCGGGTCAGCCAAGAACCGCTGCGGATCCGCCTCCAGCCGGCGCAAAAGCAGCTTGGCGTAGGTGACCACAGAGGCCAAGGGGTTGTTAATCTCGTGCGCCACCACCGCCGCCAGCTTACCTAGGGAGGCCATCCGCTCCACTTGTACCATGTGCTCTTGCGCCAAGCGTAGCTCCGCGGTTTTCTCCTCCACCCGCCGTTCCAGGGTTTGCGCCCATCGCACCAACTCGGAGTTGGCTTGCTCCAACGCTTGGGCGGTGCGGTTCAGCGCCCGGCCCAACACGGCAAAGTCCTCGATGTCCTCGTGTTCGTACCGGGCGCTGTAGTTCCCCGTTTCCAAAGCCTCCAGGGTCTTGCGCAGTTGGCCAATGGGCTGATGCACCGACTTGTGCACCACCGCCATCACCACACCACCCACCAGGGATAACGCCAAAACCGTCACCAGGACCATGAACAGGGTGATTTGCTGTTGGTGTACCCGCATTTGGGTCAGCTTGACGCTCACATCCAGCACACCCAGCAAACGGCGCTCAGGCGGGTGGGCGTGGCAACTGGACCTGCTGCAACCCTCTTCGTTCTCAATGGGGCGAATGGCGCCCACCGCGGGTTCCTCTTGCCAAAGGAACTCACGGGTGCGCTCCCCTGGGGGTAAGCGCTCAATGGGGACTCCCTGCTGGTGGCACTTGTAGCAGGCTTCGGCCGAGGGATCCAGGCGTTGCCCCAACTCCTCGGGGATGGAGGAGAACATGATGGTCCCGTCCTTGCTGAAGATACGCACGCGAACGTTAGGAGCGCGTTTGGTGATTTGCGCCACCGAGTCGCGCAAGTGCCCCCGGTCATTGGCCATCATCGCCGTATGCAGTGCGCCGAAGAGCGATTCCGCGAGGGCTTGCACTGCCGCCCGCGCGCATTTCTTGGCGTAGCTAGACTGAAGCTGCAACTGGATCCAGGTGGTTAAAGCGAGGAGGAGGGCGAGGAGCAGCACCAGGGTACCGGTCAGGCGCACCGTGAGACTACGGAATGACCAAGGCTTCACGCGCCCTCCTCCTTTACACTAATTCCACACTTCTTACCCGTCAATCGCCAAAGAGGCAGCGGGAGCGGTACGCCATTTCTCCTCCTCCCGCCACTGAGTCTCGGGAAACACGTTGAAGTACTTGCACGCGGCGCAGAAGCCCAGCATCCCCAGGGCCACCAACCCCATGGTGACCAGAAACTCGGGGATGGCCGGGAGGTAGCGGTAACCGGTGGCCGATTCCACAGCGGTAATGGACACGTTGAGCCGGTTGAGGATGAACCCCAGCACCACCATCCCCTGGAAGATGGCCAACCGCCTGGGGGAGCTGCGCACCCAAGCGGTGGCCAGGGCTACCATGGGAACCACCACGCCTAGAATCAGCTCGGCCAGGAAAAGCCAAGAGGCCAGGGAGAGGGGAAAGAGGGTGGGCAGCGCCTGGCGGGCAATAAGGTCGCGCAAGCGCAGGGCCAGGTAGAGGGCCAGAACGACCACCGAGGTGCGCGACAGCCGGGCTAACAGCGCTGTCTCAATGGGTCGGCCAAAAGCCCTGCGGGAGAACCACGACTCCACCACGGTCATAGCGAGGCCCGCGGCCACGGCGGAAACGAAGAACAGCACGGGCAGCAGGGGGGAATACCACAGGGGGTGCACTTTGTGCGGGAGGATGAGGAAGAGACTGCCCAAGGAGGACTGGTGAAGGGTGGAAAGGATGACCCCCAGGATGACCAAAAACGGAGAAGCTTTCGCCAGGATCCGTAGGGGCTTGGCCAGGCGGAAGCGTTCCAGCACCGCCGGCAGGAACTCCAGGAAGAGCACAGTGGTGTAGAGCATGACGCACCAGCCCACCTCAAACATCACCGAATGGGGGTTCCACATGACGATGGGATGCCAAATGTTCCAGGGCTTGCCCAAATCGAAGATCAACGCCACGATGACCAAAGCGTAGCCCAAGAAGGCGGTTAGGATGGTCGGCCGGAGGATCGGCTTGAAGTCTTCCAAGTGGAACACGTACACCGCCGCGGCGATCGCGAACCCCCCGGCGGCCAAACCAACCCCGCAGAGAACATCAAAGCCAATCCAGAGGCCCCAAGGAAAGGGATCGGAGAGGTTGGTGACCGCCCCGAGGCCCTTGGTGAAGCGAACGGCGGCGATCACCCCCAGGGCGATGAGCAAGATGCCTGCGGCCACCCACCAAAAACCGAGGCGTGGCAAAACCAGCTTCTTAGCGGTCATGGTTTACCTCCTTGCTCTTGTGCGCTCCCTCATGCCGCGCCACCTCTTCTTTGCGCTTGGTGAGCCACCAAAAGCCCGACAGCAGGACCCCGCCAAAGACCACCACGTCGGGCACGTGTTTGAGGGCGCGCCAGGTCAGTTGCGGCAGCGGTTCAAACCCCACGTGGGTAGGCAGACCTAAGGCCTCGGGCTCGGCTGGGCCGATGTAGAGCACGGAAGTCCCACCGGCTTCCCGCAGACCGTAGATGTAGGGGTAGTAGGTCTTGGGGTCTTCCTGGATTCTTCGTTGGGCTTCCGCCACCAGTTGATCGCGGAACCCGGCCTGGGTGGCGCCGGTAGGGCAGGCCTCGGCGCAGGCCGGGCCTTGGGGCCGTCGGGCGCACATCTCACACTTGCGCACCCGGGGGGCGGGGGAGAACCACTCGTAAGTCGGAACCCCAAACGGGCAGGCAGTCATGCAGTAACGGCAACCCATACACCGTTGGGGGTCGTAGGTCACGGGGCCCTCTGCGGTCTTCCGCAACGCCCCAATGGGGCAGGCGGAGGCACAGGCTGGGTTCAGGCAGTGCATGCACAGCCTTCGGACGTACACATCGTTGCCGCGGTCCAGCAGGTAGGTGAAGGTGTCCTGGTCAAAGTGGCGTGCCTCGTGGGGAGGTTGACCGTTGGCCTGCTGGCAGGCCTCCACGCAGGCACCGCAGCCCACGCACTTGGTGACGTCAATGAGCATTCCCCGTGCCATGGTTAGACCTCCTGACGCTGGATAAAGGTGCGGCAGAAGTCAGCAAAGCTCGCCTCGTCCAAGCTTTGCAAGCAGCCCCGCAGGGGCATCCCCCCGTCCGCGAGCACCGCTGCCTGGTGGGGTGTCCAGCGTTGCGTGAGGAACTCGTGCAGCCGCTCCATTTCCCGGCGCAGGAAGCCCGTCGCCTGGGCGCCAATGTGCAACGACTGCAGGGCCTGGGTAAGGTCGCGGGTCCACAGGCTGACGATCCAACCCACCCCGTAGGGATCTCGCCCAGCCAAGTAGGGCTTGTCAACCACCAAAGGGTTCACCGCCACCACCTCGCCGGGGAAGGGGGCAGGCACCGCCACCTCCTTGGAGCCAACGCACAAGGTAAACAAGGGCTCACCCCTGGCTACCCGTGTTCCCGGTGGGGGGGCCTTCACCGCCTCCACCGTGCCCACCAGTTGGCAGAGGAAATCATCCGCCCCCAGGCGCACCGTTCCATCGGTGGCCAGGTGGGCCCAGGCGTGGGATGGGGCGAGGAACACCGCCGGCGGAACCCGCGGTTCGGCCATGGGCTGCAGGGCCGGCTGGGGTGGTGCGGCCCTGCGGCGGCGCAGCGCCACCAGCGCCACGTCCACCGCCACCGCCAGAAGGATGGTAAGGATAACCAGAATCGCTGTCATCGTGACCTCCCCGTTGGGTGTGCTGGCACCCAACGTTCACCCATCACGTTGGCAAGCCTGAGGCCAAACCCGGGGGTTTTCCCCAACTCACGTAAAAAGAAAAATTTAGCCGCAAGTGGCGACCCGCCCCGGTGGTCCCACCGTTGAATATCTCAACAGGAAGGGCTTTGCTGCCCTCGTCTGCACACCGGCGAGTTGGGAAAAGCTCTCGTCATTGTTGATCTTCCGCAGCAAACCGGGGTGTATATTTTTTCAGCACTCGAGGAGGGGAAAGGGCGGTGGAGCCCGTGCAGGCGTCGAGAGGACGACGGACCCGCCGCGCCGGGCGGTGGAGGGCTAGGCCCGCGCAGCGTCGTTTGCTGGTGGGTGGTCTTCCTTGATCTGCCTGGGGGCATGCTACAGGGCCGGGCTCGCCTTGGAATTATTGTTTACAAATCGGGTAAGATTTCACTGTGGGCAGCAGCCCTGAGATCCAACTGCAAACCCTGGGCGGTTTTCTCTTCCACCGACGCGGCGCCTTGGTGGTCACCCTAGCCTACGCGCTCCTTGCCGGTGGTTACATTTTTTTCTCCAGTTGGCTGGCCCACACGCTGGCGGGTGGGGACATCGGGTGGGCACTCAGGTTGGAAATCCTCAAAGGTTGGGGGTACGTGCTGCTCACCGGCGCAGCGCTGTACGGCCTGCTGCGCTACGGCGCTCGGGTGCGGCAGCGGGAGGAAGAGGCGGTGAGCCAGCTGATAGCCGCCCACCAGCGCCTCAAACTGTTGGTGGAGGGCAACCCCCACTTTTTCTTTTATACCCAGGATCAAGAGGGACGGGTGACCTACGTCTCACCCTCGGTGAAGGAGATCACCGGCCGCGATGTGGAGGAGTGGATCGGCCAGCACCACTGGTGGGTAACGGAAAACCCCATCAACGAGGAGGCCCGCCGAAAAACCGCCGAGCACCTAGCTGGTCACTTTGACGGCAAGCCGGTGTTGGTGGAAATGGCCCACCCTTCGGGGCGGCGCGTCCTGGTGGAGGCCTTTGAGGCGCCACTGCTGGCTGAGGGGAAGCAGGTGGGGATTCAGGGCGTGGCCCATGACGTCACGGCGGAACGTCGGGCGCAGCTGGTCAAGGACTTTTCTCTGTCCGTGTCCTTCATGGCCGGGGAGGCAAAAAGTGTGGAGGAACTGTTTTCCGGCGTCCACCGCGAGCTGGGCAAGCTCTTCCCGGTTCCCAACTTCTTTGTAGGCTTGGGGAAGAAAGGTTCCTGGGTGCTGGAGTTCCCCTTCTTTGTAGACCAAGAGGGCAATCTGGAGCGCAAGCGCGCGGTGATCTTTGGCCTGGCTTGGCGGCTCATCAACCTCGCCAAACCCTTCATCTTGACCCCGAACCAGGAGCACCCGCTGCCCACGGTGGATGACCTCATGCTCATTGGTCCACCCCACTGGTGCTGGATGGGAGCCCCGCTGGTGGTGGAGGGGCAAGCCCTGGGCGGGCTGCTGGTACAATCCCACGCGGAACAGCTTCGCTACACGGAGGAGGATTTGGAGCTGCTGACGCTCGCCGCAGGGCAAGTGGCACAGGTCTTGCGGCGGTTTCAGCTGGCGCAGGAGCTGGCGGAAACGGCGGAACGATTTCGCGCCCTGGTGGAGCTTTCACCGGACGCCATCTTGATCCACCAAGACGGCGTCATCAAGTTCGCCAACCCAGCTGCGGCGCGCCTTTGGGGGTGCGAGCGTCCCGGAGATTTGCTGGGCAAACAAGCCCTGGATTTGGTGGCTCCCAGCTTTCGTGGGGTGGTGGCGGAGCGGATCCGCCGGGGGCTGGAGGAGGGGGTGCCAGAGCCGCCGCTGGTGGAGGAGTTTCTCCGGCTTGACGGCAGCACCTTCCGCGGCGAGGCCTCGGCAGTGCCGATCTCCTATGAGGGGCGGCCGGCTTTGGAGGTGGTCATCCGCGACGTCAGTGAGCGGGAGCGGGCGGAGGCCCTCTTGCGGGAAGGCCAAAAGATGGAGGCCATTGGGTCCCTGGCCGGGGGGATTGCCCACGACTTTAGCAACTTGCTGCAGGCCATGACGGCCATCTTGTACAGCCTGCGCGAGTCCTGTTCCGACCGCGGGGATGTTCCGCCACGCCTCCATACCCTGGAAGAGCTGGTGGAACGCGGGGCCAGTTTGGTCCGGCAATTGCTATTGTTTGCCCGCCGTGGGATCAGTCGGCGGGAATTGGTGGACCTCAATGGACTCGTGGCCAGTTGGCAGGGAACGCTGCGCCGGCTCCTGCCGGAAAACGTGACCCTGGAGGTTCGTTTGGCACCGCATGAAGTACTGGTGGAGGCAGATCCGAGCCAGTTGCAGCAGGTCTTGATGAACCTGGTGCTCAACGCCCGCGACGCCATGCCCCAGGGCGGGACCCTCCGGTTGGCCACCGAGGAGCGCGGCACGGAGGTGGCCCTGGTGGTCAGTGACACAGGTCACGGCATTCCGGACAGCGTACGTCACCGCATTTTTGAGCCCTTTTTTACCACCAAAGGCGGCGAGGGCGGAACCGGCCTAGGTTTAGCAGTGGTCCACGGCATCGTGACCCA
>JANXCP010000098.1 GCA_025060245.1 Thermoanaerobaculum sp. | reverse complement strand
ACAGGACAACGGAGGAGTCGGCTTGGGCCTCCGCCGGGGCGGTGGGGGGTGGGGGAAAGTAGAGGTCCGACACCAAGTGCGCCAGGGCCCCAAAGCCGGCGGTCACCGAGGCAAAGGTGGCGCGGCTGCGGATGGCGGCCACCAAGCGGTCGCACTGCGCCAAGAGGGTTTCTTCCAAGGTGACCCCTGCACCCACGCTGTGCAAAACCTGGGGATAGGCGGCTGCCGCTTCAGCCCCTTGGTGAAATTCCCGTGGATGTTTGGCCAGTTGCCGGGCCAAGTCAGGTGGCAAGCCAGGCAACGCCCGCGTACCCAGCACCACGTCTAAGGAAGTGGGGTGAAGGGGGCATGCCACCGCCGCCGCCAAGACGAGACCTACCACCACATGATTCTAACCGAGCCCTTAGGTGCGGTATTGTAAAGGCATGGTGCAGCTTGTGAGAGGTGCAAGATGGGCCAGCATTTGTGGCGCGGGTCACTGGGTTTGGTAAAGCTGGTGGTGGTGCAGGGAGACATCACCGAGGAGGCGGTGGACGCGGTGGTGAACGCGGCCAATTCCCAGCTGCTGCACGGCGGCGGCATTGCAGGGGCCATCGTGCGCAAGGGAGGGCTAAGCATCCAAGAGGCCTGTGAGCCTTTGGCGCCGGTGCCGGTGGGGGAGGCGGTGGTAACCCACGGTGGAAACCTCCCTTGCCGCTGGGTGATCCACGCCGTGGGGCCCCAGTGGGGGGAGGGGGAAGAAGAACGGAAGCTCCGTTCGGCGGTGCGGCGTTCCCTGGAAGAGGCGGACAAGCTTGGTGCCCTCTCGCTGGCCATGCCGGCCATCTCCACGGGGATCTTCGGCTACCCCAAAGGCCCCGGGTGCCGGGTGATCGTGTCTGAGTGCGTCCAAGTGCTGCCTGCTCTTCAGGCGTTGCGCGAGGTCCGGTTTGTGGCTTGGGACGCGGAAACGGCCCAGCATTTCGTGACTGCCTGTGCTGAGCTCATCCCACTGACGGCCTAAAGGCTGTAAACGGACGCGCTCTACTCGTAACGCAGGGCCTCAATGGGGTCCAGGCGTGCCGCCTTAGCCGCGGGGTAAAGGCCAAAGAAGATGCCCACCATCCCGGCAAAGAAAAAGGCCAGCGCCACCACTTCCGGCTGCACCAGGGTAGGCCACCCCCCAATGCGGGAGATGAGGCGGGCAATGAAAATTCCCAGTCCGATTCCCAACACCCCACCCAGGCCTGAGATCAGGGAGCTTTCAATGAGGAACTGCCAACGGATATCAGCGCGACGAGCGCCCAGAGCGCGGCGCACCCCGATTTCCCGCGTGCGCTCGGTGACGGAAACCAACATGATGTTCATGATCCCGATCCCCCCTACCAGGAGGGAAACCGAAGCGATGGCGGCTAAAAGCATCGTCAGCACCCGGCTCATCTGCGTGGCCGCTGAGGCAATGTCCTGCTGGGTGCGGATGACAAAGTCGTCCTCTTGGCCCTTTCCGATCCGATGGCGTTGGCGGAGCAGCTGGGTAATCTCGTCAATGGCCCGGTCAATGGCCTTGGGGGAAACCGCTGAGACCATGATGGCCTGAATGTGGGTGATGCCCATGAGGCGTTTTTGCGCGGTGGTGTAGGGGACGCAGACCACGTCGTCCTGATCCTGACCCATGGCCGAGCCCCCCTTCTTGTCCAACACCCCAATCACCCGGAAGGGAACCCCCTTGATGCGCACGATCTCCCCCACCGGGTTAGCCTCGGCTGAGCCAAACAGGTTTTCCACCACGGTGGCTCCCAGGACGGCTACTTTCGTCGCCGCTTTCACGTCATCTTCGCTAAAGTACGAACCCTTAGCCACCGCCCAGGCGCGGATGGTGGGGAAGTTGGGACCAGAACCCTGAATGGAGGTGGACCAATTTTGGTTTCCGTACACCACCTGGGCCACCGTGCGCACCGAAGGCTCCGCCAGGGCCACCGAGGGGCACTCACGGGCAATGGCCTCGGCGTCCTCCACCGTCAGGGACTGCACCGAACCAATCCCGTGCCGAACCCCCCCCGCGGCGCGGGAGCCGGAAAAGATGATCATGAAGTTGGTTCCCAGGGCGCCAATTTGGCTCTGGATGGCCGACGAGGCCCCCTGCCCGATGGCCACCATGGCCACCACGCAGGCCACGCCGATGATGACCCCCAACATGGTTAAGGCCGTCCGCAGGGGGTTGCGCCGCAGGGCCACCAGTGAAACTTTGTAGACCTCCAACGGGTTGATCATGCCGGCTCCTCCTCGGGCTAACGGCGCGGTGGCCCCATGCGTGTCATTCCCGCTAGGCCACCCGCCTCCTCCGCCTGCGCCGTGGCCAGGCCCACCACCACGCGCGTACCCTCGGCAAGCTCGCCACCCTTCACCTCCACGTACTGGCCGTCGGTTAGACCGGGGCGGAAGCGCACCGCCCGCAGGGGGTCGGAGGGGCGGTCGCCGGGAACGTAGACCACCGCCAGCTTTTCCTCCCCACCCTCAGAAACGCTCGGTCGTTCCCCTCGAGCTGCCCGCCAACTGCCCCCAGGAGGGCCACCTTCCCCCCGCCTGGGCCGGGCTGTGCCTCCGCCGCCAGCGGTACCCACCGCCAGCCCTAGCATTTCCGGACGAAAGCGCAGGGCTGCCGCCGGTATCCTGAGGGTATCCTCGCTCTTTGCCACTTGAATGTGCACCTCCGCCGTCATGCCAGGCAACAGCAGGCCCTCCCGATTTTCCACTTCCACCACCACCGGGTACGTCACCACGTTATTGGCAATTTTGGGGGAGAGGCGAATTTGTGCCACGCGGCCGGTGAACTCCCGCTCAGGGTAGGAATCCACGTTGAACAACACCAACTGCCCAACCTTCACCTGGCCAATATCCGCTTCGGAGACGTCGCAGTTCAGGCGCATGCGGGTGAGATCCTCGGCGATGGTGAAGAGGGTGGGGGCTTGGAAGGAGGCCGCCACCGTTTGCCCCACGTCGTAATCACGGGAAACCACCACACCGTCAATGGGGGAGCGGATCACCGAGTACCGGTAGTTGGTTTCCGCCCGCTCCAGAGCTGCCTCCAGCTCGGTAACCTGGGCTAGAGCCTGGTGATAGGCGGCACGGGCCGTCTCCAACTGGTCCTCGGACACCAGCTTGGCCTCAAAAAGGGCCTGCTGACGCTTGTACTTAGCCTCGGCATCCAGAGCTTGAATCCGTGCCCGCTCCAGCTGGGCTCTCGTTTGGTTCACAGCCGCCACAAACGGGGTGGGGTCCAGGACAGCCAAGACCTGTCCCTGCTTGACGCGATCGTTAAAGTCGGCGTGGATCTCGGCAATGATCCCGGAAACCTGGGAGCCCACTTTCACCGTGGTGAGGGCCTCCAAGGTCCCCGTGGTGGCCACCGACTGGACCACCGTTCCGCGGCTCACCTCAGCGGTAAGAAACTTGGTGGCTTCCGCAGTCTTTTTCCCTGAAAGTGTCCACGCCGCCACCGCCACCGCGGCAATACTTACAACTCCCACCACCACCTTGACCGTCCCTTTCACGGCTGATCCTCCAAGGGCCTGCGCCCAAGGCAAGTTTACGCAAACCCCCGGGGCGGGTTACGGGGCACTGCGGTTCCGTGCTCGTTCTGCCAGCTCCTGCAGGGCTTGAACGAGGCGAGTAAAAGACTCGGGCAAGGGCGGATGACCGAAGGTAAAGCCGCTGACTTCTCGCACCGCGCCCCCACTCCACCAGCGCAGCGTTACCGTAAACCCCACCTGCGCCCCCGAAGCGTGGTTCAACTTGGCCGGCCAGTGGGCCTGGTTGGCCTCCCGAAAGAGGCCTGCAAGGGTTTTTTGGCCCTCACCGTCCAGATCTCCGAACCAGGTGTGGGCTTGCCCTGGGATCAAGGAGCGAACCTCTCCCATCACACGCCCGTCGGCAAAAAAAGCGAGGCGCTCTTCTCGGGGGTTGATCCCCCCCTCGCTCCAAGTCACCACCACCAGCGGATGCGCTGAGGCGGCTTGCCAGAGCACGAACCAAAACGCCAGCATCCTCCAGACCCCCACCCCAAGGGTACACCCAACGCGTACAATGAACCCATGACCCGAGGCGCCTGGTGGCTTTGGTTAGGATTGGTTTTCTTGGTAGCAAGCGTGGGAGGGGCTGCCCTCGGCCTTTCCTGGTTGGCGCAAAACGTCACCCCCTTGGGTTGGACGGGGGTCATCCTCATCGCCGATGGGCTACTGGCGCGACGCGGGGCCTCGTGGCTGGTGCGCTACCCGCGGGAGCTGCTATGGGCGGCGGTGATCTCTGTTCCCTCCTGGTTGCTGTTTGAGTTCTACAATCGGCCGCGTTTTTGGCGGGAGAATGGGCCCGAGCTCTGGTGGCACTACCACGGCTTGCCCCCATGGCCTGAGCGGGGCATCGGTTACCTTTGGGCGTTTGCCACTATCACACCAGCCGTGCTGCTCATTGCCCAGCTGATCCAGGGGCACTTGGCCAAACTGCCCCGAGGAAAAGGGGGAAAGGTGCCGGAGGAAGTGGCGGTCGTCTTGTTGCTGGTGGGCTTTCCTCTGGCAGTTTTGCCCCTCCTCTGGCCCTCGCCGTACTTTGCCGCCGATGTGTGGTTGGCCTGGCCTTTGCTTCTGGAAGGGGTCAATTACCTTCGGGGCAAGCCCTGTCTGCTGCGGGACTTTGAACAAGGCGACCGGTCCCGCTTCGTCGCCCTTTTGGCTGCCGGCGCGGTTTGCGGGTTCATTTGGGAAGCCCTCAACTGGGTTGCCTCGGCCCGCTGGGTCTACACCGTTCCCTTCGCCGGGCAGGTGAAGCTGTTTGAGATGCCGGTCCTGGGGTATTTCGGCTTTTTGCCCTTCGCCGTGGCGGTCTTTAACCTGTGGGTGCTCCTGCGCTCCCTCATACCCTGGCCGCCCTTGGCCTGGCAGCCCCAACCGGGGGAGCGCCCGCCAGCGGGGTAGGGTTCCTGGTGCGCCGAAGCGCTGTGCGTGGCGTCAGGTGTAGCCTTCCTCCTTGCTTCGGGTCCCCGAGAGGAGAAGGTAAAGGCAAGGGGACCCCACAGCCAGGTGGAACGTGAGGGTCCACAGGTGTAGGGCAAAGCCCACCGCCAGCGCTTGACCTGGCGGGACACCGGCCAGGGCCAGGGCACCGGCAAATCCCGCCTCCAGCGGGCCCAAATTCCCTGGACCTGCCAAGGGAAGGGCGGCGCCCACGGTAGCGCCGAGCACTCCGATGAAGATTTGCCGCAACGTCAGACCCACTTCCATGCCGGCGATGACCACGGTGGAAAAGGCCACGATGGCAGCCCACATGAGGCAGGAAACTGTACCGACGGCCAAAAGCTGCGCCGGCCGCCGGCAAAGCTGCGCCAACAGGCGCCGAACGCGCAGCAACCCTTTCACCCAGCGCCGGGAAGGGGCCAGGCGCGCGAGCCATTTCCAAGGCCGGCGGCGAGCGGAGAGGGAAGCGGCCAAGGAGAGCACCACCACCAATGCTGCCGCTGGACCCAACAGGCCCCGGGGAAGCCAACCCCCTAAGGCTAGCAGGGCGGCTACCACCCCCAGGGACCACAGGTCAAAAAAACGCCCGGCAAGCCACCAAAAGGCGGCACGAGAAAGCTGCGTGCGCAGAGTCCAGCGTGCCAGGGGTGGCAGAGCCAATTCCCCTAAGCGCCAGGGCAGGACTGCGGCAACGGTTTGCGCGGCGGTGTGCAGCAGGATAGCGTGAAAAAAACTGAGGGTGGAGCCGGCGAGCAGGAACAGGCGATAGGCCCGCGTGACCAGGATTGCCACGTGGCAAAGGGCGGCAAGGGCAAGGATTGGCCCGCTGGGCCTTCGGAACAGCTCCACGATCATCGCCGGTTGGGCTTTCAGGATCAGCAGCATGGCCAGGCCCGTGCCCAGGGCGAGGAAAACTCCGGGAAGCCACGAACGGGTCACTGGCCTTCCCGCTGGCGTGTGCGCAGCTCGTCCAAGAGACGTCGGTTGACCGCCACCAGGTCGGCCAGGACCGCCAGCACCGCCAATTGGAAGCTGCCCAACAGCAGCACGGTACCGGCAATGAGGGATTGCAGGTGCCCTGCGGGTGAGATGCCCGTGAGGTAAAAGTAGGCGAAGCGCGCGAAGAGAGCCATACCCACCACTCCCCCCACCCCCGCCAGGCCCAACAGCACGCGCAAGGGTCGGTAAAGCAGAACGAGACGGGCCATGGTGGCCAAGGAGATCAGTACGTAGTGCCAATGGGAGCGGAACAGACGGGAGGGGCGCGCAGTGGGAAACGCGGTCACAGGAACCCATCGCACCACCATTCCGGCAATGCCCGCCTGGATGAGGGTTTCCAAGGTGTACGTGAAGGTGGTGAAACAGGTCAGGCGAGCGGCGCAGCGACGGGAAAAGGCGCGGAAGCCGGTGGTGGCATCGGTGACGGGCAGGCCGGAGATCTTCTTCACCGCCCAAGCCCCCAATCGCTGGAGCAGCCGCTTGGTGGGGGAAAAGTGGGCTAAGGTTGCCACGCCCCGATCGCCCAGGACCATGTCCGCCTGGCCGGCGGCAATGGGCGCCAAAAGGCGTGGGATTTCCTGGGGATCGTACTGACCGTCGGCATCCAGATTCACCACCGCATCGGCACCCCGGCGGAGGGCTTCATCCAGCGCCGTGGTAAAGGCGGCTGCAAGTCCACGGTGGACCGGCAAGCGTACCACGGTGGCCCCCGAGGCGGCGGCCACCTCGGCAGTGGTGTCCTCAGAGCCATCATCCACCACGAGAACTTCTAGCTCGGAATAGGGCGGGATCTCCCTTGGAATGGAGGCCAAAACCCGGGGAAGCGTTTGCTCTTCGTTGTACGCCGGAACGGTGATCACCAGTTTCATAGCCCCACCCTTCGTAGTCCTGCCAGTGCCCCAAGGCCGAGGAAAGGTGCCGCCCAGACCCAAAGGGGCAGTGCAAAACGGAGGCACACCCTGTGGACCCCGGGGGGAACGCTCAAGGTGGACCATGGGAAGTGGTGGGCCTGGAGGGGAACGGCGGCGCCGTCCACGGTGGCTTGCAGGATTTGCGGGCGGAACTTCACCCGTAACACCAGCTGGCGAGGTTGAGCCGTCTCCACGCTCACCTCAAGTCGTTGAGGCTGCTGCCGGAGTACTTGGGGCGGTTTTGCTTCCGCCGTGGGCTCTGCCCAGGCGGCAAGGGGCCGGACCCAACGCTGCTCCCACAACCGTACATCCTGGCTTTCTTCCACCAGGTCCCAACCGGAGCAGTCCCAGGCCAGGGAAAGCCGCGGGTGCTGCCGAAGGGTCTGCGGGTCGGTGACGAGCCCCGCAGGACCCCCCTGCACCTCCTTGGGCACCTTCCACCACCACCAGCCGTCAGCCTCGCCCGCCAACGCCTGGTCACGGATCAGCACCCAGCTTTGCTGGCCTTGCAGGAGGCGGACGAAAACAGGAGCTGTGGGCATTTTGATCCCCAAGCGAGTGGCCTGAGGCGGGACCAAGACCGCATAGGTTCCGGCAGCGGCCTCGGCTTCCTGCAGGACGAGGCGGGCAAACAGCTCACCGCTGACCAGCCAGAGCTGCTTCGGCTCCACCGCCCAACGCACCCCCAACTGCGGAAGAACCGGATCGGTGATGCGGGAAAAATGCACCGACCCGTCCATCCCCGGGGAGAGGAGGCGCCGAAACGCGGGTTCTCCGGAAAAGGAGCGGGCGCGAATATCCCCTAAGCCAGCCAAGGCTGCTGAGTCAGGTGGCAGGAGGGTCACTAAGGGGAGGCTCCAGTCAAAGCCCCTGGCCAAAGGGGCTGGGGGGTCCCAGGAAAGGGTGATCCGCTCACGGCTTTCCCAGGGAAGCCAGAGGCTGGCGGCGGGCAGCAAGCGCCACAGGATCAGGTAGGCCAGTGCGCTGGTCAACGGCCAGTGAAGGCGGGGCTGGACTGGGGCCAAAAGCCACTGAACCCCCCCTCCTGCCAGAAGAGCCAAACCCAGGGAAAGAAAGGAAGTGGGGGGAAAGGCGGCGAAAAACGGCACCCACGCACCCAGGGCAAAGGTGGCAAACGCACCAGCCGCCGCCAGAAG
>JANXCP010000097.1:3097-8155 GCA_025060245.1 Thermoanaerobaculum sp. | reverse complement strand
CGGGTTGGAAGCCTCCACCTCCAGGAGGCGCACGAGCGGGCTCCACCGGTGCACGGCGATGGGACCCGGCGCGGCGGCCAGGTTATTGGTGCGAAAGGCTAGGAGGTGTTCCGCCAAGCGGTGGTGGGTCGGCAAGCGGTGCTCCGGCACGTCCACCAACAGGGGGTTCCCGGAGACGGCGGCGTGGATTTTGTCCCCCAGGACCATCCAGGTTTCCTTCCCCGCAAGCCGGGGGTCCGAAACCCAGCGGGGATGGGGAAGCCACAGGTGCGGGAGGAGAAACAAGGCCAACGCCAGTTTTCCCTGCCACCTGGTGAGGTTGCTCAAGAGGCCGGGGAGGAGCAAGGACGCAGGGGTGAGAAAGCGCCAGGGAAACTGCAGGTAAGCCAGGGGTGGAAGGGCCCACCATAGGAAGTAGGAAAGGGGCGTGGCCAAGAAAATGCAAGCCACCACCAGGCCGCTCCTGCGCCAATCCTGCTTTGCTGTCAGGAGGGCGGCCAAGGCCCATGCCATGGCCAGGGGACCTAGGCGGCTGACCGCCAAGGGGTCGTTGGGCTCCGGGGAGAAAAGAAAGTTCTTGGCGAAAGCAAAGCGGCCCTCGGTGAAGCCCGTGCGGAACTCCACCATCCCCATTTCCACCAGGAACGGGAGCCAGTGCCAGGCCACCAAGCTCAGACCCAGGCCTAAGGGCACCAACTGCCGCCCGGCATGGGCCACAGGGGGGGAAAACGTGAGGGCGATTCCTCCCACCAGCAGCGCCGTCATGAGGAATGTGGGGGCGTGGGTGAGCCAGAGCACGGCCCAGACCAGCGCGGCGGTGCGCCAGCTTTTGGCCTGGCGCAGCGCCGATTCCATGAGCCACAAGGCCAGGGGGAGGGCCAGGAGCTCGGAAAATGCTGCTTTGTAGGCCAGGATGAAGGGCAGCAGGGGACTGGCCAACCACAAAAGGTGCCGACTCACCCCTAGCCCGGGGTACCAGCGGCGGAGGACAGCGAAAAGTCCCAGGGTGGCGACCAGCCAAAGCAGGCGATGGCTTCGCCCCAAATCGCCCAAGGCGAGTCCCAGCAGGCCGGCGAGGAAGGGTCCCGCGGGGCTGTACAGGCGAATCCCTGGGCTGCCAAAGCCGGCGTTCAGGTCGGGAAGCCACAGGGGTAATTGGCCTTGGCGCAGGCAGACCATCACCTGCTGGGGCCAGAGGAGGTGCACGTAAATGTCGTACCCGGCGGGAAGCCAAGGGAAGAAGAAGATGAAGGCGGTGGCGACAATCCCTAGTGTGGCCAGGACCACGCCTCGGCGAAGCGACCGGGGATCAACCTGAGGCCAGCCGGTGGGCTTTGAACCAAGAAACAAAGCGGGCAATGCCTTCCTCAATGGGGATTTGCGGCTCCCACCCCCACAGGCGCTTGGCCTTGCTGATGTCAGCGTAGGTGATGGGCACGTCTCCCGGCTGGTGGGGCAGCTCCTCAATGAGGGGTTTGACCCCCAGTTCGCGAGCGATGAGCTCAATGAGGCGCTGCAGGGTGGTGGTCCGCGAGCCGCCCAGGTTGACGATCTCAAAGTCGGCTTCTGCCGTAAAGGCCGCCATGATCCCGCGCACGATGTCGTCAATGAAGGTGTAGTCGCGGGCGGTGGTGCCGTCACCAAAACGGGGAACCGGGCGCCCCTGGGCCAGAAGCTCGGTGAACTTGTACACCGCCATGTCTGGCCTTTGCCGTGGTCCGTAAACGGTGAAAAACCGCAGCACGGTGACCTTTAGCCCGTAGAGGTGGTGAAAGGTGTAGCACATCAGCTCTGCCCCGCGTTTGGAGGCGGCGTAGGGGGAAATGGGGCAGGTAATGGGATCGTCTTCGGCAAAGGGAACTTTGGAGTTGATGCCGTAGACGGAGGAGGTGGAGCCAAAGATAAAGGTGTAGGCCCCAAAACGGTGGGCAGCCTCTAAGAGGTTTACCGTCCCCACGCCGTTCACCTCCTCGTACAGGCGCGGGTGAGCGATGGACGGGCGCACGCCGGCACGGGCGGCCAGGTGCACCGTGGCGGAAATACCGAATCGCCGATAGGTGTCAAAGACCACCTGGCGATCGCGGATGTCCCCTTCCACCAGGTGGTACTGGGGGTGTTGGAGGAAAGGAACCACGTTTTCCCGCTTGAAGTCCGGGTTGTAGTAATCGTTGAAATCGTCCAGACAGACCACTTCCAGCCCCTGGTCCAAAAGGGCTTGGGTGAGGTGGGAGCCAATGAACCCAGCTCCCCCGGTGACCAGGACTGTGCGCATTCACCCTCCTCCCGCGGTGGCTTTAGAGTTGGCGCGCTCACCTGCTTCCCGGCGGTTGCGGAGAAACCACCGGAGCAGACTTGATTCTTGGATCCCGCGGACCACGTGTTCCAAGTCTTGGTACAGCTGCGGATTGTTGATGAACTGACCGGCGCTGCCGCTGCCCTGGTCCAGTTTCTTGACCACCGAGGCCAGAGAGCGTGTGAGCTCGCCCAGGTCATTGAGGAACGAATGGGCGAATTCCCGATCCCGCAGCAGGCGAGGAAGGGTTCCCTCTCCCGTGGCCAGCTCCCTCGTGGCGGTTTGCAACGCCGCGGTCGTTTGCGCCAGGTTTGCCAGCAGCTGGGTGAGCTGCTCACGAGCTTGCGGATCGCGCAAGAGCGCTGCCAGAAGCGTATCTTCCTGGGCAAGGTCTTGTTCCAGGCGGGCAAGCAGTCGGTGCAGGGCCGCCGTGGCATCACGGAGTTGGACAAAGACCACTTCACCCTCGGGATCCATGACCAGCTTGCCCAGGAGCCCCCGCCCTTGCCTGACCTGCTCCAAGACTGCGCTGCTGTCGGCCAAAACCCGCTGAACCTTCTCCCCCAGCTCGCCCGGTTTGGTAGGTTGCGCGAGCAAGGCGCCCAAGATCCCTTCTCCGCGCTCCATTTTTTCCAAAATGCGGCGCAAGGAGCCGGTGATGGCCACGATGTTCCCCATGGCCTCACCACCCTGGGTCAAGGCCTCGGCGATGTCGGTGGGCTCCACACTGGCCACCATTCCGCCCTCCGGAATGAGCGGTTGCAGGGGGTTTCCCGAGGAAATTTCCAGGTAGCGGTCGCCCAAAAGGCCCAGGGTGCGGATCCGCACTCGCGAATCCGCGCGAATACGCCCGGCCAAGGCCTCGCGCACGCGGAACGTCACGATAATCCGCCGCTGCGCTGGATCTTCTGGCAGGTCGACCCGTTCCACCACACCCACCACCACTCCGTTAAGCCACACCTGAGCTCCGGGGACCAGTCCGGCCACATCGTGGAACTGTGTTTGGTACGCCACGTGGCGGGTGAACAACCCTTGTTGCTTGCCGATGACCAGGATCACCAGGGCTAGCAAGGCCAGCAAGGCAGCGGTAAACAACCCAACCTTGAGGCGTCTGCGCGGATCAGGCTCCAACATGCCACCCTCCCGCCCGCACAAAGCGGGCTAGCTCCCCGGGCAAGGTCGCGGCTTCGGCCAACTCCCCGACAAAGGAGAAAACCCCGTGGGAGAGGTAGGCAACTTTACTGCCCAGGGATCTTGCCACCAGTAGGTCGTGGGTCACCACTACCGAAGTGGCACAGGTCTCTTCGGCCACGTCGCGGATCAGCTCGGTGATGGCCTCACCCGTAAGGGGGTCCAAACCGGCCGTGGGTTCGTCGTAAAGGATGACCTGCGGGTCCAAGGCCAAGCCGCGGGCAAGGGCCACGCGTTTCCGCATCCCCCCCGAAAGCTCCGCGGGCATCAGGTCTTCGGTTCCCTCCAGTCCCACCCGGCGCAGGAGCTGCACCACTTTGTGCCGAACCTCGCTTTTTGACAGCTGGGTGTGCTCCAAGAGCGGGAAGGCTACGTTCTGCCCCACTGTCAAAGAATCAAAGAGCGCCCCGTGCTGAAAGATGTAGGACACCTTTCGGCGCAGGGGGATGAGTTCGGGCTCGGGTCGGCCGGAAACCGGTTCTCCCAACACCTCCACTTTCCCCTGGTCGGGCTGCAGCAATCCGTTGAGGTGCTTAAGAAAAACGCTTTTGCCGGAGCCGGAGCCCCCGAGCACCACGAGCATTTCCCCGCAGGCCAGCTCAAGGTTGATGCCGGCCAACACAGGTTTTCCCGCAAACGCCTTATGGACGTTAACCACGCGGATGGCCGGGGGCAGGGGCTTGCGGGTCATAGGGCCAAGAAGAGTTTGGTGAGGAAAAAATCCAGGGTCAAAACGGAAATGGCAATCCCCACCACGGTTTCCGTGGTCACTCGGCCAACACCGTTGGCCCCACCCTCAGCCCGCAAGCCGTTGAAGCAGGCAATCAAGCCAATGTCAAAGGCGAAGAAAAAGCTCTTGCCAAAGCCGGAGAAAAAATCGCCAAAGTCCAACAACCGCAAGGCGTGGCGAAAGTAGAAGGCAGGCCCAAGTCCTACTTCCCAGATGGAAATCAGCATCCCACCCAGAATACCCACCACATCTGCCAGGACCGTGAGCAAAGGCAGGCCCACCAGGAGGGCCCACATGCGCGGTACCACGAGCTTCCGCACCGGGTCCGCCCCCAGAGAACGCAGGGCCTCCACTTGCTCGGTCACCGTCATGCTGCCCAACTCGGCGGTAATGCCAGCGCCCACCCGCCCCCCAACCATAAGGGCAGTCAAGACAGGCCCCAGCTCCCGCACCAGTGAGATGGCAACCACCTCGCCCATGTAAAGCTTGGCGCCGAATTCCTCCAGGGCAAAGGTGGTCTGCAAGGCCAACACCATGCCGGTGAAGAGGGCAATGACCGCCGTGAGGGTCACCGACTGCACCGCCAACAGCTCCATTTGCCGGACGATTTCCCCGAAAGGCACGGGAGGGGTCAGCATGCGCACGACGGTGTCCCTTGCCAACAGGGTGGCCGCCCCCAAAAACCTCACCCGCCGCCAGGTGAGGTCGTAGAAACGCCCCAAAACGGCTGCCGTGAGCTGAGGCAAGAACTTCACGCGGCGCATGATAGGGGCAGCAGCATCCCCCCGCAACTGCTGCCCTCGCGCCTGGCGGGTTCATCCCCTATCATTGCTCCATGGCAAGC
>JANXCP010000097.1:0-3087 GCA_025060245.1 Thermoanaerobaculum sp. | reverse complement strand
TTGAATGTGAAACCCCGGTGTACGACTTTGAATGGAAAGAGGGCCGGGTGTTGGAAGCTTTTTGCCCGCAGTGTGGCAACGATGATCCCTTGGCCTTTGCTACGGAGGAAGAGTTTGAGGAGCTGGCGGGCTCGGGAGAGGAGGAAGAGGGGGAGGAGTAGGGCTCGCTATAATCCTGGTGGGAGAGCAAGCATGGTTCAGGTGCTGACGGGGCCTCGTTTTGTCCGCGCGGTGAGGGCGGGTTCGCTGGCGGTGGTTCGGCAACAGGAGGCCATCAACCGCATCAACGTTTTTCCTGTTCCGGATGCTGATACCGGTACCAATTTGGCTTCCACCCTCAGGGTTGCTGCCACGGCGGTGCAGCTGCCGCCGCTGGCAGTGGGGCAAGCGGTTCGCAAGGTGGCCGATGCGGCCCTGGAGGGTGCGCGGGGTAATTCCGGCGCCATCATGGCGCAGTTTTTCCATGGCCTGGCGGAGGCGCTCCAGAGCCACGTGCGCTGTACAGCGGTGGAGTTTGCCCAGGCGGTGCGGCGGGCGGCGGAGGGGGCGCACCAAGCCATGGCTCACCCCGTAGAGGGAACCATCCTCTCGGTGCTCAAGGCTTGGGCTGAAGAGGTGGAGGCTGGGGTGCGCGAGGGAGTGCGGGATTTTGGCGAGTTGTTGGCTCGCTCGTTGAAGTGCGCCCGGCAGGCCCTGGCGCGAACCCAAGAGCAACTAGAGGTGTTGCGGAAGAACAAGGTGGTGGACGCGGGCGCCCAGGGATTTGTGTGCTTTTTGGAAGGCGTGGTGGGGTTTTTCCGTGATCGCCGCGCCGCTGACTGGCGCCAGGTGGGGTTGTCCTTTTCATGTGATGACACCCCCTTTGCCGCTGCGCACGCGGAAATGCAGACCAGCTTTCGTTTTTGCTCCGAGGCGCTGCTCACCGGTGAGCGATTGGATCGGAAAACCGTGGCCCGCCTCATTGAACCTCTGGGTGACTCCCTGGTGGTGGCGGGGGGTGGTTCCCGGTTGCGCGTCCACCTCCATACCAATGAGCCGCAGCGACTGTTTGCGCTTCTGGCCACGGTAGGGGCGGTGGCGCGCACGAAGATTGAGGACATGATCCTCCAGCAGCTCATGCACCGTTCTCCCTACCGGGTCGGTTTGGTAACCGACTCTTCCTGTGACCTTCCCGAGTCCACCTTGGCCGTCACTCCCATGGTTCGCGTGCCCTTGCACATCCTCTTTGGGGAGGAGAGCTTTGCTGACGGCGTGGACATCACGCCCGCACAGTTCTACCAGCGGTTAGCCAGCTCGCCCGTGGCACCCAAGACCTCCCAGCCAGCGGTGGGGGAGTACCGACGGGTCTTTCAGCGATTGCTGGAGCGGCACGAGGGGGTGGTCTGCGTCACCTTATCCTCGGGGTTGTCGGGGACGTACCAGGCGGCGTTGGCGGCAGCGCGGGAGGTGGACCCCCAGCGGGTCCGAGTGGTAGACAGCAAAGGTCTTTCGGTGACGCTGGGGTTGGTGATGGAAGCGGTGGTGGCCCGGGCGGCAGCAGGAGCGGGTTTGGACGAGGTGGCGGCTACGGCGCAGGAGGTGGCATCGCAAACCAAGCTATTCGCCGCTATCCCGTCCCTTGAGACAGCCGCCAGGTCGGGACGGGTTTCCCCGGGGTTAGCGCGCATGTCCAAGGTATTCCACCTCCGGCCGATTCTCACCCTTGACGAGCACGGCAAGGCGGCCAAGGCCGGTGTCCGGTTGGGCTTTGCCTCTTGCCTGCGGGGTTTGGTCCAGAAGGCGGTGCGCTTTGCCCAAGGCTCGCCGGTGCGCCTCATGGTGGCTCACGCCAATGCCATCGGAGCGGCCCAGTACGTGGCGGACCGTCTGTGCCAGGCGTTTGGGGTAGAGGATATTCCGGTGGTCAACCTTTCCCCCGTGCTAGCAGCGCATACCGGTCCGGGCAGCGTGGGCATTGCCGTGCGGCGCCTCACCCCTCTTGTCAGCTCTGGCGGGGCCATTTAGAGTTTGAGGAAACCCGGACCATCCGGGGCGTGGAGGAAGGCATGGCGAAACCCGATTACATCATCTGTTTGGAGTGCGAGTCGGAGGTGGAGGATTTCACCTGGCGGGACGGTGAAATTCGCCGCGCCACCTGTGAGGTGTGCGGCAACACGGACCCCGATTCCTTTGCCTTGCCCGAGGGTTTCACGGAAGAAGAAGAGGATGAGTGGGGCGAGGAGGACGAGGAGGAAGAGGAGGAGTATCCGGAAGAAGAAGAGGAATTGCGGGACGAGGAAGAGTGATCGTCCTGGCCTTGCTCCTGGCGTACTGTTTGGGTTCCATACCCACAGCGGTATGGGTGAGTAAGTTCTTTTTTGGCGTTGACGTGCGCACCTTAGGGTCGGGCAATGCCGGCGCCACCAACGTGGCGCGGACCTTGGGTCTCCGTGCGGCGTTGCCTGTGGTCTTGGTGGACGTGGGCAAGGGGGCGCTAGCTGCCGCCGTCCCTGGACTTTTGTGGGCTCAATTCCCGGTATGGCTTCCTCTGGCCTGTGTGGGGGCGGCAGTGTTGGGGCATACCTTTCCGGTCTTTGCCGGCTTTCGTGGGGGAAAAGGGGTGGCCACCGCGGCAGGTGGACTTTTGCTGTTGGCGCCTAGTCTTGTGGCAGTGGCCGCCCTGGCATGGCTGGCGGTGGCCTTCACCACGCGTCTTGTGTCCTTGGCCTCCCTCACCGCCGGTGTGGCGTTAGCAGTGGCTGCGCTCCTCTGGCCTAGCCAGACACCTTGGGGCATGAAAGGAGTAGCCCTGGGGCTATGCCTTTTTGTCTTCTGGACCCATCGGCAAAACATTCGCCGCCTCCTCGCCGGGCAGGAGCCGCGCTTTTCCTTGGCTGGCAAGAAGTAGAAAAAAAACTGGCGGGTGGTCCCGCCAGAAAGGAGGAGGTTGGACGCGTGCGGTAAGGTCGTGGCCGTTGACCCTCCAGCCGCACTTTCCATTGAGCAATTCCCGTGCCAGCCTTTGCAGTTCTCGCCAAGTAGCGTGTTGGGCGGCTGCCAGGGCCAGACCATCCCAGTGGCACCCCCTGGAGTTGAGGCTTTTGGGGA
>JANXCP010000096.1 GCA_025060245.1 Thermoanaerobaculum sp. | reverse complement strand
GAGTACACGCCACCGCCACCATTAACCGGAAGGACTTTGGCGTGGCCTGGCACCGCATCTTGGACACGGGGGAGGTGGTGGTGGGCGATGAGGTGCGTGTGATCTTGGACGTGGAGTTCGTTACCAAACCTTGAACACTTGCGGGATGTTCAGCAAGCCGAACAACCGCAACCGGAAACCCGAATCCCCTTTCCCTGGGGCCCTTATCGGGTGCCCCTTGTCTTTGGCATACCGCTTGCTAGCATTCGGAGGCGTGGAGGGCGTTTGACGTTTGGGAACCCTTAGCTGGTTGAACCAGCAGAAAGGAGGAGTAGGTATGAGGCGATGGCTTGTGGTTTGTTTGGTTCTGTTTTTAGCGGTGGCCTTACCGGTAGCGGCGCAGATGCCTACCGGTAAGATTGAGGGCAAGGTAAGTGATGCCTCTGGGCCACTGCCGGGGGTCACCGTGACCGTGTCTTCCCCTAGCTTGCAGGGGACGCGGACCGCGGTGAGCGCCGCGAACGGTGACTTTGCCATACCCCTCTTGCCTCCGGGTGAGTACTCGGTAAGGTTTGAGCTTTCTGGGTACCAAACCCTGGAGGAGAAGGTCAAGGTCAACGCCGCCCAGGTGACACGGGTGGATGCGCTGATGCAGCAGGGCACCTTCGCCGAGGAGGTGGTGGTAACGGGTGCGTTTGAGCCCGTTTCGACCACCACTCAGGCCTCCGTCACCTTTGAAAAGACCTTCGTGGAGGACCTGCCGGTGGGGCGGACCTTGGCGGCCACGACGCTGTTGGCACCTGGTGTGACCGATACCGGTCCAAACGCGGGGATTACCATTTCCGGTGCTCAGTCCTACGAGAACCTGTGGTTGGTGAACGGGGTGGTGCTCAACGAGAACATCCGCGGCCAGGCCTTGCCGCTGTTCATTGAAGACGCCATTCAGGAGACAACCGTCAGCACCGCCGGGATCTCCGCTGAGTACGGGCGGTTCTCCGGTGGCGTGGTGACCGCCATCACCAAGTCGGGTGGGAACGAGTTCTCTGGCTCTTTCCGTGACTCTCTGTTCCGCGACGTCTGGCAAGAGCCAACGCCTCTGACGGTGTTCCGCGACGATAAGCTGAATCACACCTACGAGGCCACCCTGGGCGGTCGCATCATTCGTGACCGGCTGTGGTTCTTCTTGGCCGGCCGGCAGCGCTCCCTGGAGACTTCGGGACAGACTGCCATCACCCAGATCCCTTACCAGATCACCGAAGACGAGCTGCGCTGGGAAGCCAAGCTGACGTTCAGCTTGAACCCCTCCCACCGCTTCGTAGGGACCTACACTAAGCGAGATCGGGAACAGGGGAACAACTCCTTTGGCACCATCATGGACTTGCGCAGCCTCTACGACCGCGAGTTGCCGGAGCACCTCATGGTGTTCAACTACAACGGGGCCATCGGTAACAACTTCTTCGTTGAGGCGCAGTACTCCGAGCGCAAGCTGGAGTTCGTCGGCTCGGGCTCTCGTTACCGCGACAGGATTTACGGCACGCTGCTGTTGGATGTGGCCACTGGACGGCGGTTCTGGAGCCCCACCTTCTGCGGTGTGTGCCGCCCGGAGGAGCGCTCCAACAAGAACTACTTGGCCAAGGGCACGTACTTCTTGTCCACGGAGAAGTTGGGCTCCCACGACATTACCTTTGGTTACGACGCGTTTGATGACATTCGTGCGGCCAACAACCATCAATCGGGGTCCGACTTCCGTATCTACCTGACGGCAGTGGTCATTGGGCAAAACGTGTACGCCCGGCTTGTGCCGAACTCCTCCTACCTCATGTGGAACCCCATTCTCAAGCCCACCAAGGGTACCGACTTCTGGACCAAATCCTTCTACATCAACGATCGCTGGCGGTTGAACAAGAACCTTTCGTTCAACATCGGTGTGCGTTACGACAAGAACGATGGTACCGACCAAGAAGGGAAGAAGGTCATTGACGACGCCAAGATTAGCCCCCGCTTGGGTGTGACCTGGGATCCCATGGGTGATGGCAAGTGGACCTTGAACGCCAGCTACGGCGTGTACGTCATGGCCATTGCCAACACCCAGGGCGATGCCTCCTCGGCGGCGGGGAACCCTGCCACTTACACCTGGTGGTACACCGGCCCGGCGGTGAACGCCGGCTGCTCTGCTGCCAATCCCTCTGCCTGCTTGCCCACCGAACAGGTTTTGGAGCAGTTCTGGCGTTGGTTTGATTCCATTGGCGGCACGAGCAACACCAACTACCGTTCCGTGCCTTCCATCCCCGGCGGCAACATCTTCCTGGACAAGAACATGGCCTCTCCTGACACGACCGAGTACATGCTGTCGGTGGCCCGTAGCTTCGGCGCCAAGGGTTCGGCGCGTATTGACTGGATCAAGCGCGAGTACGGCGACTTCTATGCGCAGCGGACTGACCTGACCACGGGCACGGTGACCCTGCCCAACGGGTCCGTCGTGGACAAGGGGATCGTGGTGAACGAGGACAACCTGCTGGAGCGGAAGTACGACGCGATCCAGGTTTCCGCGGATTTCCGCCCCTTCCAGCGGTTCCGCATCGGTGGCAACTACACTTACTCCAAGACCTTCGGTAACTGGGACGGAGAAACGGGGCCTTCCGGTCCAGTTCGTTCAGCCATCCTCATGTACCCCGAGTACCGCAACCTGGCCTGGTTCGCCCCCAAGGGCCGTTTGGCCATTGACCAGGAGCACCGGGCTCGGGTGTGGGCTTCCTATGATTTGATCAGCAACAAGACTCACCGGCTCAACGTGAGTCTGCTCCACAGCTATTGGTCCGGTACTCCCTACGGCGCGGTGGGCACCATCAGCCTGATCAACCGCAACGTGACGCCGAATACCCCGTACGTCACCAACCCGGGCTACCGCAACCCACCCACCACGCAGACCTACTACTTCACGAACCGTGATGCCTATCGCACACCCGACATCACCTCCACCGATATCGCGTTCAATTACTCCCTCTTCTTGGGCCGTGGCTTTGAGATCTTCGTGCAACCCGAGGTGCGCAACGTATTCAACAATCAGGATGCCATCTACGTGGACACCACCATCAACACCCGCGCTACCCGCTCGGACTTTGCCACCTTCAACCCCTTCACCGAAACGCCGCGGGAGTGCCCCCAGGGTCAGGCTAACTGCGCTGGCTATCACTGGCAGAAGGGCCCCAACTTTGGCAAGCCCACCACCGCTGGCTCCTATCAAACGCCGCGCACCTTCTTGGTCTCCCTGGGAATCCGGTTCTAGCGCTCGAGGCTCAAAAAAGCAAAGGCCCCGCTTCGGCGGGGCCTTTCTTTTTTCTCCCGGAGCCCGCCCTTGGCCAAGCTTCCCCGGTCAGCTTCATTCAGAGGTCAGCCGCGGTAAACTCGGCTTCGGCATTCTTCGGTTGCGTTGCTGACCGAACGTGTTAAGGTTGGCAGCGTGCACACGGAGGAGTTTGCCTACCATTTGCCGCAACAGCTCATTGCGCTGGCCCCGCGTCCGCGGGGGAGGTCGCGCCTGTTGGTGTTGGTGCGCGGGGGACCCACCTTTGAGGCAAGTGTCAGCGATGTTCCCGCCCTGCTGGAACCCGGGGACGTGCTGCTGGTGAACGATGTGCGGGTACTACCGGCGCGCCTGGTAGGTCGAAGATCCGGTGGGGGAACTTGCCAGTTACTGTTGGTCCGTGCCGTGAGTGGAGGGTCCTGGGAGGTGTTGGGGCGGCCTGCGGCGAAGCTTCGCCCAAGCATGAGCATCCTCTTCCCTTGGGGGCGTGGAGTGGTGGAGCGGCAGCTGGGCGAAGGCAAGCTTGTGGTTCGGTTTGAACCGCCTTTGGATCTGGCCACTCTGGAGCAGGTGGGGGAGATACCGTTGCCGCCCTACATAGCCAAGAGGCGCAGCACCGGCCCGGAGGATCGCCGATGGTACCAAACGGTCTATGCCCAACAGGGTTTTGCTGTGGCCGCGCCTACCGCCGGGTTGCACTTCACCCGGGAACAGTTGGAGGCATGCCGGGCGAGGGGCGTGGAAGTGGCCAGCATTACCCTGCACGTGGGACCGGGAACCTTCAAACCCGTGACCGCCCAGGACCCGAGGGACCACAAACTTGACCCGGAACTGTATCAGGTGTCGCCGCACACCGCCTGGCTTTTGAACCGAGCCTTGGCGGAGGGCCGGCGAGTGGTCTGTGTGGGAACCACCTCAGTGCGCGCCCTGGAAGACGCTCTGCGGCGTGGCCATGGGCGCGTGTACCCCGGCAGCTACGAAGCGGAGGCCTACATCCTCCCCGGTTTTGCCTTTCACGGAACCGGCGCCCTCTTGACCAACTTTCATTTGCCCCGGTCTACCTTGGTGATGCTGGTGGCGGCATTCGCCGGCAGGGAACGCATCCTCCACGCGTATGAGATGGCCAAGGCGCGGGGCTTTCGCTTTTACTCCTACGGCGATGCCATGCTGATCCTCTGATGAGCTTTTGCTACTATCGCCCGTTCTGGAGGGTTCGCCGTGAACCAAGAAGTCGGTTGGGACCTCACGCACCTGTTCGCCGACGAGCGGGATTTTTGGGCAGTGTTCGGGCAGGTGGCTGAAAAAGCCCAATTGGGTTTCCAGTGGCAGCAGAGACCTTTGGCAACGGTGGAAGACCTGCGGGGCGCCTTGGCTGAGTACTTTGATACGTTACGCCACTACGGGCGTCTCGCGGTGTACGCCTTCACCAGCTCCGATGAGGATACCCGCGACACCAACCGGTGGGCGCGGCGCGTGCAAACCCAAGATTTGGGTGCGAAGATCTCCGCAGCCTGGTCGTGGCTTCTGCCCCGCTTGGCCCACTTGGACGCCCATTGGGTGGAGGGGCTTTTGGCCAGCACCGCCGATTTGGCGGACTATTCCTTCTTTTTGCGGGACGCCCTAAGACAGCGCCCCCACTTGTTGGCAAGCGGCGAAGAAAAGGTGTTGGCTGAGCTGTCGGCGGTGGCCCGCGCTCCCTATAACCTGTACCAGGTGCTCACCCACGCGGATTTTCCCTTTCCGGAAATCAGCCTTCCCACTGGTGAAACCGTGCGCATTGACCAGACCGCCTACACGCGCCTTCGCGAACACCCCGACCGCGGGGTGCGGGAACGCGTGGCGCGGCAGTTTTTCCGTACCTACCAAGGCTTTGCCCGAACGCTGGCGTGTAATCTGGACGCCCAGGTGCGGCACGGCGTTGTTGAAGCGCGCTTACGCGGCTTTCCCTCCGCCTTGGCGGCGTCGTTGTTCCCCCATGCGGTCCCGGAACAGGTTTACCACCGGCTTCTGGCCGAGGCCGAGGGTTTGATGCCTCTGCTCTACGACCTGCTCCGTCTGCGCCAGGTGGCCCTGGGTCTGGAAAAATTGGCGTTTTTTGACCTTTACGTTCCTTGGGGCGAGTCCTGCTTGGCCGAGGTGGGCCTACACCAGGCCCAGGAGCTGCTCCTCGCCGCTCTGGCGCCCTTGGGGGAAGAATACGGGGCCATCTTGCAGGAGGGTTTCCGTGGCGGGTGGATGGACCCTTACCCCCGACCGGGAAAAAGGAGTGGGGCCTACTGCACCGGTGACGCCTACGATGTCCACCCGTACATCTTGTTGAACTTCCACGGTAACCTGGACGGGGTGTGCACCATGGCCCATGAGTGGGGTCATGCGGTCCACTCGGCTTTGGCCAACCGCCACCAGCCGTACCCCACCGCCGAGTACCCGATTTTCATTGCCGAAGTGGCCTCCACCATGAATGAGACGCTGCTGCTCCAGCACCTGCTGCAGCAAGCGTCCACACCGGCCATGCGATTGTTCATCCTTTCCCACTTGCTGGAGCACTTCCGGGGCACCTTCTTCCGCCAGGCGAACTTTGCCGACTTTGAGTTGGAGGTGTACCGTCGGGTGGAGGCGGGTGAGGCCCTTACGGCGGATCTCCTGACTGACCTATACGGGCAACGGCAACGCCGTTGGTTGGGCCATGAGGCGGGGGTGGTGGAGGTGGAGGAGGAGTTTGCTGTGGAGTGGGGCTACATTCCCCACTTCTACTACGGCTTTTACGTGTACCAGTACGCCACTTCGCTGGTGGCGTCCACTTTTTTTGCCCGGCAGCTGACGGCTGGCGAACCGCAGGCGCAGGAGCGGTTCTTACGCCTTCTTAAAGCTGGAGGATCCGCCTATCCCTACCAGCTCCTATGCGAGGCGGGAGTGGATTTGGCCAGCCCTGAACCCTACCGGGAGCTGGGGGTTTATTTGTCCGGGTTGCTAGACCAGGCCAGGCAACTGGTCACGGAAGCACAGGTGAACGAATCCTTGCCAAGATCGTAATATGGGACAGTAGGTGGGAGGTGGCTATGGCCAAGAAGAGGAGGGTCTTGGCGGCGCTGGGCTGCTTAGCCCTGGTGGTGCTCTTCGGAGTCCTGGTTGTGGCCTTCGCGGTCAAGGCCGTGGTCCAGCGATTACCCGGAAACGCCGTCCTGCACGTGGACATTGTCGGCTCCATCCCGGAACGAGGCGCGGAGGATCCACTGGAGGAGCTCTTAGGTCCCCGCGAGGTCTCCCGCCAGGACCTTCGGGATGCCCTGGTGAAGGCACGGCAAGACCCGCGTATCAAGGCCATCCGGTTGAAAATCCACGATTGCTTTGCCGGGATGGCCACCGTCCAGGAGATTCGTGAGCAGCTGCAAGCGCTGGCGCGGAGTGGAAAATCCACGTACGCCTTCTTGGAAACGGCCGGTGAAGGGTATTCAGGGAACATGCCCTATTTCCTCGCCACAGGGTGCCAGCGGGTGGTGCTGGGCCCCTTGGGGGATCTGACGCTCATCGGCTTGAGGGCGGAAGTGCCCTTTATCCGCGGCACCCTAGACAAGCTGGGCATTGAGCCGGAATTTCCCGGCGTGGGGGATTACAAGACCGCAAGGAATTTTTATATTGAAAAGGACTTTACCCCCGCCCACAGAGAGATGACCTCCTGGCTTTTGGGCAGCTTGTCGCAGCAACTGGTGCGGGGCATTGCCCAGGCCCGCGGCTTGTCGGAAGAGGAGGTCCGAGCGCTGCTGGCTTCCGGTCCCTTCTCCGGGCCGGAGGCGCTGCAGCACAAACTGGTGGACGCCATCCAGGACTGGTCCAGCTTTGCTGAAGAAACGGCAAGAAAGGATGGCCACGAGTTGAAGGTGGTGAGCTTGCGCCGCTACCTGCGATCGGGGCGGCCGGATCGGGAAGGGGCACCTATTGCGGTGGTGGTGGGCGAAGGTGCCATCATGCGCGGCGAGAGCGGGTTTTCGCCGGCTCCCCTATTCGGCGGTGAGGTGATGGGGGCAGAAACGCTGGCCCGCACCTTCCGTCAAGTGCGCCAATCGGATGCCCGCGCGGTGATCTTCCGCATCAACTCTCCGGGTGGGAGTGCGGTGGCGTCGGAGATCATCCGGTTGGAGATGGAGCGCACCGCGAAGGAAAAACCTGTAGTGGTTTCCATGGGTGAAGTGGCCGGCTCCGGCGGGTATTGGATCACCTGCGGGGCGCAGAGGATCGTGGCTGATCCCGGGACCATGACCGGCTCCATCGGCGTATTCGCCGGCCACCTAGCCATGGCGCGGTTTTGGGAAGAGAAGCTAGGGGTCACCTGGGGCGAGCTGGCCACCAGCCCGAACGCCAACCTCTTTGGCAGCCTACACCCCTGGACCGAGGAGCAGCGGCAGGAAGTCTACGCGTGGCTTGACCGCATTTATGGGCAGTTTGTGGAACGGGTGGCACGCTCCAGGAAGCTGACCCATGAGCAGGTGGATGCCATTGGGCGAGGGAGGGTGTTCACCGGTGAGCAGGCCTTGGAACGGGGGCTGGTGGATCGCCTCGGAGGTTTCGACGTGGCCTTGGAGGAGGCACGGAAGCTGGCCGGTCTTGCCCCGGATGAGCCGGTGGAGCTGCGCTTTTACCCGCGCCGAGTGGCGTTCTGGCGGCGTCTTGTGCAAAGGGATGAGGAGGATCAGGTGCGGGCCTTGTTGACGGCCCTGCAGCAAAGGCGACTATTCCTGCCGGGTCCGGTCTGGGTACCACCGGTGGTGGTGCGGTGAGCAGGCCCGCCCTAGAGGCTGGGAGCCGGGCGTCCCCTCTGGAGGGTGATGAGGTCAACTTCGGGCCAGGTGCCCACGCGGAGGGGTACAGCTCCCACACCTATGCCGCGCGACACGTACAGCAGGTGAGCGCCG
>JANXCP010000095.1 GCA_025060245.1 Thermoanaerobaculum sp. | reverse complement strand
TCCGCTGGCCGCTTGGGGATGAGGCTTTTCTTGCTGTCCCTGAGCATCCTGTTTGCGGCGAGTCTGGTGGGTATCCTGGTGGTGCGCGCCAAGGCCCCCAGCTGGCCACCACCAGGCGCGCCGAGCCTCCCGCAAGGGCTATGGCTGTCCACCGCCCTGATCCTCCTCAGTTCCTGGACCCTCTGGCGGGCGCAAAAAAGCTGGGCCCACGGGGGTGAGGTTCGGGTTGCGGGTTGGCTCATGGCCACGAGCCTTCTTGCGCTGGTTTTTTTGGCCAATCAAACCGTGAGCTGGCTCGCCATGGCCCCGGCGGTGAAGGCCACCGCCACCGCCCTTTATGCCTTTAGCTTCTTCCTGCTCACGGTGTTGCATGCCGTGCACGTGTTAGGTGGGCTTGTAAGCCTCGGTTTTGTGACCGCCAAGGCCCGGCGGGGTTCCTTGACCCAGCAGGGACTGAATTACGCCGCCCTGTACTGGCACTTCCTCACGGTGGTGTGGCTGGTCCTTTTTGCTGCCCTAAAGCTCTTGCTTTAACCTGCGCTCCGTTTCCCAAGCTTGGCCAGGCCAAGCTCATGCGTTGGCTTGCGCTAGAATCCCTTGTGTGCGAGCCTGGAGCGGCTTTTTTGCCAGAGTTTCCCATTGAGGTCCTGCTTCAGGAGGAGCAGTTCTTGGTGGTCAACAAGCCCGCTGGGGTGAGCGTGGTCTTTGACCGTCACCGCCCCCAGCAGGAAAGCCTTTGGCGCCAGCTCTCCCGATCCTTTGGGCAGGTGCTTGTGGTCCATCGCTTGGACCGAGCCACCACCGGCGTTGTGCTGCTTGCGCGGACGCCCTTTGCCCAAAAAGAGCTGGCGCAGCAGTTTTCTCTCCACCGGGTAGGCAAGTGGTACCACGCCGTGGTCTGTGGCCAACCCCCCTGGGAGGTGCAGACCGTGGAAGCTCCCCTGCGGGAGAACGCCGGTCGGGGCGGGCGCACGGTGGTGGACTGGGACCGAGGCAAATGGGCACGGACCGAACTCCGACTCCTCCACCGTCTGTCGCGGGATCACGCCCTGGTGGAGGCCTCTCCCGTCACTGGCCGCCGGCACCAGGTGCGGGCGCACTTGGCAGCCGTTGGGTTTCCCATCCTTGGGGATGCGCTTTACGGCGGGAACAAGTCTTTTCCTCGGCCTTTGTTGCACGCCCGTCGTATGCGTTTTCGCCACCCCGGCAGTGGTCAATGGGTCACGGTGGAGGCGCCGTACCCGGAGGACATGGTTTCCTTCCTTGCCCGCTCCCTTGCCAGGGTGATCTAGTTGGGTTCGGGTGCGCCCAGCACCGTCAGCGCTTGGGGTCGCACACGGATGTGGAGGGTGCCCGCAGGGACCACCCACGGGTTGCCATCTAGGTGGGCATCCAGGGGGCTTTCAAGGTGAAGTCGCAAGCTTTGGAAAGTAAAGCTGTGGCTGCCTCGCCAGCGGTGGAGGTGACCCCGAAGTCCCGCCCAAAGGCGGGGAATTCGCGCCCACATACCGGTTCCTTCCACCAAGCAGGCGTCCAAGGTACCGTCGTCAGGGGTGGCAGCCGGCGTGAGGCGGAAGCCGCCGCCGGTGGTGGGGCCGTTTTGCACCGCCAGGATGGTCAAGGGGCCGGAATAGGAAAACCCGTTTGCCTCCAGGTTGATCCTCGTTGGTCTATAACGCGCCAAACTGTACACCGCCGCCGCCAGGTAGGCGGCAAAACCCCGGACCTTTTTAAGGCGCGCCGCACGCCGGTTGATGGTGCCCAAAAGGCCCAAACCCAGGGCGTTGACCACCACCCGTTCACCCACTTGCATAAGATCAATCCGTCGCGCCTTTTGCCGTCGTAACGTGGCCACAGCGGCCGGCAGGTGGCGCGGGATTCCCAAGGTGCGGGCGGTGTCGTTACCCGTCCCGAGGGGAAGGATGCCCAAAATCCCTTTGCCGGCGCGGTGAAGCCCTTCGGCCACCTCACAAATCGTACCGTCCCCGCCGGCAGCCACCACCGTTTCCGTGCCTTTTTCCACGGCCTCTTCGGCGAGCTCCGTGGCGTGCCCGGGGGCGCGGGTAAAGGCCTGCGGTACCCGCATACCCAAGCTTTCTAGGAGGCTTTGCCAACGCGGCCACTGCCTCCCTAAGCGTCCCCCCGCCGCAGCGGGATTCACGATCACCAGCACGAAAAAACTTTACCAGCGGTGAGATGACTGGGCAACGGCTCTACGGTTGCGCCCTGTGCACCCCAGGAGGGGAATGACGTCCGTGCACCGCCGCACCATCGTAGCCCTGGCCGCTTGCTTGGCGGCGCGGGCCGGGCCGCGAGCCGTCGCCTGCGGCCCTAGAGGTTTGGCTCACCTTGGCCGAGTGCGGTGAGGAATAAAGCAGTCTTGCACCTTTGGTAGGACCTGTTCGGGCGCAGGTCATCACTTTCCCGAATCCTCAGGGGCCTACGGAAAAGAAGACCGCCGTGGCAGAGCGTTCGTGGGCGTTGCGCGGGCGCTTCATGCGGCAGGGCATTCAGGGCTGCCTTGGGGATGGAAAGCCTGGGCACCGGGTTCGTGCTCGGTGAGGGGCAGGCAGCCATGGCTCGCCGCTCGTTCACCTTGATGTGGGAAATGGGTGACCCGGCCACCGGCCAGAAGACCAGGTTTCGCCAAGGTTTTTACCTTGGCAATGCGGAGCAGATGAGAACGGAAGCCCTCGTGGTTGGGCCAGAGAGTAAGAAATCAAGAACATGGAAATTGTGTACAGCCGAGAGGTGCTGATATCGGTGCAAAAGCTAACCCCAGTTCAGTGAGCGGCCGGCGTCCACGCTAATCACCTGTCCGGTAATGGTAGACGCATCTAACGCCAGAAAGCGCACCAAACGGGCAATTTCCCTGGCCGATCCGGCTCGTTGCAGAAGCGTTCTCTGAATGAGGCGGTTTTTTGTGGTGTCATCGTAGCTTTCGGGAAACTCGGCGATCCCAGGGGCAACGGCGTTGACCCGCACCTGGGGTGCCAGCTCCACCGCCAGCTGGCGGGTCAGGGCCACCAGGGCGGCTTTGGAGATGACGTAGGCGGTGAAGTGGCGCAGGGGGAGGAAGGCGTAGATGTCGGCAATGTTCACCACCGACCCCTCGGCGCGGCGCAGCATAGGGGCCAAGTCCCGCGAAAGGAACAGAGGAGCTTCCAGGTTGACCGCCATCACCTGGCGAAACGCCTCCACCGTGCACTCCTCCAACGGGATGCGGGGAAAGACCGCAGCGTTGTTCACCAGCACGTCCAGGTGGGAAAACGACTGTTCCAGTTGATGGACCAGCTGGGTTCGCTGGCCGACATCGGCCAGCTGGCAAGGGAGGGCGTAAACACGGCCGGGGTAAGACTCGGCCAATGCTCGCGCCTCCGCCTCCGACTGCCAGAAGGTGAAAGCCACCTGCGCCCCGGCCGCCAGCAACTCCTCCACGATGGCCTTCCCTACCCGGCGCGCTCCACCGGTGACCAGGGCGGTGAGGGTCTCAGGCATTGGCTTCCTCGGGCAGAAGCTGGACTCCTGTGCTGCCAATCTCGCGCGCCAACCTGGCCAAGCTTTTTCCGAGCACCGGATGGGACCAGTGTGGGGCCACTTCGGCAGCGGGGATGAGGACGAAGGCTTCCTTGGCCAAAAGGGGGGCTGGGAGCTCCAGGGACCCAAAACGACCAACCGTTTGCCCGTAAAGGAGGAGGTCCACATCAAGGGTGCGGGGCCCACAGGGCCGATTTGGATCGCGCAGACGGCCGTGGCGCTGCTCGAGTTGTGCCAGCTCCTTTTGCAACTCGGCCAGGGAAAGGGCAGTATAGCCACAGGCTGCCAGGTTCCAAAAAGGTGGCTGGTGGGAATCCCCCACCGGCTCGGTGAGGTAGGTGCGGGAAAAGCGGCAGTGGGCTAAGAGTTCTTGCAGCTCCTTCTTGGCTGCGGGGATGTGGAGGTGGGGTTTGATATTGGACCCCAGGAGCAACAGTACAGGGGTCACGGCAGATCCTCGCGGCGGCGGTGGATGGTAATCCCCACCTCCTCGGCGAAGCGCACAGCCCCGGGTTTCCTTACGGTCACCGTGACCGCTTGGACTTGCGGCTGCTGCTGCAAGATGAGGGTGGCCACGGCCTCGGCCAACGCCTCCACTAAGAAAAACTGGGAGGATGACACCAGCTCCAAGACCGTTTTCGCGACCCTCTTGTAGTCCACGGTCAAACCCAGTTGGTCTTGCAGCCCCGCAGCACGGTAGTCCCCGTGCAGGCAAAGGTCCAAGCACACCTTCTGCTGAACTTCTCGCTCCCAGTTGTTGGTGCCCAGGATGCAATAGGTCTCCAGGTTGCGGATGAAAACCTGATCCAACGCAACCTCCACCGATTCATTGTAACGACGCCCGGGTCAACTCGGCTACACTGCCATCATGGCTTGCTGGTTTCCCGCACCGGCCAGGGCCGAGTTTTACGCCGGCAGCAGGGGTTACGAGCGCCCTCGTTGGCTTCGCTGGGCCGGGGAGGAGTACCCGGTGGAGGTGCTGCGAGAGGTCCACGGAAGCGGTGCCGCTGGGGGTTTTCCCCAACGAACCATTTGGCTGGTGAGGGCGGGAGGTGCTTTTTTTCGCGTCCGGGTGGTGGGTGAGGAGGTGGTGATTGAGCGGTGGGGCAAGGTGACGCCCCCAAGGGGGATCGCCGATCTGCTAGCATGAGCGCCGATGGAAGGTTTCCTGCTGCGGCTACCGGAAATTGTCATCCAGCTGATCGCTCTGGGGTTTGCCATTGCGGTCCACGAGTCCGCCCACGCCTGGACCGCGGATCGCTTGGGGGATCCCACGGGGCGATGGTTGGGACGGGTGTCCTTAAACCCCTTACGACACGTGGATCCCATTGGGACCGTGCTGTTCCCGTTGCTACTGGCGATCGTGGGTGCGCCGGTCCTGGGGTGGGCAAAACCGGTCCCTTACGTTTCCCGCAACCTCCGGAACCCGCGTCGGGATCCCATGTTGGTGGCTTTGGCCGGCCCCGGTTCCAACGTGCTGTTGGCCATGGTGGCAGTGCTGGTGTTGTTGGGTGCTCGTCTTTTGATACCTGAGTTTCGGCCCCTGCTGGTGGCGGTGGCTAGCCAGGGAGCCCTGGGGGCTTCGGGTTTCTTGGCGCCGATCCTCTATTTGCTTTTTTCTTTGGCCACAATCAACCTGGTGCTGGCCGTGTTTAACCTGATTCCCATTCCCCCTCTGGACGGTTCGCACGTACTGGAATACCTGCTGCCCCGGCGTTGGGCGTACCACTTCGCGCAGCTGCGTCAGTACGGCATGATCTTGCTCTTTGCCCTGCTGTGGACTGGGTTTTTTGGCATGATCTTGCGACCTTTCATGCAGGCGTTAGTGTGGGTGCTGTTGCATTAGGGGAAGCCAAGGGCCCGGCGGTCCATTTGCCGGTTTTTCAGGGACCTTTGGACCTCCTGTTGTTCTTGGTCCAGGAAAACAAGGTTTCCATTTGGGACATACCCGTGGCCACGATTTGCGACCAGTACCAAGCCTGGTTGCGCACCATGGAGGAGTTAGATCTGGTGGTGGCGGCGGAGTACCTGGTCTGCGCCGCGTGGCTCTTGGCCATCAAGTCGCGCATGCTGTTGCCGCGCAGGAGCAAGGACGAGCCCGATCCGCGAGCCGAACTGGTGGAGCGCCTGTTGGCCTATGAAAAGGTCAAGCGTCAAGCTGCTGAGTTGGCGGGTCTGTTGTCCCTGCGGGAAGGGGTTTTTTCGGTTCGCCTAAGCCCAGTGGAGAGCTCCGGTGAACCCGAACTGGCCCTGGAGGAGCTGGATGTGGGCGCCCTCGCCCAGGCCATGGGTGAGGTGCTGCAACGCTTCCGCCGTGAGCACCCCCCGGGTCTGGTCTTGGCCCCTTTGGGCTGTTCGGTGCAAGAGAAAATGCGCGAGCTGTTGGGTTTCCTGTCCTCCCAGGGGAGCTTCCCGCTGCTTTCCCACATGCTGACGCGGCGGGAGCGGGTAGAAGCGGTGACCTGCTTGCTGGCGGCCTTGGAGCTGGTCTGGCTGGGTGCGGCGCGGGTCCACCAACAACGGTCTTTTGCCGAGATTTACCTGGTTTCCACGGGCGAGCCGGTGGCCGTGGAGCGCGCCTTGGGCTATGCCTGACCACCACCTCTTGGCAGCGGCTTGCGAGGCCATTTTGGCTGTGGCGGGGGAGCCCGTGAGCGAAGCAACCCTGCTGAAGACACTGGGGGGCGAAGTAACACAGGAGGACTTGGCGGCGGCCTTGGAGCACATCCGGCAGCGCCATGAGCACCCGGGTTCAGGCTTGCGTTTGGAAAAGGTGGCGGGAGGTTATCGGCTGGCGACGCGGCCTGAGGTGGGGGAGGTGGTGCGCGCGTTTCTCGGGATCCGCGCCCAGTCCCGCCTGTCCCAGGCGGCCCTGGAAACCTTGGCCATCATCGCCTACCGACAGCCGGTAACCCTGCCTGAAATCAACTTCTTGCGGGGTGTAAACTCTTCCGGGGTGGTGCGCACGTTGCTGGAGCGAAAACTGATCAGGGTGGCGGGGCGGAAGCAGGTGGTGGGAACACCCCTTTTGTACCGTACCACCAAGGAGCTGCTGGTGCTCTTGGGGTTGCAAAGCTTGGACGAGCTGCCAACCTTGGAGGAGCTGGGAGAGGCGGAGGGATCCGTTGCCCCTTGAACGGGTGCAAAAGCTCATTGCGCAAGCGGGTTTTGCTTCCCGTCGTGAAGCCGAGGCGTTGATCCGCGAGGGGCGGGTGACGGTGAACGGGCAGGTGGCCACGTTGGGCTGTAAGGCGGATCCGGAAAAAGATTCCATCAAGGTGGATGGGAAACGCCTCAAGTTTGCCCGCCGCTTGCGTTACCTCCTGCTGTTCAAGCCGCCTGGGGTGGTGACCACCGCCGACGATCCAGAAGGGCGAACCACGGTGCTGGACTTGGTCCGTCCACGGGTGCACGAGAGGGTGTTCCCCGTGGGTCGGCTGGATTTTCACTCAGAAGGCTTACTGCTCTTGACCAACGACGGCGAGCTGGCGTACCGCTTGACCCACCCGCGCTATGGGGTGTTGCGGGAGTACCTGGTGAAGGTAAGGGGTGTGCCGGATGAAAAGGACGTTGCCAAACTGCGCCGAGGCACCACCGTTGAAGGGAGGCGGGTGGTGCCGAAAGAGGTGGGGTTGGTCCGGACGACCCCCAAGGGTCTGAACTCCTGGTGGCGCGCGGTGGTGGGGGAGGGGAAAACCCACGAGGTACGGGTACTTTTTCGCCGCATTGGGCATCCGGTGCAGCGGTTGATCCGCACCGGGATCGGTCCGTTGCGGGATGAAAAGCTGAAAGTGGGGATGTTTCGCGAGTTGCTCCCGGGAGAAGTAGCAGCGCTTTACAACGCCGTTGGCTTAGAGCCGAAGGAGGAGGCGCACTATGGGCGGACCACAAGCACCCGACTACATCAGGAAGCTGGCAGTGTACGTGCCCGGCAAACCCATCGAAGAGGTGCAACGGGAGCTGGGGGTGCGGGACATCGTCAAGCTCGCCTCAAACGAAAACCCGTTGGGGACCTCGCCTAAGGCGCTGGAGGCTATTCGCGAGGCCCTTCCGGAACTAAATCGTTACCCGGACGGAAGCGGGTACAAACTGCGCAAGGCCTTGGCCAGTCGTTTGGCTGTGGATATGGACCAGATCATCTTGGGGAACGGCTCCTGTGAGCTCATTGAGATGCTCGCGCGCGCTTACCTGGCTGATGGTGATGAGGCCGTCATTTCCCAGCAATCCTTTGTCATGTACGAGCTGGCGGTGAATCAAGTGAACGGCAGGGCCATTGCCGTGCCCACGGCGGCCGGCAGGCGCCACGACCTGTCGGCAATGGCGCGGGCGGTGGGGGAGCGTACGAAGCTGGTCTACATAGCGAACCCCTGCAACCCCACGGGAACGTACGCCACGCGCGAAGAGTTGGAAGCTTACTTTGCCATCGTGGGGGATCGCGTCCTCACGGTGCTGGACCAGGCCTACCAGGAGTACGTGGACCGGCCCGATTACCCTGACGGCCTGGAGGACCTGAAAAAGGGCCGCAACGTCATCGTCCTGCGAACCTTCTCCAAGATTTACGGGTTGGCCGGTATTCGCATCGGCTACGGCATTGCCTCACCGGAGGTGATTGCCACCCTCAACCGGGTCCGCTCCCCCTTCAATACCTCCTCCCTGGCACAAGCAGCGGCTCTAGCGGCGTTGGACGACGAGGCCTGGGCCACCGCCTCGCGGGTGCACAACCTGCAGGAACT
>JANXCP010000094.1 GCA_025060245.1 Thermoanaerobaculum sp. | reverse complement strand
GTTTTCCCGCGCTGAAAGCCCAGGACCAGGGCAGGAAGACCTGTCAGCGAAGCCAGGCTTCCTTGGTGGTGGCGCAGGGATAAGTTGCCCAGGCCACGCGCAGGGCGTAAAATACTTTTGCCGCACAGGAGGTGGCTATGGGCGACGAAGACAAGGGCAAAGTGGCCAAGAAAATCCAGGAAAAGCTGGATCAGGCAGGGGAAGCTGTCCAGGGGGTGCTGGAAGCGGCCAAAGAGTCGGTGAGCCAAGCAGAGGAGGCCATGGAGAAGGCCAAGGAGGCCTTGGGGGAGGGTTACGGCAAGTTGCGGACTCGGTCCGCCGAAACCTATGCCAAGGCCAAGGAGTACCTGGCCGAAGCTCGGGCAGCTTTGGAAGTGGCCCGTGAGCGCGCGGGGCAGCTTTACGGACGCTCGCGCGAGGTGGCCGAGGAAGCCTACCAGAAGGCCAAGGTGCAGTACGAGAAGCTGGCCAGCGAGGTAAAAAAGGGTTATGCCAAGGTCAAGGCGAAGGTAGAAGAAATTGACGTCAAGGAAATGCGTGACGACCTGGTGGAGTACATCCGCCGGAACCCCGGCAAGTCGGTGCTCATTGCCCTGGCGGTGGGCTTTGTGGTGGGGTACTTGGTGCGCAAGCGGGAGCCTTAAACGATGAACGACGAGATTCGGCGCCACGACGAGGAAGGTGCGGAGGTCTACGAGCTGGAGGATTTTGACGAGGACGAAGAGGAGCCCCCGGCTCGCCCGCAACGGTTGGATGCGGATTTCCTTCTGGACAAGGTCATTCCCCGGGAAATTGACTGGCGCGACCTGGTCCGTCGACACCCGTTGCTGTCCGTGAGTGTGGCGGCGGCGGTGGGCTTTCTCATTGGCCGGAGCAAGGGAGCGGCCATTGTGGCCGGAGCTTCGGCGGCCCTCACCTCCGCGGTGATGCGGCAGCTCTCCGGTGTCCTGGACACGGACGTCTTTGAGTTTTGACCGAGGGTGAAAAAAGCTCTGCCCAGGGGAGCTCTACGGCGAGGTTCCCCTTTTTTGCTCCAGCGCCGCCTGGACGGGTGGTGGGACCAAGCCGCGGATATCCCCCCCAAGGGTCCAGATCTCCTTGATCAGACGGGAGGAAAGGTAGGTGAACTCTTCCTGCGGGGTGAGGAACACCGTCTCCACCTCGGGGCAAAGCCGGCGGTTCATGAGGGCCATTTGGAACTCGTACTCAAAGTCCGACACCACCCGCATCCCCCGCAGCACCACCCGTGCACCCGTGACCCGCATGAAGTCCACCAGCAAGCCAGAAAAGGAAGTGACCTTAACCTGCGGGTACTGGAGAAAGGTTTGCTGGATCAGTGCCACTCGCTCCTCGGCGGAGAACAAGGGTTTTTTCTCGGTGTTGGCCAGCACTGCCACTAAAACGCCGGGGAACAGGCGAACGGCCCGGTGGACGATGTCCACGTGCCCCATGTGCAGTGGGTCAAAGCTGCCCGGGTAGACTGCTAGAGGCTGAAGGTGAGGGCTCACGGTCCCTCCTCCACCGCCACCACGCGGCGGTTATGGTGGTCATCCACCACTCGGATGGACAACACGTGCCTGCCGGGTGCTGCGGGCACGGAGAAGGTCTCTTGGGTCTCGTCCAGGAGACCGTCGGCAGGCGCCAAGGGTAGCCACCGTTCGGCGTCCCGGTTGTATTCAGCGAGGGAGATGGGGGAAAGCTCGTCTCTCGCTTCCACAATCCATTGCGTACCCTGGCGTCTCACCGTCACCTGGGGAGGGGTGTTGTCCACCGTGAACCAGGAGGAGACGGCGGTGGAGGTGGCAGGACCCTCGGGGTTGCCCGGCGCATCGGTGGCGGTGAGGCGGAACCGGTAGAGGCCATCGGGCAAAGCCTGGGTGTCCAGGGCGAGCTGAACGCTTTCTAAGGCCTGGCGGACCGGCCACCAATCCCCCCCGAGGCGCTGCAGCTCCACATCAAAACGCAGGGGATCGCCGTTGGGGTCCTCCACCCGCCAGGATAAGGTTTGGAAGCCCACGCGGTAGTACTTTTTCCCCAGTTGGCTCTGGTTTTCCTTGTCATCGTCCAGGGTGGTGAAGATGCCCGAGAGGTCGGGGTGGCTCACCTCCACGATGCGCTCGGACGGGGGAGGGCTCTTGAGGAACACCTCGCCGGGTAGGTGCAGCTTGAGCTCCTTGATCTGTGGCGGCAGGTTCACCTGCCGGTAAGCCCACTGCATTCGCTCCACCCGCGCGGGTCCCGGCCCCAGTTGCAGCTTAAGCTGGGCAAACCTCCCCGGTGGCGGTGGATCCGTCTCTTGCCCGCAGGGTACGGGTCGTGACCACGCACTCCAGGTATCGTTGGGCTCTTGGTGGTTGCCCGTGCGCACGCTCACCGTGCAGGGACCAGAAAACAGCGCGGTGAGCCGTCCCCACTGGGCCACCTGGCCCGCATCCAGGACCTTGGAGGTAAAGGTCCCCTGGGCCTGCCCCCGGCGGCGGAAAAGCTTCACCGGGTCCTGGGTCAGCACCAGGGTGCCGCCGCTGGCCAGGCGCGTGATCTGCCCTGCATCCACCGTATCCAACTGGGCGGAGCTGCTGTCTACAAGTTGAAACAAGCCGCCTTCCAAACCCGTTCCCACCAGGACTTGCCCTGCTCCCCAGGCCACCGTCATGGCCAACTCCTTATCAAAACGCATGAGGGTGGTGACAGCGCCCTGGGGGGAAATTTGCAGCACTTCGCTGGCAAAGCGTCCTGTCTCTCCACTGGCCGGTCCGGTGGTCACGGTCACCGAAGGCTGTCCTTCCCCGGTCCTTTGACCTAAGTTTGGATCCCCGGTGAGGGCCGTGGCGTACACCGTTCCGTTTGGTGCCACGGCCAGGGCGGAAATTTCGGTAAAACCGGAGTCGTAGAGCACACCCAGGGTCTGCCCGTCAAAAACCAGGACCAGCCCCTTGCCCGAGGTGCCCACCAGCAACTTATGACCCAGGACCGCAAGGCAGCGGGCGTGCCGGTCGGGAATGGCCGTCAACAGCTCGAGGCCCTTTTCCCCCAGGGCCAAGAGCCTCCCCGGGTTGCCCGCCGCCACCACCAACCTGCCGGAGAAAAAGGTGACGTCCCAGAGGTTTCCTTCGGCAAGGTTGGCGACCTGTTCCACGCTACCCTGGCGCACCCGAAGCAGGGTTGCTGGCAAGGCCGTGGTGGCATAGAGGGTGCCATCGGGGGCGAGGGCCAGGGAGGTGATCTGGTCGGCGGGCAGCTCCGCCAACATTTGGGGGCCCTTGGCCGTGACTCGGTATACCCGCGCCGGGTGGCCGGTTCCCACGTACACCGTCCCCTGCGGGTCCTCCACCATGGCTTGCGCCAGGGGTTCCGTGAAGGTGGCCACGGTTTCCAAGGGTGGAAGGGCTTCTAAGCCGCCGTCGGGCCGGATCAGCACGCCGTTGGAACGGGAACCGGCCAGGGTGGCGGGTGTGTCAAAGGTGAACAGGCGAGTGGGAGCGGCGGCGGCCGCTGCCGCCACGAGCAAAGGGAGGATGGCACGCAAGGTCATAAGCCCTCCTGGGGAACCACCTCTAAACCCACGCGCACCGCGCCTGACAGGGGCCAGGCCAGGGGGACGCGATGGCCTACGAATAGGGTGCTGGCCAGCCGCTGCACGTTTCCTGGGGCCAGGGAAGCGCTGAGGGAGGCAGCCAGGGAGGGGGGCAAAGCCGGCATGGCTCCCGCTGACAGCGCCAGACCAGGTTCCCGCAGCTCCAAGGCCAGTACCAAGTGCGAGCTGGGCTCGAGGCGGGAGAGCTGGCCCAGCAACTGCAAGAAGTCCTGAGGTGCGGTGCGCTCGCTGCGCAAGGCGTACTCGGAAAAGGCGCTGCCATCGGCCACCAACAGGTCCACCTTCCCCGGGGCGAGGTGGGCCGGGATGGGGAGGGTGTAGACCTGGGTCTGGCGGGGCCCAAATCGCGGTTGAAGAGCAACCGTCACCGGCAATGTCTCCCCGGGGCGGACCTTGCGCCGTTGGGGGATCGCCTCAACGAGGGACGCACTTTCATGGGGCAAGCGCTGCAGCTGGAGCTCCAGGCCCTCCAGCGCCGGCACGGGGAAGGGAGGGGTGGTGAGGAGCGCCAGCAACGCCCCCACGAAGGTGGCCACGCGAGCCACGGCGTCACTGCCGGCGGTGTTTTGCCGCAGCGCCAGGGTGCTGCCGTTGGCAAACCGCGCCGTCAGGGCTAGATCCACCGTCACGTCGTCGTTGGAGCCTTGGTTGTGGCTCGCGCTGGCGGCGGTGAGGAACGCCGCCAACAAGGGTTGCAGGATGGGCACGTCGGCGAGGAAAAAAGCAAAACCCCGCCATGTTCCCTCGCCTTGGACGGCGATGGACAGGGGCAGCCCGCGCGGTGGGGGTCCCGCCAGTGCCACCATGCCCGCCGGTTGGTCGGCGACGAAGGTGCCAAAGGCTTCACCTACTGTGAAGATCTTAAACGGCACGGAAAAGGAGTTGTGTACGGCCAGCACCCGGCCGCGCAGCGCCGGCATCCGCACCGCACCGGCGGCGATGAGGGGGTGGCCGAAAGCAAAGAACCGACCCTCGTCGCGGGCGGTGAGGGTTCCCCCCGCCGCCACCACCGCATCCCCCCAGATGAGGGCGGCCGCCACCGTATCTCCCGGCTCGGGTGGGGCAGATGGGGTGGGCGCGCCGTAGGCCGAAGGCACTGGCGTCAACCCCAAGGTTCGCCAAAGACCCTCAGTCCAGGGTGAAAGGGGCACACCCGCCACGGCCAGCGGGGTGGAGGAGGAAGGTTCCACCTTTGGGCTGAAGGCAGCTGGTGGCAGTTGGCCCCGCAGGGCAGCAAAGAGGGGCTGCACGTTAACCCCAACTCCTTCCCCGCCCACCAGGGCAGAGCTTTCGGGGGAGGAGAGGCGGGAACGTGGGGTGGCCATGGGGTTGTACGGGATGACCTGCATGTCCTCAAAGGGCGTTACCCCCGCCAGGGGTTCTCGGGCGAAGCTCCAGCCGAAGGCCACGGCGCCCAACAGCTTTTCTTCCACGTACACCGGTGAGCCGCTCATCCCCGCCACCACCCCGGAGTCGCGAAACCGCTCATCCAGCAGCCGCACCAGAACCGCACGGCGGCCAGGTTGGGTGGTCATGAGGGTCCCTACCACCTCTACCGGGATCTTGATCTTTTCCCCGCCGGTCCACTCCGTCAGGCAGTACCCCTGCTGCCCGGGTTTGGCCTGGGCAAGGGGCATGACCGAGAGGCTCAGCGAGAGCAGCAGCGCCGGCACGAACACCTGGGCCTCAGGAAACGGCAGCGGCGCTGCGACCCTGCGCCAGCTGCCGACCGGTTAGGGGCAGCAGCAAAGGCAACTGGTTCATGAGTTGGGCCAGCTCTTCGGGGACGATGGCCTGGGCGCGGTCGGAGAGGGCTTGCGCTGGGTTGTGGTGGACCTCCACCATCAGCCCATCCGCCCCCACCGCCGCCGCCGCTCGCGCCAAGGGCAACACCTTGTGGCGCTTACCGGTGCCGTGGGAGGGATCCACGATGATGGGCAAATGGGAAAGACGCTGCACCGCCACCACCGCTGCCAGGTCAAGGGTGTTGCGGGTGTGGTCGGTGAAGGTGCGAATCCCACGCTCGCAGAGGACCACCTGGTAGTTCCCTTCGGCCAGAAGGTATTCCGCTGCCATGAGGAGCTCTTCCACAGTGGCCGCCATGCCGCGCTTGAGCAGCACCGGTTTGCGCGTCTTGCCGGCCAAACGCAAGAGGGAGTAGTTTTGCATGTTGCGCGCGCCAATTTGGATCATGTCGCAGTACTCGGCCACCAGCTCCAGCGACCGCTCATCCAGCGCTTCCGAAACCGTGGGCATCCCCACTTCCGCTGCCACCTCGCGCAGGATGCGCAACCCGGGCTCCCCCAGGCCCTGAAAGGTGTAAGGTGAGGTGCGGGGTTTGAAGGCCCCTCCCCGCAGGATGTGGGCACCGGCTTTTCGCACCGCCTGAGCCGTGGCCAGGGTTTGTTCCGGACCCTCCACGGAGCAAGGCCCGGCCATAACCGCAAAGTACCCACCCCCAATGGGCACACCCCCCACCCATACCACCGTATCCTCCGGTTTCACTTCCCGGCTCACCAGTTTGTACGGGTGCGTGACGGGGATGACTTCCAGCACACCGGGAAGGTGCTCAAAAAGCGAAGGATCTAGGGGTTCTTGGTTACCCGTGATGCCAATAGCCACCCGCTGGGCGCCGGGGATGGTGTGGGCGGTGAGGCCCAGGGCTTCCACCTCTCGCTTGACAGCTTCCACCTCCTCCCGGGTGGCGTTCACGGTCATAACAATGAGCATGTGACGTGCCCCCCAACTGGCGGCTATACTACCGTAGACGAGGAGGTTGTCAACGTGAAAAGCCTGCTCGCGGCATGTGTGGCCCTCATCTTCAGCGGGGGCGTAGCGCACGCGGTGTACGTGGTCTACCTGAAAAACGGCAAGCGAGTGGTGGCGCGGGAAAAGTACCAGGTCAAGGGCAAGCTGGCCATCGTGACGTTGAAAAACGGCTCCGTGGTTTCCCTGCCCTTGGAGCAAATCAACGTGGAAAAGACGGAAAAGATCAACTCCTTAGGCTTGGGCGACGCGGAGTTGCTGGCTTTGGGGGAGGAGGGTCCCCCTCCGCCCACCCCGACCCCGACTCCAGCCATGACCACCATTGGCCGACTGCGGGGGGACATTGCCAAACCCACCGGCGAGGCGGCCAAACCCACTCCTACCCCGGGGATCCGGTTGGGGGACAAACCTTACCCGGACAAGGGGGTCGATCGCGCGTTCCAAGAGGGGCTAGAACGCTACCACCTGTACCTGTACCGCACGAGCCTGGGTACCCGCCCGCAGTACTTGTACGTGGAAGTGCAGGTCAGTGAAAAGGAGGTCCCCAAGGCCTTGGAAGCGGTGTGCATGACCTACCACCTGTTGCATCAGTCGGCCCCAGAGCGGGCCCCGGAACGCGTGGAACTGCGCCTGCTCAACGAAGCCGGGCGTGAAGCGGGAGTGTTTCGCATTGCCCCTGAGGCGGCGGCGGAGCTGGCCACGGGAAAGCTCACCCCGGATGAGTTCTTCCTGCGGCATGTGATCTTTTGAGGCCGATGCTCCGGCTGCCAATTTTTTTCCTGGCTGTAGCGGTGCTTTCCTGCACCCCGCCGTTGCCCGAGGGTGAGCGGCGCTGGCGTGAAGGGCGGGAGGAAGCGGTGCGGGGGGCGATGACGCCGGAGCAGGCGGCCACCTTCCGCGGCATCCAGTTTTTCCCTTACCGGCCCGAGTACAAGGTGCGGGCCCTTTTGCAACCGCTGGTGCCCCCGCAGCCCCTGTCCATCGCTGCCTCTGACGGGTCCATTCGGCCGGCCCATCGGGTGGGTCGGGTGGAGGTGCAGCTGCCAACGGGCAGGGCGGTCCTCGCCGTGTACCAGCTGGATGACATCCGGGACCGCTACCCTGACCACCTCTTCCTCCCCTTTCGCGACGCCCTGGCGGGGAAGGAGACCTATGGCTCGGGCCGCTACCTGGACCTGGTGCGCCTAGCCTCAGGGGTGGTGGAGTTGGACTTCAACCGCGCTTACAACCCCGATTGCGCCTTCGGGCTCACCGGTCGTTGTCCCATGACCCCAGAAGAGAACTGGTTGCCCTTCCCCGTCCCTGCTGGCGAGAAGCTCCCGCTGGGAGGCCACCCCTAGTGTTCAGCACCGCCCTGGTGCTATTGGCCCTGCTTCCCTCCGCCATCCCCGATCCCCGGCAAGGTTCCTCCCCCTGGGTGGTGGTGGATTTGGCGCAGGACTCCCAACCCGGCCCGGCGGCGGGATACCTGGTGGTGATCCCCCAGCAGACTGACCAAGGCTGGTTGGAGCGGTTGGTGAGCCTGGCCGCCGGTGGGGTGCCGGTGGTGGCCCTGGGGTTTTCCGAGCAGCCCACGGTTTTTCAACACTTTGATGGGGTGGTGGTGGGAGCACCGGAGCAGGTGGAGGCCCTTCGCCGTTGCTGCCCGGGGGTGGTACCGGTGGGGCTGGCCTCCCATCCGGCGCAGGCCTTGGCGTTGGTCTCCTGGGGGGTTGAGAGCTTCCTGATCCCGGGGGAAGCGCCTTGGAGCGGGTACTTGGCCGGGCTGTACCCCGAGGCACCGGCGGCGCGTTGGCGAGGTGAGGCGCTTCCCACTGTCGGCAGACAGGAGGATCTGGCGTTGCTGGTGGGCCTGCCCCCTGGTTTTGCTGGGGGCCAGGTGCTCCTCCCCTCCACGTGGGTTGCCTCCACAGCAACCTTGGTGGCACAGGCGAGCACCACCCCTCTGGTGGTGACGGTGCGCGGTGAGGAGG
>JANXCP010000093.1 GCA_025060245.1 Thermoanaerobaculum sp. | reverse complement strand
GCGCGGGAAACGTTGGCAACCTTCACCCCCGACCACGCCCGTGACACGTTGGCCTTGCCCGACCTGGATCCTTTAGAAATTGACCTCATTGCCCGGTGGTTCCACGACGAGGGGTTATGGCAAGAGCTCATTCGCGACCCGCGAACCTCTAATGAGACGCTGCGATGGCTCGCCCGGGTTGCCCCACCCGCGACCCAAGATGCCTTGGTGACGAACCAAGTACGCCTGTTGGGGTGTTTGGAGATCATTGAAGACCTGAGGGCCAACCCCCAGGTGACCCCAGACATCCTGCGGCGCCTGCGGGAATTTGAGGAAGAGTTCTTGGAGAAGGCGTTGGTCTGGGCCTCAGCAGCGGCATCAGAGGCTCCTGAGGAGCCGGTGGCGGCGCCTTCCATTGGCCAGGCCTTGGAAGAGCTGAAGGCGGTGGGCATTGTTCCACCCCCCCCAGAGGTGGAGCCGGTACGTCCGGCGGAACCGGAACCCGATGCGCCGCGGGAAGTGCGTGATGCTTTCGTACGCATTGCCTTGATGAACACCTATCAGCGCATCATGCAAGCCCTCAAGGGAACCAGAGAAGAACGGCTGATCCTGGTGCGGGACCGCTCGGCCCTGGTGGTACGAGCGGTTATGGCCAGCCCCAAGCTTTCCGACGGGGAAGTGGAGCAGATCGCGGGGATGCGCTCGGCCAACGAGGTGGCGTTGCGGATCATCGCCAGCCGCCAAAGGTTTTTGCGCCGTTACGCGGTGGTTCGCAACCTCATGTTCAACCCGAGAACGCCGCCGGCCATAGCCATTCAGTTGATGTCCCGACTGGCCGACCGCGACCTTCGCCTGCTGGCCCGTGACCGCAACGTGGCCGAGCCGGTGCGACGGGTGGCGCGGGAAAGGGTAGCCTTACGGAGGTAACATGGCTTAACCTGTAGATAAGGGGAACCGAATGGGAAGAGAGGCGAATTTCTACGAGCTCCTGGGCGTTCAGCGCAGCGCAAGTACCGAGGAAATCCGGGCTGCCTTCCGGCGCTTAGCGCGTGAGCTTCATCCGGACCGGTTTCAGGGTGCGGAGAAGGCCCGCGCGGAGGAGCGCTTTCAACGGATCACGCAAGCCTTCAACATCCTATCCAACCCGGATACGCGGGCACGTTACGACCGCTCCCTGGAACTGACCACACCCAGCGGGCCCATTGATCCCAAGGATCTGGCCAAAGCGCTCCTGGCCAAGGCCATCATGTTGGTCAAACAGGGCAATCCAGCCGAAGCCCACGAGTTCTTTCAGCAGGCGGAGGCCCACGACCCGAACAATGCGCGGGTCCAGCACCAATTCGGCTTGTTCCTCGCGCAAATTGGACGCCTGGAGCAAGGCCTCAGGAAGCTTGAGAAGGCCTGCAACCTTGAGCCTTTAAACGGGACGTACCATCTTGATTGTGCCCGTCTGTTCATGAAAGCGGGTATGTATTTGCGGGCCATGAGGTTCGCCGAGCAGGCGGCGAAGTTGCTGCCAGATGATCCTATGGTGAACGGAGTACTGGCGGAGCTCAAAGTTGTGTTGGGTAAGAGGTCATAGGAGGCGATACCCTTGCGCGTAGAGTCCTACGGCATCAGCGATCGCGGGCGCAGGAGAGCGCAGAACGAGGACGCTTTTCTCATTCGCGATGACCTGGGCCTCTTCGTGGTGGCCGATGGGATGGGTGGGCACGCAGCGGGGGAAGTGGCAGCAGGAATTGCCGTTCACGAAATTGAGGCGGTGGTGGAGGCCACACGGGAACATGGCGAGAAGACCTGGCCTGAACATTGGCAGGTGCAGCTGTCCCTCAACGCCAATAGGCTAGTGCAAGCGATCCTGGGCGCCCACCGGCGAGTGATGCGGGCGGTGGAGGCGGCGAACGAGTTAAAGGGCATGGGCGCCACGGTGGTGGCGGCGTTGTTGGACCAGGAAGCTGGGCGAGTGACCGTAGCCCACGTGGGTGATAGCCGCGCCTATCTTTTACGGGCAGGGGAACTGCAACTTTTGACCTCCGATCATTCTTGGGTCCACGAGCAGGTGGTGGCGGGGTTATTGAGCGAGGAGGCGGCGCGCAACCACCCGCTTAAGAACGTGGTGACCCGGGCACTAGGCGGAATGCAGGAGCCGTCCGTAGATTTTTTGGAGCTGGGTGTGCAGGAGGGGGATACCTTGCTGCTCTGTTCCGATGGGCTCAACACCATGCTCAGCGACCACGAGATTCGTGGCATTGTGGCCAGCTCCGTATCCCTTGGGCAAGCGGCCAATCGTTTGGTGGCGGAAGCCAACGAGCGCGGTGGACTGGACAACATCACCGTGGTGCTGGTGCGTTTTTCCCCTTGACGGGACCATCTGGCACGTTTACGCTTCTTCCATGAAGCGCTTGTTTTTTCCCCTGCTCCTGTTGCTGACCATCGGCCACGCGGATGCCGGCTTTCCCATCGCCGGCAGTAAAGGCGCGATCTTTGTGCTGGAGCCCGCTCCCCAGTTAGGTTTGCACCTGGCCCAGGCGGAACAGACCTTGGCGCTCCTGGCCGGCAGGGGCTGGGATGTGCGAGAGCTGCGAGTTCGCTTTACCAACAACCCTTATGACGCCACGCAGGGCTCGGCGGATGTGGTGTTACCTAACCACCTTGGTGTGGAAGAGCACGTTTTTCTCTTGGTACGGGGCGTTGTTCGGCGGCAACTCAAGGATCGGGAATTAGGCGGGGCCTGGGCAGATTTGCTGGCGGCTCACCTCGCTCCCCCTGGGAGCCGACTGAGGCGGCAGTGGGAGGAATCATTTCAAGCCTCCCTTTGGGCAGGGGATTGGCAGCGCACCGCTCTCCTGGAGCTTTTCTGGCGCCATTACCGGGATCAGGGGGTGAGGACAACCGGCAGCGTTGAGGCGGCGTGGCGCCTTTTGGTGAAGGAAAAGGGCGAAGAGAAGGTGGTCCACGCCCTGTGGGAGGTGATCCTAGCTGCCCTGCTTGAGCCTAGCAGGTTGGGCTTTACGGTGAATCCCTGGCCGATGACGGGGAGTGGCGAACTGCTCGGCGACACGGTGGTGTCCCTGGCCGCACCGCAGCTGCGCTGGCTGCAACTCCCCCGGGAGGCGGACGGGATTGGGCTTTCCACCAACCGACTCTCAGCTGCTGCAGCGCGGCTTTTGGTCCTCTACCAGGACGGCCGGTGGGATGCGCTGACGCCGGCGGCCGGGGAGGAGCGCCGAGTCGCCCTGTGGGGGGTGCGAGCGGCTTTTTTGGGTGTCCTGGCGCTAGCTGGGGAGGCTACAGCAAGCTTTTCCTTAAGGGAGTTGCACGGGTATCCAGTCCGTTTGGGGGCCGTGGAGGTGGTTGAAGAGGGCGACCACTGGCAGGCCTTTTGGCAAGTGGAGGAGCAGCAGGACGTGCAATCCTTCGTGGTTGAGGTCTGGAGCTTTGCCGGAACCACGCCGGTGTTGGTAGGCCGTGACCTCATTCCGGCTGCGGGCAATAGCCCGGCCCTGGTGGGTTGGGTGGGTGCGGGGGACAGAGGCCCCAGGCAGTTGCGGGTTTACGCCCTCACCACGGAGGGAGTCTTGGCACGCCTTTTTGTCAGCCCAGTGCTTGGGCATCTAGGGGAACAGGAGGCGCAGGAGGCCCCATAGGAGCAAGGCCCCGATGAGTAAGGGCAGGGCCAAGGCGAAAAGCAGTGGGAACCCCAAAGCCACCAGTAGGACCATTCCCAGGACGAGGAACACAAGCTTGAGCGCGAGGAAAAGCAGCTTAAAGGGCAAAAGGGCTAGCTTCACCAAGAGCCCTAGGACCCTAAAACAAAGGTAAACTCCGAAAAGCAGCAGCAACAGGCCGAGTAACTCCACAATCCTTACCTCCCCTAGGCGAAACGTTGATCCGCCTTTGGAGGTTCAAAACCGCTACAATGAGGCCCGTGCCGCTGTCCAGAGCATCGCGCATTGCCTTAAGGTGGTTGTTTCTCTTCACCGCTCTTGCCTTGCTGAGCTTGGCCCTTCTGGCCTTTTGGGGCGCCGAGCTGGTCACGCAGGGGATGAGGCAAGCATTGGCAAACCCTGGGGGTACGCGGTTTTTTGCCACCGCGGGAACGTTGCGCTGGGGCGAGGGATGGACGTACGACGAACTGAGGCAGTTCTTTTCCGCCCATGGACTGCCGCCCCGCCCGTGTGGGTCTTTGCCGCTTTACGGGGTCTGCCAAGAAGGGGATCGTTTGCTGGTGGGACCAGGGCTTGTGCCGTTGGGATCGGTGATCCTGGTGCCAACGCCCCAGGGTTTGCGGCTCCAGGGCCCCGATGGGCCGGTGATGGAGCTATCCCTGCCGCCCCGTCTAGTGGCGCTTGCGCCCCAGGGCGAGGTGGCGCAGTGGCCGGTGGCGCTGGAGCACATGTCAGCCCACCTGGTTAACGCGGTAGTGGATTTGGAAGACCGTGGCTTCCTCACCCATCCCGGCCTTTCGCTGCGCGGGTTGGTGAGGGCCAGCGTGGTCAACCTCCTTAGCGGCGGGGTCAAACAGGGCGGTTCAACCATCACCCAACAGGTGGTGAAGGTGTTGCTGCTAAGGTCGGAGCGGCGTGTCAGCCGAAAACTGCTGGAGGCTTACCTAGCGAGCCTGGTGGAATACCGTTTCAGCAAGCGGGAGATCCTCCAGGTCTATATGAACAGTGCCTACTTTGGCCAAGATGGCGGGATTTCCATCCACGGTGTAGAGGCGGCCTCGCGCTTTTATTTCGGCAAGCCTTCGCGTTTTTTGGACTTGGAGGAAGCTGCCCTGCTGGCGGGAATGATCGCCGCGCCGAACCGCTACAACCCCTTTGACCACCCCGAAGGGGCAAGGCAACGGCGGGCGGCGGCGCTCAACAGCATGGTGCGGGAGGGGCATCTGTCCGAAAGCGCCGCAAGGCAGGCCCACCAAAAGCCTTTACCGGCAGCCCCTTGGTCCCTGCGGTGGGAGGTGGCGTCCCACTTCCTGGACCAACTCGGCGGGCAAGCGGGGGAGGTGGTCACCACCTTGGATCCTGTGGTGCAAATGGCGGTGTGGGAGGGTGTGCGGGCAGGTCTGGCAAGGCTGGCCAAGGTAACCCCGCTGGCAACCCTTGACCTGGAGGATCCTTTGCAGGTGGCGGTGGTGGTGCTGGGGCGGGGCGGGCGAGTCTTGGCCCTACAGGGGAGCAGGGTGGGAAGACCAGGCGAGCTCAACCGGGCGCTTGCGGCGCGTCGGCCCATTGGCTCCTTGGTGAAGCCGTTCATTATCGCCCTGGCGCTGGAGGAGGGCTGGCGCATGGAGGACATGCTCCTGGATGCACCTCTTTCCTTGCCTGTGGCGGGCCAGGTGTGGAGCCCACAAAACCACGATGGACGGTTTCGCGGGCCGATTTCGCTGCGCGAAACGCTGGTGCATTCCGTGAACGTGCCGGTGGTGCGGCTGGGCTTGGAGGTGGGGCTGGGACGGGTGAGTGAGATCCTCCGCCAAGTGAACCTGACCCCACCGGGAACCCCCGCGCAGCTTCTGGGCGCTGTGGAAGCCACGCCCATGCAGGTGGCCGCTGCCTTCACTCCATTCCTCCACGAAGGCACTTGGGTGGAGCCGTGGGCTTTCGGTCGAGCTCGGTCGTCGCGGGGGGTATTCCGTGCATCCACGGTTTCTTCGCTGCTCTCGGCGCTATCCCAGGTAGTGGAACGGGGAACCGCGGGGGGATTTGCCCAGCGCTTTGGGAAGCCACTGGCTGGTAAAACGGGGACGACGGACAACCGGCGCGATTCTTGGTTTGTGGCCCTGCGACCCCAGCTGCTCACGGTGGTCTGGGTGGGAACGGATCGGAACCGCGAAACCGGGCTGTACGGCGCTAGTGGGGCCGGTGTCATCTGGCAAGAAATTGACCAGCGTATCCCTCGGGTGTTGAAAGGGGGATCATGGCAAGCCAGCGAATTGCCATTATAGTGGCAAAACTTGGGGCGCCCTCGTACCGCCTCCGCCTGTTATCCCTGCAACCCTTTGCCCAATCAGCAGGGTTGGAAATGGTGACGGCTGTCTTGCCGCGGCGGCCAGAGTGGCTGCGCCTTTTTCGCTTAGCCCAGGTGGTTCGCTCCGCAGACTTGATTGTTTTCTCCAAAGTCAAGCTCCTCCTCGGGGAGACGTTTCTGATGCGGCGTTGGTGCCCGCTTTGGGTCTACGACGTGGACGATGCGGTGATGTACGGAAAGCCCCGCCGGCACGGTGATCCCCCCAGCCGGGCCTTTTGGCGTCGGCGGCGGTTCGCCCGCATGGTACGGAATTGCGTCCTCACCGTCGTAGGATCTCAACAGCTGGCCGAGATGATCAAGCCCTTGGGAGCCCATACGGTGGTGTACCCAACCCCTGTGGATGTCTCCAAGTACCCGATGGCTGAGCCGGGTCGTGAGGGGGAACTCATCCTGGTGTGGATAGGGCTGGGCAAGAACCTTCGGTACCTGGAAGACTTAGGTGGGGTCTTGGCTGCCATGGCTCGCCAATTCCCGTTCAAGCTGAGGGTCATCTCAGACCGCATCCCTAACCTTCCTGGCGTACCGCTGGAATTGGTGCCGTGGAGCGAGGTTTCTGAAGGGGAAGAGCTGGCGCGAGGTCACGTGGGGCTAGCGCCCCTGCCCGATGATCTGTGGACGCGGGGCAAAGCCGGTTATCGGTGCATCCAATACGCAGCGGCGGGTCTTCCCTGTGTGGCTTCCCCTGTGGGCGCCAACCGCGAGGTGGTCGTTCCGGGCATTTCGGGCTTCTGGGCCAGCACACCCGAGGAATGGTGGAGCCAGTTGGCATTGCTTTTTTCGCGCCCCGAGCTGCGTCGGGCGATGGGGGAGCAGGCCCGCCAACGGGCGCTGGCACTGTACGATTTGCCTAAGCTCGCGCCGCGCTATATCGGCTGGTTAAAGGCGTTGCTGGGGGAGGACGGCTGGCCAGTCCTTGGCCGGTTGGACGATCAACAGCCACGAACGGCGGTATGAAAACCGCTCCAGGTGCACCGGCAGGTTCACCAAACCAGCGGCCTGCTCCCACTCCCTCTGCGTCATGACCACGGGCTTGCCCGAACGTAAGGCGGCTTGCAGCTCCTCCACCTCCTTCAGCCTCTGGAAAGGCATCCCGGCGTACAAAGGCAAACCCGAAAGGAAATCGCGGAAGACTAGCCCCGAAGCCTCGCCAGGGCATAATTGGCGGTAGCGTTGGGCTAGGGCCCGAACAGCAAGCCGTTGGTCCAGGATGTGGGTCATGACGGGAAGCACCACACCGGTGAAGGATAGGCCTGCCGCCACAGTTGCCAGCAACGCCCGGCGGTGGTGGCCCCGGAAAGCAAAGTAAAGACCCAAGGCGGAGAAGGTCGCGACGATGAACCCTATGGGGGTGATCCACCCCCGCCATGGGGTCAACTCCGTACGCCAAAAGCCAGCACTCGCCAGGGCCAAACCGAGGAGCAACCCGGTCGTGGCTGAAGCGCCCCACAACCAGCGACTCCCCCAAGCCCCTTGGCTCACCAACCGTCCCACCAAGAGCACCGCCACGGGAACCAGGGGTAGGAGGTACACGATGAGCTTGCCTGAAATAGCCGAGAAGAACAGCAAGATGGCCAGAAAAGCGGAAGCCAGGAAGCGCTCAGAAGAGTGCTGCCGGCGGCGCCACCAGGTGAGCGCTGCCCACAGGGCTAATAAGGCGGTGGGAAACCCCGTCAGGGGCCATGTGATCAGGTGGAAGTAGAAAGGCTCCTGGTGGGCGAAGCTCTTCACCATGCGCCCCGCTGACTGCCAAATCAGGATCTCCTCGACCCACTCCCAGCCCTGGTGCCACGCCGCCGGGATAAACCAGGCAAGGATCAGCATGAGCGAACCTAGCCAAACCCACCCACCGAACACGTGGTTCCACGGCAAGGCCTGGCGGCTTACTGCGCCGAAAAGGGCCAGGGTAAGGAATACTAAGGCCAACGCCACTGGGCCTTTACTCATCACCCCTAGCCCCAGGGAAAGCCAAAAGGTCCAGCGCCAACGGCCTACCGCCCGCGGACTGAGGTCCGCGGTGAGCAGCTGGTAGGCGGCAGCGAAGGCCATGGTGGTAGCCAGAGCAAGGAGCATATCCATGCGCGCCGCGAGGGCCATGGTGGCGTAGAGGGGTGAGGCGACCAATAAGACCCCAGAAAGGTAGCCCGCCTCCGGTTCCACGCCAAAGGATTGCGCCAGCCGCGGCAGGGCTAGGAGCAGGAATAGGGCGGGGATGAAGGAGGGGAGGACAGCTGCGGCGGTCCAAGGCAGACCCAGTTTCCGCAGGGCAGCCACGCACCAGAGGTAAAGCGGGGGTTTGTGGGTATAAGGGCGTCCTTCCAGTTGCGGAACCAACCAGTGGCCCTCTTGCAGCATGCCTTGGGCCACGAGAGCATACCGGCTCTCATCGGGTTCAAAAAGGGCCCGAAATG
>JANXCP010000092.1 GCA_025060245.1 Thermoanaerobaculum sp. | reverse complement strand
AGTTGCGAAAACCGCTGCCACCAACCCAGCCAAGGGATAGGAATTGGCTCCTGCAAAGCTGGTTTTCGGGCAGCTGACCGCTGCAGTACCAAGGCCAGGGATAGGACTGCCAAGTTGGGCAACCACACCCCAAGCAGCACCGGCACCTTACCGCTGCGGGCCAGGAGCTCGCCGTTGTTGAGCAGCACGTAGTAACCCACCACGACCAAGACCGACACCGTCAGCCCGTACCCCTTTCCGCCGCGGCGGTTTCGTACACCCAGGGGAAAGCCTAAGAGGGCAAAGACGAGGGTGGCGGCAGGCAGCGCCAGCCGCTTATGCAGCTCCACCCAGGAATCACGTCGGTCAGCCTCGGTTTCTTTTGGGTCTCGTGCGCGCCGCCACAGCTCCAGCGAGGACGATTCCCGAGGGCCATACCGGATCGTCACGTTGGCCGCTGGGGGGGCTTGCAGTAGGATCCGCATTTCACTGTTACGACTACGCTGGTACCGCTCCGGTCGGTCGGGGCGGAGCACGTGAACGGTGGCCTCGCGCAGACTCAGCCACAGCTCCCCCGTGGCCGAGTCCTCCACCAGGAAGCCTCCTTCGGCGGTGATCAGGGTCTCTTGCGCGGCATTGCTGAGGTCAAAAACCAAAACCCCTTCCCAAAGGCCGGTACTTGGGGTCATGCGGTCCACGTAAACCAGTTGGCCGGTAAACGCGGTATTGAACACCCGTGGCTCCAAGGATGCGCGGGCGGCGGCGAAGTACATCCGGCGCGTGGTTTCCTGGAAACGACGATTAGCTTCCGGCAAGACCACCACCGCCAGCACCACGTCCGCCAGAAACACCAGACCGCCGAAGACCAGCAACGGTCGGGACAACCAAACGGCAGGAATCCCACAAGCCTGCAAGGCGATCACCTCGGCATCGGCAGACCAGCGGGACACCGTCAGCACCACCGCAAACAGCACCGCCATGGGCAGTGCCAAAACCACCACATGAGGTAAGGAGTAAATCAACAGCCGCAGCACATCAGCTGTGGAGGCATCGCGGGAGACCAAGAGCTCGGCAAAGGTAAAAAGGAAACGCACCACCAAGAGAAACGTGGTCACCGTGGCCGCTAACAGGAAGGGTCCTCTTGCTTCGCGAATCACCGACCGGGAAAGAATGAAAGGCCAGCGCATACCGGCGGAAGTCTAACCCAATCGCTGGAAAACGCCCTTGTGGGTCCTTCGTGTCCACTTGCCAGGTGGACATCTCGGGTTCCACAGGGATTTCCACAGCAGGCCAGATTTCCACAAACGCGCTTGGCTTAATGAAGGTCCGATAAGATATATTATGTTAAATCAAAGGGGTTGCGAAACCATCAGTGCGCAGACAGCCGCTCCACACCCTCCTTCTCTCTTTTCTTTTAACGGGGTCTAGCCGGTCTCTGGAGTTTCCCGTCGAAATGCCCCTCCTTGAGCTTTTCCACCAAGCTCACCAGGGCGTGCAGGATCTCTTCTTTGGTCACCCCTGGGCGAATCACCGTCAAGGACACCCGCACAGGGGCGGTAGGCGCTGGACGGTAGCGGAGCTGGATGGGGCGAAAGTGGCCGACTTCCCCGGGTTCTTCCGTCGGTTCGGAAGCGCTCTCAGCCTTCTCTGGTTGCCGCTGCGCCTCCTGGAGCGCACGCAGGGCATCGCGGTCGGCACCCTCTTCCAGGACCGCTTGGACCAAGCGTTCCATTTCGTCAATATCGCGCGCCCGAGCAATGATGAGCAGCTTGCTCTTCGCCGTGATGTCGGCATGCCGACAGAGGTCGCGGATGGCTGGAGGAATGTTGAGCAGCGAAAGGGTTTCGGTCACGGAACTGCGGGATTTTCCAACTGCCCGTGCCACCTGTTCGTGGGTGTACCCATACTTCTCCACCAGGGTTCTGAAACCCTCGGCCTCTTCAAATGGGTTTAGGTCTCGCCGTTGGAGGTTTTCCACCAAAGCCACCTCCAGGGCTTCCTGGTCGGTGAGGTTCAGTTCTATACAGGGTACTTCTGCCAAACCCGCTGCCACAGCCGCGTGAAAGCGGCGCTCGCCTGCCACCAGTTGGTACTTTCCCGGCGCCATCTTCCGGACTAAAAGCGGCTCCAGGACACCTTTTTGCCTTATGGACTCGGTGAGCTCCTCCAGGTCCCCAAGGTTGGTCCGCGGCTGCTCCCGGTTGGTCTCAATTTGGGTGACGGGGATCAGGCAGCCCACGCCCACCACCGACTTGGATGCCAGCTCCTCAACGAAATGCCGGTCGTGCCGCATCTTGCGAAACTCGGGAAGCCCCCGGCGACTAGACACGGGCCATCACCTCCTCGCAGAGGGCGTAATACTCCATAGCACCGCTGGACTCCGGGGCGTGCTCAAAAATGGACGCGCGGTAGGCTGGGCTTTCCTCCAGACGCACGGAGCGCGAGATAACTGTGCGGAACAGCTTCTCACCAAAGACCTTGGCGATTTGCTCGTGGATGTCGCGGGCCAGCACCGTGCGCTTATCGTAAAGGGTGATCACAGCCCCTAGGAGTTGGAGGTCAGGGTTGGCGCGGCTCTTGATTTTGTCCACCGTTTCCAGGAGGTCGTCTGTGCCCTCCAGGGCAAAGTAAGAGGACTGAATGGGAATGAGCAAGTGCGTGGCCGCTACCATGGCGTTGACCGTCAACAGGCCTAAAGTGGGCGGTGTGTCCACAATTACCACTTGATAGCGCTCTGCCTCCGGCGCCAGGCGGTCCTTCAACCGAAAATGGGCATCCAGCTCCCCTACCAAAGCTGCTTCCAGCTTGGCCAAGCTGATCTTTGCCGGGGCCAGCCGCAGCTGTTCCAGATGCGTGGGGAGGATCACCTCCTCCATCGCCATCTGGTGCACCATCACGTCGTACATGCTCCCAGCAAGGGTGTGGTTGTCCACAAACGACATGGTGGCGTTGGCCTGGGGATCAAGGTCCACCAGCAGGGTGGAGAGCCCCTTCAAGGCAAAGGCTGCCGCCAGGTTGATGGCGGTGGTGGTCTTCCCTACCCCTCCCTTTTGGTTGGCGATGGTAATGATCATGGCTGGCCACAATCCCCTTCCGTCGCGGAGGCTTTTCGCTATCTACTGAGTTCGTCCCCACGAACTCAGACTTCGCATAAGGTTATCATGAGCCCAGTGAAGGTCCCCTGGGGGTTCACATCTTGTATTTACCGATATCGTCCGGGCTTAGGGAGTCCAGCCACTCTTTGATCTTGTCCTCTTCCGAACCCTCCTCGCGCACCTCCAGGGCGTGGGCCTGTTGAAAGACCGTTTCCGCCACCTTGATGGGAGCGCGCGCACGCAGGGCCAAGGCAATGGCGTCGGAGGGCCGCGCATCCACTTCCACACGCTGGCCCCCTGCCGACCGCAGTACCACCGTGGCGTGAAAGGTGTTCTCCACCAACGAGTGCACCAGAACCCCTTCCACCACGGCACCCAGCGCCTCCACCAGAGAACGCATGAGATCGTGGGTCATGGGGCGAGGGGTTTGCACGCCCTCCAGTTCCATGGCAATGGCGTTGGCCTCAAACACTCCGATCCAGATGGGGAGCAGCACGTTCTCACCCGCTTTTTTCAATATCACGATGGGCGTATTGGACACCGGGTCCAGAATAAGTCCTTTTATTTCCACGAGGTGCTGCTCTGCCACATCGCCCTCCCTACACCTTCCAAGATCAACCCAGCTAGCAGGACTGTCAAGGGAACATAGGATCGCAGCACTCCTTCCACTTCAGGCCACCCTAGGCAACGCTCCTGGCGGTTGGCTGGGCTGCCAGCGCTCCCCCAGCAACGAGTGGGCTGTGGCACCGGTAATGCGCACGTCCACCAGTTGACCGGGGGCAATGCCCTCCCAGAAGGGGAAGTTCACCACCCGATTGTCCTCCCCTCGCCCCTGCCATAACCCAGCACCGCGCTTGGCCTCCCCATCCACCAGAACCTTTACGGTTTGACCAATCATGGCCTGGTTGAGGCTCAAGGAAATACCTGCCTGCGCGGCAAAGAGCCGCTCCAGCCGCTGGCCAGCAACCACCCGCGGCACCTGGTCGGGATAACCGGCGGCAGGGGTTTTTGGCCGAGGGGAAAAGATAAAGCCGTAGAGCTGGCTAAACTGAACTCGCTCAACCACATCCATGGTTTCGGCGAAATCTTCCTCCGTTTCCCCAGGGAAACCCACAATCACATCGGTGGAAAAAGCAACCTGTGGCCGGAGGCCACGAATCTCTTCCACAAGCGCCAGGTATTCCTCCTTCGTATACCGTCGCCTCATCGCACGCAGGATCCTGTTGGAACCCGCCTGAAACGGCACGTGCAGGTAGGTGCCCAAACGCGGCAGGGAGGCGAGAGCTCGGATCAACTTTTTTGAAAAGAACTTGGGATGGGAGGTGATGAACTGCAGCCGCCACAGTCCCTCCACCTCGGTTACCGCTTGCAAGAGGTCAGCAAAGTCGGCTCCCGTCTCGGGACACCGGTATGCGTTGATGGTCTGTCCCAGCAAGGTGACCTCCAACGCACCCCGAGCCACCAGCTGTTGGACTTCTGCCACCACCTCCTTCAGCGGACGGCTCATCTCCGGACCGCGGGTGTAGGGAACCACGCAGAAGGTGCAATGTTGATCACACCCGTGGATCACCGTCACGTACTGCCGCGCGGAGCTGGTACGAGTAATGAGGTGGGTGTCTAAATCTCTGGTGGCTGAAAAACCAGTGAGGGAAACCCTTTGCCCTTGGGTAACGGCGGCCAGAACCGCCGGTAGCTGCCCCACGCGCCCAGGTCCTAAGACGAAGTCCAGGACCTGACTCCGAGCCAAAGCCTTGGCCCCCTCCTGCTCAGCGACGCACCCACACAGACCCACCACTTCCGGCTTGCCTGTGAGCTTTTTTTGCTGCCGCAGCTCCCCAAGCCTTGACAATACCTTCTGCACTGCCTTTTCCCGCACCGCGCAGGTGTTCAGCAGCACCACATCCGCCCGGACTGGGTCCTCCACCGGCGCCAGTCCCCAAGCCTCCAATTGCCCCGCCAAATACTGGCTGTCCAGGACGTTCATCTGGCAGCCCCAGGTTTCAATCCAGTACGTCTTCATAGCTCACTGGTCTCCCGCCCCCAGCCATCTTGCATTCGGCCTGAGCATTGTGCAATTTCGTCGGCCTTCTTGCCAAGCCTACCCCTCCGACGGGTTGCTAACGGCTCCCCAGGAGGAGAGATTCCCCCTCTACCCAGGATGGAAAAATGGGTGTTGGCGGTGGCAGTTGCTCGAAGCTTTCCCTCTTTGCCCCGGTTGCCAGGGCTTGCTCTAAGACGTGTTGTGGCGCATGGCGCATAAGTTCTAACTCCCGTTCTGCCCGCCTGATAGTCCGCTGGAGCATGACCTCTTCGGCTCCGCTGGCACCCCGGCGTAGCAGTTCCGAGGCACGTTGGATGACCAGTTGCAACCCCAAGACCCTCCCCCTGGCCTCCTGGTAGCGTTGGCGCCAGGCCTCCAAGGAAAGGGGCGCGTGGGTGGGCGGTACAGTGGGTGAGGGAGCACCCAACTTGACCCCTTGACCCAGTTTTCGGACCATCTCGTTGTCCAACTTGCGCTGATCCGGTGGTAGTTGCAGCTTCACTTTCTTGGCGATCTCCGCCAGGCTTTGGCGGGCAGGGGGAGCCTCCGAAGCACCCACTGCCCTCCACCAGCCCAAAAGGCCAAGGCACCAAAGAATGCTAAGGATCCTTGCTTCCCGCGCGCCCATAGCGGTCCTCTAGACGAACCACATCATCCAGGTGGGGTGTGGAAACCTCCACCAGCGTCAAATCCGTGTGGGCAACAATGCGATGGACGGTTAAGGGGGGCAAATGGATCACGCTGCCGGGACTCAGGGGGAAAGACTCCAAGCCCTCCTGGTTGAGCCTATGCCCAAGATGTAGCTCCCCATGCCCGGCTAGCACACGCATCGTTTCCGTTTTCCGTTCGTGGTATTGCAGGGACAGGGCATGCCCGGCTCTCACGGTGAGGATTTTTCCCACGTAAAAAGCCGTCTCGGCAAAGATCTCCTCTTGACCCCAAGGTTTTGGAACCACCCGCGTCATACTCGAACTCTTACCTGGAGCCGTGCCAACAACCCGGAAAAGCTCTCCCAGAGAAACTCTTCCACCTCCTTGGCACTGGCAAAACTTAGAGCCTTGCGAGCAATCCTCCGCGCTTCGCTGAGGGAGATGCCACGGATGAGGCGGCGAATCACCGGAAGGGCGGGAGGGTGCATGGAGAACTCGGGCAAGCCTAGCCCTATGAGCACCGGCACCGCCAAGGGATCTGATGCCAGTTCCCCACAAAGGGACACGGGGATCCCCGCCCGCCGTCCTGCCGTAATAACCCGTTCCAAAAGGCGCAGCACCGCGGGATGGAAGGGACGGTACGTGCGAGCCACCTCGCGGTTGGCACGGTCCACGGCGAGGGTGTACTGCGTCAGGTCGTTGGTGCCAATGGAAAGGAAATCCAGTTCCCGCGCGAAGTGTTCCGCCAGCAGCGCCGCCGCCGGCACTTCAATCATGGCCCCCAGGGCCAGAGTGGGGGGAACAGTTACCCCTTCTTCCCTTAGCTCCTGCGCCAGGCGTTGCAGCAGGATCTTCACCGCTCGCACCTCCTCCAGGTGCGCCACCATAGGCACCATCACCCGCAGTTGGCCGGGAAACTCCGCTGCCACACGCAAGAGCGCGCGCAGTTGGGTCCGGAAAAAATCTGGCCGGGCTAAGGAAAGACGCACCCCGCGCAGACCCAAAGCTGGGTTATTCTCCATGCTGCCCAAAATTTCCCGGGCCAGCTTCCGTCCACCCAAGTCGTAGGTACGGATGGTCACGGGAAGACCGGGAAAGGCCGCCAGCAGCTTGCGATAGGCCTGGTACTGTGTATCCTCATCAGGAAGCAGGGGCGCAGTCTGCATGAACAGAAACTCCGAGCGGAACAGCCCCACCCCTTCGGCACCAGCCAGGGTGGCCGATTCCACCTCGTGCAACAGGTCCACGTTCGCCAACAGGCGCACCTGGTGCCCATCGGTGGTAGCCGCAGGAAGGTGTACCTGTTGCAAAAGCTCCTGACGACGCCGACGGTGCTCCTCTTCCCGCCAGCGGTACACCTCCACCAAGGCCGGGTCCGGGTTGATGAGGACGTGGCCCTCAAACCCGTCCACGATCACCAGCTCCCCCCGACGAGCCGACTCCACCAAGCCCTCCACCCCCACGACAGCCGGAATTCCCAAAGACTTGGCAATGATGGTGGTGTGAGAGGTGAGCCCACCCGCCTCGGAGGCGAACCCGATGACACTCCCCGCCGCCAGCTGGATGGCCTGGGACGGGGGGATGTCGTCTGCCAGCAGCACCCGCGGCTGCTCGTTGGCCAGTTGGGGCTGCGGCTTGCCTTGCAGCTCTCGCTGCCAGTGGGCTGCCACATCCAACAGGTCCACCTGCCGCTCTCGCAGGTACACGTCAGCCAGCTGATCAAAGCGCTGCAGGAAGCGCCGTACCACCTCTTCCAACGCCCATTCGGCGCACACCAACTCCCGCCGGATCACCGCTTCTACTTCATCGGTGAGCGCTGGATCAAAGAGCAGGAGCCTGTGGGCCTCCAAAATGGCGGCGAACTCCGCACCCATGCGTGCACGCGCGGCTTCCCGCAGCGCCGCCAGGTGCTCCCCCACCCGTACGGCCGCCTCCCGCAGCCGGTTGATTTCCTCCTCCACCCTCTCGGGCGAAATGGCCACGCGGATCACCGGAAGTGGGCGGTTCTCAATGAGCACCGGTTCGCCAATGGCAATGCCGGGAGAGGCCGGCAAACCGCTGAGGGTGCGGGTCTGGCTCAATGTTCCTCTCCAAAGCGATTGCACACCAACCGTTCCAAGGCTGCCAAGGCTTCCTCGGCATCCGTTCCTTCCGCGGTGAGCACCAGTTTGGACCCACAGGGGGCAGCCAGCAGCAAAAGACCCAAGATGGACTTCCCGTTGACCTCCTCGTCGTTATGGCGCACCCGGATTTCCGCTTGGAAACGGGAAGCCTCTTCCACGAACTTGGAGGCAGCTCGGGCGTGCAGGCCCAGCCGGTTCACCAGCTCAACTGTTCTTTCCACCTTCACCGGACTGTCCACCCTTGCGCTCAAGCACCTCGCTGACCACGTAAATGCTCTTTTGCCCCTTTTCCGCCACCGCGCGCGCTAAAGCCTTAAGGGTCAACTGCGGTTCCCGGCGCAGCGAGGCCACTTTCACCACCATGGGCAGGTTGACCCCGGTCACCAACTCGGAGCGAGCGCGATCTAAAAAGGCGAGGGAAAGGTTCGTTGGGGTGCCACCAAACATGTCCGTCAATACGATGACCCCATCCCCTGCGTCCAGCTCCCTGAGGGCAGCGGCAATCTGTTGGCGCGCCTGCTCGGGGTCCACGTTCCACTCCAGCGACAGTGCCTTTGCCTGCTGTGCCAGGGTTGAGTCAATTTTTCGG
>JANXCP010000091.1 GCA_025060245.1 Thermoanaerobaculum sp. | reverse complement strand
TTACCAGCTCAAGACTGCGTTGCTAGGATTTCTCACAAGGAACGAGGAAGCCCGAAAAGCATTTCAGGTGACGAAAAGTTGAAACAGTTTGGCTAAACGGACTGCCCCCGCGCGCCAGCAATCAGGCGACTAGCGCCGTGTCGTTCGGTGAGCTGTCGGTACCTTGTGAAACCCACGAACTTTGCCACCAGGCAGGCCTATAATAGCCCTTGGCGCACGATGGGGAGGTGGGATGCGCAACGTCCTAGTGGCCACGGTCGGCACTTCGGTTCTCACCAATTTCCGCGAAATGCGAGCAGCCAAGAGCTTTGAAGCCTGGGTGGAGACGCAGCCCGAGGACGAGCGAGCTACCCTAGCAAACCACCGAGCGGCCCTGATGGAGGCAGCCCAGGACCTGGAGCGCCGCCGTTTTGAGCAGGCAGCGCTGGTTCTGGCTTGCTTTTCCGCCATTCCCCGCGTTTTGGGCGCGGAGGTGGCAAGTGTGGAGGCGCTGCTGCGGGAGCCACCCTACCAGCAGCTTTCCCAGGTCCTGCTTCTGACCTCCGATACGGAAGAGGGCACCAACGCCGGCCGCTTCCTCTCCCATTACCTGCGCCTGCGCTTTGAGCTGACCACCAAGGCAAGAAAGGTAAGCGAGCTGCGCGACGATCAGCCCGGGTTGTTCCGCACGGCGGGGCTGCGCCAACTGGTGGTGGAGCTGGCCCGGGCCGTGCGGGAGTGCGGGGCGCACAAGATGGTGATAGATGCCACCGGCGGGTACAAAGCCCAGGTGGCGGTGGCCGTAGCCTTTGGCCAAGTGTTCCATATTCCCGTGGTGTACCGTTTTGAGAGGTTTGCGGAGATCATTGAAATTCCCCCGCTCCCCATGGCCTTGGACTGGGATTTCTTGCAAACCCATCGCGACCTCCTGGAGCAATCTCCGATCTCCCGAGCCGTTTTGGAAGCACATTTCGGCAGCCAGTTGACCGAGGCGAACCCTGAGTTTGCACGTTTTGCCGTGGCCTTGGCCGGACCCGATAACCAGGGCAACTTTGCCCTCTCCCCCAGCGGGCAACTCCTTCTAGAGGCCCTCAGGGCGCGCAAAGGGACGGGCAAAGGCTAGGGTTCGCCCTCCCCATCCTCCCAGCGCACCTCACCCAAGCCCATGGTGGTAAGTTTTCCCAGGCCCAGGATCGGTGCCAGGCGCAGCCAGGGCCAGGCCCAACTCCACTCACCTCCGTAGCGCACCCAACCCACCAGCCCTCCCAAGCGCATGAGCTGGTTTTGCCGCCGGGAATAACGCAGCTGCTCAAGCCAACTGACCTCGGCTGCTTCCACCGGCACGGAACGGGCCCACACCCAGTGCTCGTAGGCCGGTTGTGGAAGGGTGACCCCGAGCCAGGCCCGAGCGCACAGGCGCGCCCGCCGTTGGGCTGCGGCAAAAATCTGCGAAAAGCTAGGGGCCTGTTGAATGAGCGCACCGTCTTCCTGCAGCCGGGTAGGGCTTTCCAGCCGCAGCACCGGCCTAGGGGAAGGATGTGCCGCGGCCAGTGCACCCAGGGTGGTGGAACTGTGATGCCAGCGGACAAGCCGCAGGCGCGTCTGGCCGAAGCCGCGAATGGCCGCAGCACCAACCGCGGTGGAGAGGACCTCGAGGGGCACGGCTTGGCGGAACAAGCGCAGCTCCACCTCCAGCTCCGAGCCCTGCACGCGGGCCGAAAGCGCCCACGGGGGAGGGAGAAACTTGGGCCCTGCGGCGGTGATGTTTTCCGGGGCGAAGAAACGGGCAAATTCGCACTGGGGTTGGTGCTGCACCGCACGGCACCGGCAAAGAAGAAAGCGCAGCATCGACCCCACGGCGCCGCGAACCGTGCTGCCCCACCACCGGTTTTCTGTTAGCGGACCTCCTTCGCTGGCCAAGTACCAGTGGGTAATTTGCACGGGAAGCTGAAGAAATTCCAACCAAGGATCCATAGCCACCCTATCCTATCCCAGCTACCCTCAAGGCCAAATCCAAAGCGGCGAGAGGTGCGCCTGCACGAAGGTGGCTTGCCGCTGCGCCCGCTGGCTACGGCTGAGGTAAAATGAAGCAAACCTGCTTGACGTGCGGCCCTGTGGGTGGAAAGGAAAAAAGATGAAGATCGGACAAGACACCGCCGTGACGATCCATTACACCCTTAAGGGGCCCGATGGGCAGATTCTGGACTCCAGCTTGGACCGAGAGCCGTTGACCTATTTGCACGGGCACCGGCAGATCATCTTCGGCTTGGAACAACGGCTGGAAGGGGCGGAGGCAGGGGCGCAGCTGGACATTCACGTGCCGGCGGCAGAAGCTTACGGCCCCCGACACCAGGATTTGGTGTTCCCTGTACGCCGCAGGCAGTTTGACCCTGAGGTGGCGCTGGAGCCGGGAGTGCAGGTGGTGACCCAGGGCGAAGAAGGACCCCTGGTCCTCACCATTGTGGGAGTTGAGGGCGATACGGTGCTTCTGGATGCCAACCACCCCTTGGCGGGCATGGATTTGGATTTTTCGGTCCAGGTGGTTTCGGTGCGCGCCGCGACCCCTGCGGAGATTGCCCACGGGCACGTGCACGCGTAGCCTGCACAAAGGCTTCCTGGCCCCCCTTTAAACCTTGCGAGCAGCTCGCTGGCACACGGCGGTTCCCAAAAAAGCGAGGGCGTGGCGGACACTTTTTCCGAAAAGGAGATCTGCCAGGAACTGGACCCTACCCGCACAGAAAAACCTGGTGGGGACAAGCTCAGAACGCCGTGAAGGCAGCCCATGCCGCAGGACCCTCTGTTTTCTGAGCCGGCACGCTCGGCAAAGGTTCATGCAAGAGTACACTGGCACCGTGAGCCTTTTGGCGCACACAATAAAAAGGCAAGCCCCAAGGCTTGCCTTCTGTCGACCCGGGGGCTTCAGGATGCCTGAGCCCGCCCCCGCGGCCCGCTTCACGGGCTTACTTTTTTAGCCACCGATCCAACCACGCCAACACCGTCTCATGCCAAAGAATAGAGTTATGGGGTTTCAAGACCCAGTGATTCTCATCGGGAAAAATGAGCAGTTGGGACGGGATGCCGCGCCGCTGGAGAGCGGTGAAGGTGGAAATGCCCTGGGTATACACCACCCGGAAATCGTTCATTCCATGGATCACCAGGGTGGGGGTTTTCCATTTGGCCACCAGGTCAATGGGGTTGTGCTTGCTGTAGTTGGCCGGCTTTTCCCAGGGCGTCCCCTGTCGTTCCCATTCGGGGAACCAAAGCTCCTCCGTTTCAAAGTAAGCCATCCTTTCGTCAAGGTTTCCCGAGTGGGTCACCAGGCAGCGGAAGCGGTCAGGCGCCTTCCCGGCGATCCAGTTGATCATGTACCCACCGTAGGAAGCCCCCAGGGCACCCACCCGCGTACCGTCCAGGAATGGGTACTTCTTCAAGGCGAAGTCCAGACCGATCATGAGATCCTCAAAGGGTTTGCCGCCCCAATCGTTGTTGATGGAATCGGTGAAGGCTTGGCCGTACCCCGTGGAGCCGTGAAAGTCAATCATCACCGCCGCATAGCCGGCACCGGCGTACGCCTGTGGGTTCCAGCGGTAGTGGAAATCGTTGCCGAAGGAACCCTGCGGGCCCCCGTGGATCAGGAAGGCCACCGGGTACTTCTTGTTCGGGTCAAAGTCCACCGGGTAAACGATGTAGCCGTAGACGGTGTCGCCGTTGGCACCGGTAAAGGTGAACTGCTCTGGCTTACCAAAACGCGCCTGGGCCACCTTGGCGTCGTTCAGTCGGGTGACGCGCTGGACCTGAGAGCCATCGGTGTTGACCGTGTACAGTTCCGTGGGGCCCAAAAGGGAGTTCATGCCGTATAACAGGCGCCCATTGCCCAGGTCCTGAACATCGGAGCAGGTCCCCTCCCCCACCACAATGCGTGACGACCCGGTGAGCACGTCCACGGCAAAGATGGCCTTCTGCCCCAGGTGGTCGGCGCTGCAGTAGAGGGTGCGCCCGTCCCGCGACCACCGCAGCTCGGCCGGGGAGCGGTCTCCCCGGGGTGAGTCGTCGGCCCGCACCACCACGCGGCGCTCGCGGTTGGTGACCAGATCGCGGATGACAATGTCGTAGCGATCCGACTCATAGCCGGGTCGGCTCATGGCCAAATAGGCCAGCACCTTGCCGTGAGGGGCAAAACGTGGTTGCGTGTCCCACGCCGGGTTGGTGGTGATCTTGGTGGGCTTGCCCGGGTTGCGCAGATCCACCCAGAAAAGGTCCCAGTTGGTGGACCAAGCCTCTTCCCGCCCCACGTCTTTGGCGGAAAACACCAAGGCCTTTCCATCGGGGGAGATGCTGTACTCCTCGCTGCCGCCAAAAGGCCGAGAGGGGCAATCCGCGTCCATCTCCACCATCACGTCGCGTAGGGAGCCATCGTCCAGACGGTACACGAAGAGGTGGTTGCGCCGCCCGTCCTCCCAGCTGTCCCAATGGCGGATGAAGAGGCGCTCAAAGAGCATGCCCGAGGCTTTCCGGCTTTCCTTCTCTTTGAGCCGCTTGGCCGTCTCCTCAGGGGCGGTGCCGGGGAACACCATCATGGAGAACACCAGGAACTCCCCGGTAGGGGCCACCTCCAGGGCATCCACATCCAAGGGGAGCTTGGTCACCTGTTCCGCCTCTCCCCCATCCACGGGAATGCGCCACACCTGGGAAGAGCCTGACCGGCTGGAGATGAAGTAAATGAACTTACCGTCGGGGCTCCACCGGCCTTGGGAGTCCGAGGCCTGATGGGTGGTGAGCCTGCGGGTGGCGCTCCCGTCGGTGGCCGCCAGGTACAAATCGGTGCGCCGGCGGTTGTTCTCCAAATCCGTCACGGATACGGTAAACACCACCCATCGGCCGTCGGGGGAGACCCGTGGATCGGAAATGCGGTCCATGGCCAGCATGTCGTGAACGGAAAACGGGTGGGTGGCCTCAGCGCTCGCCATGACCACCCCCGCGGTTGCCAGCAAAACAGGCACGAGCCACATGCACACCTCCTGCCCGATCGGGCCTGCACATCCTAACCCAGTTGGGAAGGCAAGAAAACGCGGAACGTGTTAGTGCGTACGATAGGGTATGGTTGGGGGAAGGATCATCGTGTTCTTCGTTACCGTGCTGAGCGTTTGGACCTTGATGCACCTGTACGCCTTTTGGCGGCTGGGCAGCTTGCCTGGGCTGGCGTCCATCCCGCGCTGGGCCTACTGGGTTGCCGGTTTGCTGCTCTGGTGGAGTTACCCTTTCGCCCGTTACCTAGACCGCAACGGCTTTTCCACCGAGCTGTCGCGGGTGGTGGAGTTTCTTGGCGCCACCTGGATGGGGGTGCTCTTCCTGCTGGTGGTCGCCTTGCTGGTGAGTGACCTCATCACCCTGTTTGGCCTGTGGAAGGCAGCGGTGCTTCCGGCACGGGCGATCGCTGCAGGCTTGGCCCTTGTCTTGTCCGTGGTGGGCATGGTTCAAGGCAACCGCGCTCCCGCCGTGCAGGCCGTGGACGTGACACTGCCAGGGTTGCCTGCGCAGTTGGACGGCTTGCGCCTGGTGCAGCTTTCGGACATGCACCTGGGAACCATCCTTGGCGAAAGGTGGCTGGCGGCGAGAATTTCCCAGGTGCGGATGCTGCAGCCGGACCTCATCGCCATTACCGGAGATCTGGTGGATGGCAACGCCCGTCACGTGGAACGGCTCCTGCCCCTTTTGCAGCAGCTTCAGGCGCCTTTGGGTGTGTACGCGGTCACCGGCAACCATGAGTTTTACGCCGGCCTGGAAAGGAGCGTGGAGCTGTTGCGCCAGGCTGGGTTTACGGTCCTGCGGGATGAACAGGTGGAGGTGCGCCCGGGCCTGGTGGTGGCAGGGGTGGACGACCTCACGGCGCGGCGGCAGTACGGGATCGCCCACCGGGCGTTGGAACGGGCCTTGAGCCCTCGGCCCTCAGGAGCCTGTGTGCTGCTTTCCCACACCCCCTGGGAAGTGGAGCGGGCGGCCGAGCTGGGTGCCCAGCTCATGCTCTCCGGCCACACCCACGACGGACAGATTTGGCCCTTTTCCTATTTGGTTCGTTTGTCCTATCCCTACCTGGGGGGCACCTACCAGGTTTCGGGCCTCACCTTGCACGTGAACCGCGGTACGGGTACTTGGGGGCCGCGCCTGCGCCTGTGGAAACCTGCGGAAGTGACCCTGATCACCCTGCGGGCAGCTGGCGCCGCTGCCCCAATCTCACACCACTAAGGTTAGCCCAGGGCTTGCCGTGCCGCCTGCAAAGCCGCCTCGTAGTCGGGTTCTTGGGCAATTTCCGGCACCAGTTGCCAATAGGCGATCTTGCCCTGGCGGTTGATCACCAAGACCGAGCGCGCCAAAAGGCGCAGCTCCTTGATCAGCACACCGTAGGCCAAGCCAAAGCTAGCATCCCGGTGATCGGATAACACCTCCAACTTGGCAATGCCCTCGGTGCTGCAGAAGCGGTTTTGGGCAAAGGGCAGGTCCATGGAGACCACGAGCACGCGCACGTCTTCGCCCAGCTCGGTGGCGCGGGCGTTGAAGGTGCGCGCTTGGGTAGCGCACACCGGCGTGTCCAAGGAGGGAACCGAGTTAATGATCACCACCTTCCCCGCCACCTCGCTGAGCTGAAACGGCGTCAGGTCCCGCCGCAACGCGGAAAAAGGTGGTGCTTCATCCCCCACCTGCGGGCGATGGCCTACGAGGGTCAGAGGGTTTCCTTTGAAGGTCACTAGGCCCCGGGTCTCCTCGGTCATGATCGTCCTCCCGCAGCGATTCTAACACCACCCCCCGGAAAACCCCACTGGCAACTGAGCTCCGCTGGAGGCGCAGCGAGAAGTTGGGTTGAGGGGTGTACGGTGGTCCCCCCTGCTCCGAGCTTGTGAAAATCCTTGCTTTACCGGACACCCGCGGTATATTTTAGCTCCATGCGGGCAACCGCACCTCCGGCGGCCACAAGCAACTTGCAAGCGGCGCCCTTACCCCTGAGGGCTGAGGAAGGAGCCTTTATGCGACTCTTTAGCTTTTACTCAACCACCGTGGGCAAAAAACTCGTCATGGCGGTGACCGGCCTGGTCCTGGCCATCTTTGTCCTGGGCCACATGGCAGGAAACCTGCAAATCTACCTCGGAGCGGAACAGCTCAATCGCTACGCGCAGCTGTTGCGGGTTTCCATGCCGTTGTTGTGGACCGTCCGTTTGGTGCTGCTGGCCTGCGTGGTGCTGCACATCGTGGCAGCCGTTCAAGTGACGCTGCAAAACTGGCGCTCCCGTCCGCAAAAGTACGCCGTTGCCGCCTACCAAGAAGCCGACATTGCCTCCCGCAGCATGTTTTGGGGCGGACTGGTGGTGGCGGCGTTTGTGGTTTACCACCTGTTGCACCTAACCCTGGGAACGGCCCACGTGGACTTCCGACCGCACGACGTCTACCACAACGTGGTGGCCGGTTTTCGCGTCCCGCTGGTTTCTGCTTTCTACATCGTGGCCAACCTGCTCTTGGCCCTCCACCTTTACCACGGCCTGTGGAGCTGGTTTCAGACGTTGGGGTTTTCCCACCCTAAGTACAACCGGGCACGTCGGGTGTTTGCCACCGTCTACGCGGTGGTCATCGCGGTGGGTAACGTGTCCATTCCCGTGTCGGTTTTGGCCGGCTGGGTGAAGTGAAGGAGGACTGCTATGAAACTGGATCCGCGCATACCCGCAGGACCGCTGGAACAAAAGTGGACGCGCTACAAGAACACGTGCAAGCTGGTCAGCCCAGCCAACAAGCGCAAGTACTCCATCATCGTCGTCGGGACCGGCTTGGCCGGGGCCTCTGCCGCGGCGTCTTTGGCGGAGCTGGGCTACAACGTCAAGGCTTTTTGTTACCAGGATTCGCCCCGCCGTGCCCACTCCATCGCCGCTCAAGGAGGAATCAACGCCGCCAAGAACTACCAGAACGACGGTGACAGCGTGTACCGTTTGTTCTTTGAAACCATCAAAGGGGGGGATTACCGCTCGCGCGAGGCCAACGTCTACCGCCTGGCAGAGGTTTCGGCCAACATCATTGACCAGTGCGTTGCCCAGGGTGTTCCCTTTGCCCGGGAATACTCGGGGTATCTGGCCAATCGCTCCTTTGGTGGCGCGCTGGTTTCCCGAACCTTTTACGCCCGTGGCCAGACGGGCCAACAACTCCTCCTGGGGGCTTACTCCGCCATGATGCGCCAGGTGGGTTTAGGGCAAGTGAAGCTGTACCCCCGTACGGAAATGTTGGACTTGGTGGTGGTAAACGGCAAGGCGCGCGGCATCATCGTGCGCGACCTGGTGACGGGTGAAATCTCGGCCCACGCTGCCGACGTGGTGGTCTTGGCCACAGGAGGCTATGCCAACGTCTTCTACCTCTCCACCATGGCCAAGGGCTCCAATGCCACGGCCATTTGGCGCGCCTACAAGCGCGGCGCCGGTTTTGCCAACCCTTGCTTCATGCAGATCCACCCCACCTGCATCCCCCAATCTGGAGATTACCAATCCAAGCTGGTGCTGATGTCCGAGTCGTT
>JANXCP010000090.1 GCA_025060245.1 Thermoanaerobaculum sp. | reverse complement strand
CGGGGCCGGTGAGCTCACCGGCAGAGAGGGGCGAGGCAACCGAAGGAGCCAAATGAGCGGAAAAATAAAGGTTTTGCCGACGTCGCGGGTGGGTGTGGGCCCCTTAGCGGAAATGGCTCAACAGCTGCGGTCTTTTCTTCCGGGTTGGGAAGACACCGTCCAAAACCCGGAGCGTGGGCGTGCACCCGCCGATCTGCAGTGGGACCTGGAGCATTTGGTGCGCCACGATGCCGAAGGCGTCCTGGTGGCCTCCATCGGCTCTGAAGTGGTGGGGTTCATCGCCAGTTTCGTGCGCTCTCGCGTTTTGCTCATCTCCCAGCTTTGGGTGCTACCGGAACACGAAAGCGGCGGGGCTGCCCAGGCCCTCGTGCGCCGGGCATTGCTGTTCGGCCAGCGCTCGGGGACCAGCAAAGTGGTGTTTCACGCCCTCACCCCGCAGCAGGTGGCGCTAGGTCTGCAGTTCGGTCTCACGCCGGCGGCTCCTCTACTTCGCCTGCTTTACCCCGCCGAAGCCGCGCGCCTCCTGGGCCATCAGTTGGCACGCCTCTTGCCCGGCGCCGAGGTCACCGCAGAGGCCACCGGCCGGCGAGCCTACTTTGCCGACCTCGAGCGGTTAGACCGCTTGGTCCGCGGATTTGCCCGACCCATGGACCACGAGTACTGGCTCTTCACGCGCAATTGGTCCTTGGCCGTGGTCCGCGATGGGGAGCGAATTCAGGCCTACGCTTACGGCGCCCCCGGGCATTGCGGCCCGGTGGTGGGGACCACCGAAGAGGCGACCCTGGCGGCGGTGGGCTGGGCGCTGCAGTTGGCCGCGCCACCGTCCCTGGAACAAGCCAACTCAGCGCCGGTGGAGCTGCTCATCCCCGCGGTCTTTTCCCGCGCCTTTGACCACCTCTTGGAGGTGCACCCCCAGGTGCCCGCCGCCACCTGGTGGATGGCCAACGAAATCCCGCGTTCTTTCTCCTTCCTTCCTGCGGGGTTGAGCTTGCTATAAGCTGCCACGCTCCGAAAGCCCCAGGCTCGCCAGCTCGGTTCGGCCCCCGGCAAAGCCCACGGTGCAGCGCTCGTGATCCACCACCACCGGCACGGCCCGTTCAAATGTCCAACGGGCCAACTCGCCAATCCGCTCCGGTTGCTGGGTGAGGTTCACGATTTGATGTGGCACCCTGCGCCGCTGCAGATCCGCCAGGAGCATTTGACAAAAAGGGCATCCCTCAGCAACGTACACCAGGATCAACCCTCACCCCCATCCCAAACCCCTTCCACGGGCTGAAGCTCAGCCAACACGTGGGGCTTTTCCCGCCAACCGGGTCGGGCCTTCACCTGCAAGTGGAGGTACGCGCGCACACCCAGGAGCCTTTCAATGCGCTCCCGCGCCGCCTTCCCCACGTCCCGGATCATCCTGCCACCCCGGCCCACCACAATGGCCTTCTGGCTTTCCCGCTCCACTAGAATGTCAGCCCAAACTCTGAGCAGCGGCCTGTCCCCTTGGCCTTCCTCCTCCTCCACCTGGCGCACCCACACGGCAGTGGTGAAGGGAAGCTCCGCCTCCACCCGCTCCAAGAGCGCCTCGCGGATGAGCTCGGCGATGAAGAACCGCTCGCTCTGGGTGGTGGTCACATCACTGGGCAGCAGGGGCTCCCCCTCAGGAAGGAGGGAAAACAGGTGTTCCACGAGCCGCTCCAGGTTTTCTCCTGAAAGGGCTGAGACGGCCACCACCGCCGCGTACTGGTGGCGCTGGGTGTAAAAGGCGAGCCGCTCCGCCAGGTGCCGGCGTGATGCGGGAAGGTCCAACTTGTTGGCCACCAAGACCACCGGGGACGCCAGTTGGCGGACCAACTGCACCACGAAGGCTTCCCCATGGCCCGGAGGTTGACTGGCGTCAAAAATTTGCACCACCACATCCACTTCCGCCACCGTTTCGCGCAGCAAGTGCATCATCTGCGCGTTCATCCGGTGCAACGGCCGGTGCACTCCCGGCAAATCAAAGAACACCACTTGTCCTCTCGCTTCCGTGAGCACGCCCACAATGCGGTGGCGGGTGGTTTGGGGTCGCGGTGACACGATGGCCACCTTCTGCCCCACCAAGGCGTTGACCAACGTGCTCTTGCCCACGTTGGGCCGACCAAGCAAGGCCACCGTCCCGCTCTTCATGGACGTGCGCTGCCGGCCAGCGGGAGCACCCGCATGCGCTTGAGGCGGCGGCGCTCCACCTCCACCACCTCAAACTGAAGGCCCCGGTACTCCACCGTTTCCCCCGGCCGGGGGAGGCGCCCGAGACGGTCCAGCACCAGACCGGCTACCGAGTCGTAAGCGGCATCCTCCTCCAGCTCAAGGCCAAAGAGATCGGCCAGCACCTCCACATGGGCGTTGCCGGCAATCAGGTAGCTACCATCCCCCGCCGCCTGCACTTCTGGGGCCTGTTGCTGGTGCTCATCCTCAATCTCGCCTACGATCTCCTCAATCACATCCTCCAGGGTGACGATGCCGGCAGTCCCACCGTACTCATCCACCACCACCGCCAGCTGTTGTCGGCTCTGCTGGAACACCCGCAGCAGGTCGCGCAGGGGCTTCGTTTCCGGGACCACCAACACCGGTCGCATGAGCTCACGAGCGGCCGGGGCCCGATCCGAGGCCACGGCCTTGAGGACATCTTTCACGTGCACCACCCCTTCAATGTGGTCAAGGCTCTGCCGGTACACCGGCAAGCGGGTAAACATGGAGGCGGCAAAAACCCCCTTCACGGTAGCAAAATCGGCGTCCACCGGCAGGGCCACCAGATCCGTGCGTGGCGTCATGATTTCCCGCGCGATGGTCTCAGAAAGCTCCACAATGGAGGCCACCAGCTCCGCATCCTCATGTTCCAGAATCCCCGCCTCTTCCCCTGCACCGATGAATGCCCGCACTTCGTGCTCGTCCACCTCACCGTCATCCTCCTCGCTCGGGAACCCGCTCTCTGGTTTGGGCGGCTCTGGTCCGCTGGCCACCCGCGACACCACCGGCCCTAAGGGCCGAAGCAGCACCAGGGAAGCCACGGCAAATAGCTCCGCCCGATCCCCGCGGGTGAGGCGTGCTGCTGCTGCCACCACAGAAAACCACAGGACACCCACCACAACCCAACTAGGACCTTCCCTAACCCCGGCCAGGGCCAGCGTTCGCCAGGCGAAGGCGGTCAAGGCAACCCAAGACCCCACCACCAGTCCCACCAACACCACCACGGCAGCAGCGGCCGCCTCAAAGGTCCGGGGGACACCGGGTAGGACCTGGCGCCGCGCCGACAGCAACCCCACGAATTGAATGTTTCCCAGCCGAACAATCCCCATCAGCCCCGCCAGCAATACGAATGCCGCCCCACCGGTGAGCAAGGTGAAGAGCAACGCCGTGACCGGGTTCGCCCACCATTGGGTGAGTGCCTGCATCACAGGAGCTCCTCCCGCAACTTCCTCTCCAGTGCCTCCATTTCCCCCTCGTCTCGCTCATGGTCAAAGCCACAGACATGGAGGATGCCATGGATCAGCAAAATGGCCACCTCGCGCTGCAAGCTGTGACCGGCAGCAGCCGCCTGGCGGCTCGCTGTTTCCAGGGAGATGGCCACATCACCCAGGTGTACCGTGCCGGAGGGCAAGCGCTCGTGGGAGGGAAAGGAGAGCACATCGGTGGGCTTGTTCTCCCGCCGGAAATGGCGGTTGAACAATTCCATGGTGCGGTCGTCACAGAGCAAAACCGCCAAGGACCCCTGGCTGATCCCGATGCGCTGCAAAGTGGCCCGTGCCAGTTGGCGCAGTTGCTGGGAAAACCCGGGCAAGGCTCGGCCTTGCCAGCGCACCGCCACTGCAACCCTACCGCCCATTCCCCCTCCGGTTGAAGTCAAAGCCGGGATAGTCAATGCGGCGGTGTCCGGCCGACGTGATGACCCAGGAAAAAGCCGATGAGATCTTCTCCAGGTCTTTGAGGGTTAACTCACACTCGTCCAACTGGCCGTCCTCCAAGACCTTTTTGATGACCTGGTCAATCATGTTCTGGACCCGTCCCGGCGTCGGCTCGCTGAGGGTCCGCGCCGCTGCTTCCACCGCATCGGCCAACAGGATGATCCCCATCTCCTTGGACTTGGGCTTGGGCCCAGGGTAACGAAAGTTCTGCTCCTCCACAACTCCGGGGCCTGACGTGGCCTGCTGTTTGGCCCGGTTGTAGAAGAAATGGATCAGCTTCGTCCCATGATGGGTGGCAATGGCCTCGCGAATGGGCTCAGGAAGCTTGTACTGCTTGGCCAGCTCCAGCCCGTCTTTGACGTGTTTGCTCACCACCAGCGCCGACATCCACGGTGAGAGGTGGTCGTGAGGATTCGGTCCCCCTCGTTGGTTTTCAATGAAGTACTCCGGCCGCACGAGCTTGCCCACGTCGTGGTAGTAGCAGCACACCCTCGCCAAGAGCGGGTTGGCACCAATGGCTTCCGCAGCCGCTTCGGCGAGGCTGGCCATGGCCAAGGAATGCTGGAACGTACCTGGCGCTTCAGTGGCCAATCGCCGCAGCAGCGGCAAGTTGGGGTTTGACAGCTCCAGCAGGCGGATATCGGTAATGGTCCCAGTGACACTTTCCAGAACTGGCAAGAAAAAGCTGGACAGCACCACCGCCATGATGCCTCCCAGGGCAGCGGTGGTGGCGTGGGCAGCAATTTCCGGCAGCTGCGGCGTGGGCACGTCGTGCAGCGCCAAGGCTACGGCGCAGAGCACGTTAAACGCTGCCAGGAACAGTCCCACCTTGGTGAGGGCGTTCCGTTCTTTCACCTTTTGCGTGGCAAAGGCTGCCGCCACAGCGGTGAGCAAGGCGTAGGCCGTAGCGTGGCCGGGAAAAGCCAGCATCAACGCAACGAGCACCGCTTGGCTGGCGGCAAAGAGCACTCCTACCGAGACGCCAAACATGAGGCTGGCAATGACCGGCCCTGTGGCGTGGGGAAGCACCGGCCAGTACACGGTTACCTGGTTAAAGGGTTCTCGGATCACGGCGGCGGCCATCTGCCCCACCACGAACGCCAGCCCCCCTTCCAACACCAACGACAAAAAGAGCACCAGCAGCAAGCTCCCGTAGCGCACGTACTTCTCGGTATCGGCCAAGGATTCCCGGCGGAAATAAAAAAACCACATCACGGCGATGAGCGCGGTGATCCCAAACCCCCCCAAAAGGGGCCAGAAGGTGGGTCTACCTTGTGCACTGGCGGCCAAAGACTCTAACAGGCGGGCCACCTGCGGGCTCACCTCGTCTCCCCGCCGCAGCAACACCCGGCCCCGATTCAGGTGGATCGAAACTTCCTCCACGTTGGCCGCGGCGCGCATGCGCCGGGCCAGCGTCTCCCCGCGGTCGAGGAGCACGTTGGGTGGCATCAGGCGAGCGAGCCAGCGCGCCAGAATTGGACGGTGCTCGCGGCTGCCTAAGCGCAGCACAGCCAGCCGCTGCTCCAACGTTTCGGCTAGCGCAGCCGCATCCACAAAGCGGAACACATCCAACTGGACCGTTTCCCGATTACTGACCAGCTCCCGCACCGTCACACCCTTGTCCGCCCAGCGGAGGAGCTCCACCCGATCCTCCACCACTCCTTGGCGGTACAGTTGATCCACCAAATCGCTCAGGGCGAGTAGCAGGTCCTGGGAAAATCCCAAGGCCCGCAGGACCTGGGCTTCGTCTTCTTCCACTTTTTGCCCGGCGGCTTGCGACAGCAGTGCGGCCAGCTCCTTCGTCGTTTCTCGTTCCCCACCTTGGCCAGCAGCGATGATGGAGGCCAGCTTCGCCTTCACCTGTTGCGCCACCGAAGGGTCCAGCAGGTACACCGGCGGGACGTCCAGCCCCGCCCGGCGACGCTTTTGTTCCGTAGACTCCACATCCGGAAGAGTTACGTCTCGGTGCACCACGATGTCGCGCGGGGCAATGTCCCCAGGGCGCAGGAGGGGATACCGGGTGGCCTGACGAGGGGTAATCAACAGCGTCACCAGCACCACGAAGGCCGGCCCTAAGAGCCACCATTGGGCGAGAAAGCGTCGCCGACGTTGCCCCCATTCGCTCCCGGAGGACCCGCGCCTGCGGCCTGGTTTGCCTTGGTGGTGGAGCAGGGATTTCACGGTTCTTCGCGCTTGCCCGCGGCAAAGCGCTCGTAGGCCTCCACCACCCGTTGCACCAGGCGATGGCGTACCACGTCGTCCTTGGTGAAGTCAAAAAAGCAAATGCCCGGGATGTCCCGCAAGATCTGTCGCGCCTGAATAAGACCCGAAAGGGCTCCCGCCGGCAAGTCAATCTGGGTGACGTCGCCGGTGATCACGGCCTTGGAGTGGAATCCCATCCGGGTGAGGAACATCTTCATCTGCTCTGGTGTGGTGTTTTGCGCTTCGTCCAGGAGGATGAAAGAATCGTTTAAGGTCCGCCCCCGCATAAAGGCCAATGGGGCAATTTCAATGACCCCGCGCTCCAAATGCTTGACCACCTTGTCGTAGCCGAGGATGTCGTAGAGGGCATCGTAAACCGGCCTGAGGTACGGGTTCACCTTTTGCTCCAGGTCTCCCGGGAGAAAGCCCAGGCGCTCCCCCGCTTCCACCGCCGGACGGGTGAGGACGATACGCCGCACCCTCTTTTCCGCCAGGCTTGCGGCGGCCAGGGCCACCGCCAGGTAGGTCTTCCCCGTCCCCGCCGGCCCAATGGCAAAGACGATGTCGTTCTTCACCACCGCTTGGATGAACAAACGCTGTTTGAGGTTGCGCGGAACCAGAAGACGCTTGACGCTCTCCGGGATGCTGGCGTCGGTGAAAAAGGTCACCAGATCCACCGAAGGGTCTTCCTCCAGTACCCTCAGAGCGGTACGAAACTCCTCCCGGCCTATGGCGTACCCTCGGGTTACCAGCGTCCCCAGGTCCTCCAGCAAGCGTTGGGCGGTGCCAACGGCCTGAGGGTCGCCGGCCAAGAACACCGTGTCCCCGCGCGCCTGAACCCGAATGCCCAGACGCTCCGCCAGGTACTTGAAGTTCTCCTCCAAATTGCCGGAGAGCACCTCCAAACTTTTTTCCGGTAACTGCAAACTGGTCATCCTTGCCCTCGCAGCGCCGGCCCAGGCGCTGCCATGCCCACAAGCCTCCGGGCAGAAACCGCCCGGCCTTGTCTGCTACTGTCCGATTCCCCGCTGTTAGTCATGCCAGAGGATTTCGGGAGCCCCTTGACAACGGTTGAGCCAGCGCGCCAGGACAAAAAACGCATCGCCCAACCTATTGAGGAAGCGCACCGCCACCTCCACCACCCCTTCACTTCCCAGGGCAGCCACCGAGCGCTCGGCGCGCCGCGTGACCGTACGGCACAGGTGCGCCACGCTGGCCGACCGACAGCCACCGGGGAGGACAAACTGATTAAGGGGCGGAAGGCTATCGCTCATGTGGTCAATCCACTGCTCCAGCCACGACACATCGGCCGCATCAGCGGCCAAAAAACCCCTGGGGCTGCCACTGAGGACCGATCCCAGAGAAAAAAGGGTTCGCTGGACTCGCTCCAACACTGCATCCGCCTCTGCGGGCACCCCTTCTGCGCGAAGCATGCCTACCCAGGAGTTTACCTCATCCAGGTCGCCGTACGCCGCCACACGCGGCTCCCACTTGGGCACACGGGTCCCGTCGCCCAAGGCGGTCATACCACGGTCACCGGTGCGGGTGTACACCCTCACGGGTTCATGCTAGCACGCCTCCAAAGAGGCGGGGGGAGCCGGCTCCGGAGGCTTGACAAACCGTTGCACGGTCTGGAGGAACGCGTCCGCGGTGAAGGGCTTCACCAGGACGTGGGCCGAGGCCAACAGGGGATCCGATCCCGGATCGTACCCGGTGCACAGGAGTACCACGGGCGGAAAGGGCCGCTGCATGAGCTCGCGGTAGACCTCGCGACCGTCCATCTCCGGCATGACCAGGTCCAGCACCACCAGCGCCACCTGGCGGGGTTGAGCGTCGTAGACGGCAAGGGCTTCCCGACCGTTGGCCGCCTGCAGCACCTCGTAGCCCTGTTGTTGCAGCACCAAAGCCAGCCCTTCCCGCACTGCCGCCTCGTCGTCCACGACCAGGATCTTCCCTGTCCGCGGGGCGACAACCACCGGGTGCGCGTCCAAAGCCGCGGCGGGGAAGTCAACCCAGACCCTTGCCCCAAAACCCGCCCGTTCCCTAAACCCGGCCTCACCCAAGTGACGACGTGCCACCAAGAACGCTAAGCCCCGACTCCGGAGGCGAGGTGAGAGAACCTTGAGCGGCTGGTCGGCGCCGGCGAAAACCTCACCGGTGTCACTGACCGCCAGACGAACTGTGCCCCCGGGCAGGCGTTCCACGGAAAGCTCCACCGAACCGGCCCCGCCCCGAAGACATTCCACCGAGATACCCACCGCCTCTTCCAAGAAAGCCACCAACTGCTCGGCATCGCCCACGATCACCGCGGGGTTGGACCATGGCCGGATCAACAGACGGACGTTGGCGGGCAGGGATGGCCCGATGGTCTGCTCTGCTTTGGCCAGTAACCCGTTGCAGTCAAGGGGTGCGAGACCGGCGCCGTATTCACGGACGAACAAAGACAGCCGGTGCATTAGATCAGCCACCTGGACCAAGGCCTGCTGGAGTTTCGCTGCAGCACCCCGCCCTGT
>JANXCP010000008.1 GCA_025060245.1 Thermoanaerobaculum sp. | reverse complement strand
CCCCGTGAGGGGGTCTTTTTTAGGGTCTGATCCTGCCTCTACCCCCAGAGCTTGAAGGGCAAGAGCAGCTCAAGGATAACCGTTGAAGCAAGGATTGAACCAACCTTTTGCGGACTATAGATGGGAAAAAAGATGGCAGCCGCCCTGGGAGCCTGCCGTGCCGTCCTCGGGTCCACCTCTTGATTGCCTCGCACCGCGGCGCAGAACCGAACCCCCTACGGGTCGGGAAGTTTTTTTTCAGCAGGCGCCCTGCCGAGCGCCGGCGCGGCACAACGGATGTGCACCTCGTTGGAAGCGGGGTTCGCCTGAGCGAGAGCTCAGCTGCCTCGGCGGCGCACACGCCGGCGGGTGAGCTGCGCCGAAGGCTAAAGAGAGGAAAGCATTTTTGCTCCTCGTGCTTGCTGGGCTGGGGGTGCTCACTCCGCGATCCCCGGGAAGGGAGTTGGGCTTTTTCGCCGTCAGCATTCTCGCCTTCACCCTTCCAGGCGGGAGTTTCGTCTTAAGATTCGTACTGTCATGGTAGCCCCCGTGGCCGGCACCTCAAGCCTCTAGCTCAGCTGATGGCCCCGGAACGGCACGAGGGGAATACCCCGTCTGGCGTAGCTTCTCTAGGGTTTTTTCTTACACGGCGGGCGTTGGTTCGCCAGCGGCCTGTGCCGCGGCCTGGCGGTGCAGGCAAAGCTGGTGATCTTACCCGTTGCGGCGGCGGGTTGGGCCTTCGCTTTTCTCCCCCTACCGAAGGCGAGAAAGATGGTGGGTGGGTCTTCCTTGGAACCGCCGCAGCCGGTTCCACCGTCCCTTCTGGGGTGGTTCGCCTTCTCCGCCTAGGGGCTTGCAGCAATGGTGGCAAAGCTGGCAAGCGTTCCGCGCCTTCTCACGCGATCAGATCGGTACCTCTTTTACCCACGAGCTGGGGGAAAAATGGCTTACCCGGCGGGTTCACGGGCCCAAGCCTCTTATCTCCAAGGTTTTCCGGGCTTTTCTCTGCTGTTTGTCGCTTGCATCTGGGGCTCCCGCTGGTGGGAGCTGCCCCGGGGGGCACGCGGCAAGTGCGTTGGGACCAGGGGAGCTTTGCCCTTTCTTTAGGATGGCTGGTGTTTTGTAATGCCTGGTGGACAGCACGGGTGGCGGATTTGCCTCGCTGGCAGCAGCAGCAAGTCCGGCGTTTCCCACAGGCGGTGCTTGCAACTGGAGCAACCCTGCGGTTTTTTGCCGAACAGGGGAGCCTGGGGGACCGCCTGGAAGCGGCACAGGCCTTGCGACACTCGGGGACACAGGCCATTGCACCCCTTGTGCGCCCCTTTTTTGAACGCTTTTCGCTCCTCTCCGGGTTGCCCGTGGCTGCCTGCCCCCGCTGGTGCTAGGCAGTGTCGGGCTTTATGGTGGAAGCCTTGGAGCGGATAAGCCGCGCCGCGTACCGCACCTCCTGCGCGAGCGTGATTTTTGAAAATCCTGACGTGCTGATCTGCTCGCCAAAAAGCGAGGTGGTAGCGCAGGAACTGAGCATCGCCCAGTGGGGCCCCCAAGAAACGGCGGCGGGGGCGGTGCCCCATCCACAGCCCCATGGGGATGGTGCCTTTTGGTTCGTCCTCCAGCGCCGCCTGCGACACAAACCGCCCCTTTTTCGGCTGGCGGATGGCAGGTGATGGGTTATAGGTGGTGGAGCGGCCAAGGGGGCTGGTTTTCTGTGGGCTTCCCACCCTCCTTTGTGGCAACCTCTCGAGGCGGGCAGCTGGAGCTTCTAGAAGCCTGCCAGGGACGTAGCAAAAAGGTGGGGTTTTCCTCATTCGCCCTCGGTCAAAGAGCGCCAACACCTTGCCCAAGCTACCGCCAAGGGTCGGCGACGTGGCAGGCGCGACCCGTTTTGGCGATGTAGTCCTGGTGGTACTCCTCCGCCGGGTAGAAGACCTTAGCCGGTTCCACCTGGGTGACGATGGGGTGGTCGCCGTACCTGCGCGAGGCTCGCAGCTCCTCAATGTAGGCCAGCGCCTGCTGGCGCTGTTCTTCGTTCACGTACCAGATCCCTGAGCGGTACTGCTCCCCCACATCGGGGCCTTGCCGGTTGAGCTGAGTGGGATCGTGCATGGCAAAGAACGCTTCCAGGAGCCGGCGGTAGCTGATCCGCTTCGGGTCATACACCACCTTCACCGTTTCCGCGTGACCGGTGGTTCCCGAACACACTTGCTGGTAGGTGGGGTTGGGCAAGTGGCCCTGCATGTAACCCGATTGGGCGTCCAAAACCCCTGGGCCTTGCTGGAAGTAGTGCTCCAGCCCCCAGAAACACCCGCCGGCAAAGTAGGCTACCTCCGTGCGGACCGGTTGGCTCTCCGCTGGCAGCTCCCTCCCTCGGGCGTAAAAACGCAAGGCGGCGGAGTTGACACAGTGCCGCTCGCCAGTGGGGGGCGGCCCATCGGGAAACACGTGGCCCAGGTGCGCGCCACAGCGGGCGCAGCGGATCTCCGTGCGCACCATGCCGTGGGAGTAGTCGGGGTGTCGGGTCACGTGCTGCGGGTCAAACTCGCGGAAAAAACTGGGCCAGCCTGTGCCGGAGTCATACTTGTGATCGGTGGAAAAAAGCGGCAGCCCACAGACCACGCAGGTGAAAACTCCCGGCTCCTTCACATGCAGGAGACCACCGCAAAAGGGAGGCTCGGTTTCGGCCTTTTGCGTAACCCGAAAAGCCTCCGGGTCCAGTCGGGATGCCAAGGCCTCCACCTCGTGGCGAGGAAGGGGGGTGATGTCGTATCCAGATGGCGAGTACCTAACCCTCATGGAGTCCTCCACCTGCGGCGTGGGTGGGTGTGACCTCTGGGGCGCGCAGGCCACCACAGCCAAAAGTACAAAGCCGGCTACCCACCTGCTCACGTCTTGGAAAACCGCTGGCGCGCCAGTGGCCTTCCCGGCGGGACATGGCGCAAGGGTAGAATGGTCACGGCGCCATGTACGAAGCCTTTTACGCCTTGGCCCAACCGCCTTTCAGCCTCACCCCAGATCCCCGGTTCCTGTTCTTTTCACACCAGCACCGGGAAGCCTTTGACCACATCCTCTACGCCGTCCACCGGGGAGAGGGGTTTGTGCAAATCACCGGCGAGGTAGGCACGGGCAAGACCACCCTTTGCCGCGCGGTTTTGGCTAACCTACCGGAAAGCTGCCGCACCGCCTTGATCTTTAACCCCATGGTCACGGGCCTGCAGCTGCTCCGCGCCATCCTGAAGGAGCTAGGCCACGAGGTGCGGGGCTCTGACCGGTCACGCCTGTTGGATCGGCTCAACCAGTTCCTCCTGGAGCAAGCTCGCCAGGGCCATCAGGTGGTGCTCTTCATTGATGAGGCGCAGGATCTTGGGGAACAGCTGCTGGAGGAAATTCGCCTCCTCTCCAACTTGGAAACCGATGACCGCAAGCTGCTGCTCATCGTCCTCCTCGGCCAACCGGAGCTCAAAATCAAACTGGCCTCGCACCAGTTACGCCAGCTGGCGCAACGCATCACCCTTCGCTACCACCTCAGGGGCCTACGGCGGGGGGAGACCAAAAGCTACATCCAACACCGTCTCGCCGTGGCCGGTGCCAATGGCCGCCCCACCTTTTCTCCCCTGGCCTTGTGGGCCATCCATGCGGCTTCCAAGGGTATTCCACGCGTGGTGAACACCATCTGCGACAAGACCTTACTCGCGGGCTACGTGGAGGGGACGGACCACTTACGCCTCCGGCACGTAAAAAGAGCGCTCACTGCCTTACGGGGTCCAGCATGAGCTTAATTACGGAAGCGCTGCGCAAGGCCCGGGCCGAGCGACAACGGCAAGAAGCCCTGGCGGGACAATTGCCCCCTCCGGTCTCCCCGGCCCCCGCTGCACCCACGAAGGTCGGGGCCGGAGTGTGGTTCCTGAGCCTGCTCTCAGGGGTTGCTGGGGCCCTCCTGGTTTTGCTCTTTTGGCCAGAGAAAACCCCGCCACCCCCGCCTCATTCCCCAGCTCCCCAGGGCCAGACGCGGGTGACCGTGCCAACCCAACCACCCCTCCCCCTGCCCACGGCCACCCCTCGCAGCGTCAATGCTGCACCTCGTGCCACGCCCAGCCTCCCGTCCGCGGTGGCCCACCAGCAGGACCAGCCACCTCCTAGCCACCCGAGCCCGGAAGCCACCCCACCCGCCGAACGGGAGTTCGTGGTGGAAGCCCGCTTGGGCGGAACAACCCTCCATTTGGATTACCTCGTCTTTGGGGCGTCCCGATCCTTTGCCAGCATCAACGGTCAGGAGGTGCGGGTGGGTGATTTTGTTGCTGGTTTTTCGGTGGTGGCCATTGGCGAGGACCGCGTCGTGCTGCAGGCAGGAAACCAGCGAGTGATCCTTAAGGTGCGCTAGCTGGCGGTGCTGGCGGGCAGCACCTCGCAATGGGGCGCTGGCTGGGCCAGGGGAACCACAGGGTCGAGTTCCGCCTCAGCTGCTATTGGCTGCAGTTGCGTTCGCGGACCAATGAGAAAGCACTGACCCCGCCACTGTACCGTGCGGGAAAACCAGGCCATCAACCATGCCCCCACGGCCACGAATTCCGCCACCAACAGGCTCGCGGCCATCCGCCTGAGGGGCCATCGCTCCCCCACCACGGCAAAGGCCGTCCACGCGAGCCCCCCCTGGAGGGCCAGCGTGAGCCCCCACAGGGCAAGAGCCGCCCAGGAGGGGGCTAGCAGCAAGCCCAGGGAAGCCATGGCGAAGGGAAACAACAAGGGTTCACCCACAAACCCCGCCGGCGCCATGCGGCGCCGAATTTTCGCCCAGCGCAGGTAACGACCCGCCACTTGCCCCAGGGAAGGCGAACCGGTCACGTTGTGCACTGGCAGCGGCGCCAGCTCCACCTTGAGCCCTTGGGCCGCCACCGCCTCGCCGCACACCTGGTCCTCCGCCAGAAACTGTGCCAAGAACTCCAGCCCCCCGAGGGCCTGCAGGGTACTGCGGCGCAGCATCATAGACTTGCCCACCACGCACACCCCGCCCAGCAAACGGTGCATGGCCGCGGTACCGCCCATAACGAAGGTGTTGAGCAAAAACGCATCCACCGCGCCGCCCATGCTGCCGGGCAACGTGCCGCGAATAGGGGAGGAGACCAAACCTACCCCGGGCTCTTGCAACTTCGCCACCATATCCTTGAGGGTCTCCGGCGCCAAGCGCACGTTGGAGTCGGAAATCAAGACCACCTCGTGCTGGGCGTGGGGGAGTAGGTTGGCCAAGTTGGCCACCTTGGGGTTGGGCCCTACCTGCCGGTTGTCCGCCAGCACCACACAGCGGATATGGGGGAACTGGGCGGCCACCCGGCGGGCAATGGCCAGGGCTGGGTCATTGGGATCCTGCGCGCCCACCAACACCTCAAAGCACGGATAATCCTGTTGAAACACGCTGCGCAGGTTTTCCTCAAAACCAGGATCTACCCCCTTGACCGGTTTGAGGATGCTCACGCCGCACCAATGCCCCTCCCGGGGCAGGTTGGTCCGTCGCAGCTGACGCCACTGGCTTGCCAGCATGATCAGGCGGACCAGCAAACCCAACGCCACAACGGCAGCAAAAAGGCTCAGCGCCATACTTGGATGCTGCTCTTGCGCCATGAAGAGACTGTGAAGGCGGGTTGAGGGAAGGGAGAAGCCCTTTCCATGTTAGCCTTTGCCCGGTTGAGGGGGTCATGGCAGGGGAACCACTTGCCCGTCAGGTGTTGGTGGCAGCCGTGGATATGGGGTATGGCCACCTACGAGCCGCGGCGGCCCTGGCCTCGGCGCTGCAGGTGCCCCTCCTACGAGCTGACGGCCCTCCCCTGGCCTCACCCGGCGAAACGCGGTTGTGGAACCTCTTCCGCGCCGCTTATACAGGGCTCTCCCGGGCCTCCCAGGGGCAGGGTCTGGGTCGGGTCATGCGCTGGGCATTGGAGAGCATTACGGAAATTCCCCGCCTCTACCCGTACCGTGATCTCTCTTCACCGAATTGGTCCGTCCGCCTCTTGGACGTCATGCTCAGGGCGGGTTTGGGTAAAGGGGTGGTGGCCGCGTGCAGCAACGGGAAGGGGGTGCTCGTGACCACGTTCTTTGCCCCTGCCCTCGCCGCTGCCCGGGTGGGGCTGGACAAGGTAGTATGCGTGATCACCGACAGCGACATCGCCCGCGCGTGGGTCCCCGCTCAGCCCGCCCAGGGCCGCATCCTGTACTGCGCCCCGAGCCATCGCGCCGCGCGCCGCCTTCGGGCCTACGGGGTACCGCCGGAGGCCATTGCCCTCACCGGCTTCCCCCTGCCCCTGGAGTTGCTCTTTGAGGGCCAGGAAGAGCTGCAGCGCCAGCACTTGATGGAGCGCTTGGCCCGTTTGGATCCTGAGGGGACTTTTCGCCGGCAAGTTCGCCAGGAACTGCAGCAGGTGTTCCCCGGCCTTTTGGACATGCAACCCTCCAAGCCACCCCACCTCACCTTCGCCGTGGGGGGTGCCGGAGCCCAAGCCTCCATGGCCAGGCAATTCCTGCCTTCGTTGGCGCCGTTGCTACGGCAAAAAAAGCTTCGCCTCACCCTGGTGGCGGGGCTCAACCCCCAAGTGGCGCAAGTTTTTGCCGAGCTACTGCAAGCTTTGGGCTTGTCCGACTTGCAACCGGAGGCGGTCCGCATCCTCTTGGAACCCACCTGGGACCGTTATTGGCACTCGTTCAACCGCACCCTGGCGGAGACCGACATTCTCTGGACCAAGCCTTCGGAGCTCACCTTTTACGGCGCCTTGGGGATCGCCCTGATCTTTGCACCACCGGTGGGCGTCCACGAGGTGCTGAACCGCCGTTGGGCCATGGAACTGGGGGCGGGGCTTAAGCAAGAGCACCCCGCGGCCGCTGGCCAGTGGCTTTCCCACTGGCTGGAGGATGGCATTCTGGCTGGCGTCGCCTGGAGCGGTTTTCGCCGCTTGCCCCGCCAGGGGACCAGCCGCATCCTGCGCCTGGTTCAGCATGTGGCCGACAGCGACTCCGCCAACTTACCAGGAGACGTCCTGTACCCAGGGGCGTAGGTGCGCCAACTGCTGCACCCTGTTCACAGCAATTTCCGCCATTTCCCGCTGCCCCATGAAGTGGCGGTGCACCACCCAGGGGGACAGGAGCAGAGCTAACAAGCCCAGTCCCTGCAGGCGGATGCGCTCCACCAGCGAGGCCGCCTGTTTGACGTGCTGCTCAATCACGTGGCGGCGCCCTACCAAGAAATTGTGCACGTAGAAGGTGCGCGGGGTGGAGTGATGACCAACGATGCGGCTCTGTCCAGCGAGGATGCCAGCGAAAAAGCCCTGCAGGTCTTCACAGGGCACGGCAGTGTAGACTGACCCCACGTGTCCGGTGTGGGTGTCGCTGCCCCCTTGCATCCCCTTGCCAAAACGCACCGCCAGCTCCTCAGCCAGCACATTGAGCAGCTGCATGCGACCGCCGTTACGGGTTTCCAGCACCTCCACGTGCTCCACAAAGGCCAAAAACTCCTGCGCCTCAATGGTGGAGAGGTTCTCCCGGTAAAAGGGGTGGTTCCAGGCAAAGAAGAGGTTTTGCTCACGACAGTAGGCGGCTACGGCAAAGGCGTCCTCGCGCCGACGCTGCAACTCGCGGTGCTGCTCCTCGTTATGGCCGTAGACGTTGATGTGCACCGTAAGCTTGCTCTCCGGGAGCTGCGTGGAAACCTCTTCACCCACCACGAAATCTTGGCAGTCGGGGTACTTGTTGAGGAAATCCAAGCAGCCGTCAATGGTGTCGTGGTCGGTGATGGTGACGAAATCCATGCCGGCTTCCTTGGCCCGTCGGTAAATTTCCTCTGGTGTTTCCTTCGGGCGAAAGTTCACCCTGCTCACCCGCGGCACAGGCTCCACAGAAAAGCACGAGTGCACGTGCATATCCATTTTCTTCCACTTCATAACGCCTCCTGGGTCAGCTCTAACCACCGACCCAGGGTGAGCGTGTACGGTTGGTGTGAAGATGGGCGAAGCGCCATGCGAAACCGGTGTGAAGGTTTGGGGCTGTTGCTCAGCGCTAACGCCCCTGCCGGTGGGGCAGGTGAAGGGCTTTTGCCCATCGGTTCTTACCTTAGGCGAGGTGCAAAAAACTTTCGGAAGCAGAACGGATTTGCCCGCAGGGCTTCGGCCTCCCACCACAATCCTTGACAGCTGCCCCACTTGCTTGGGGAAAATAACCACAACTTTCAGCGGCGGGGACGACCCGCTGGCAGCGGAGGAGGTCATGAGGAAAACCGTAGCGTTGTTTGTGGGGCTTATGCTGGGGGTGGTAGGTCTGGCGGTGGCTTTGCCACCAGGGCCAGAGGGGCGCCTGCAACTGCGGAGCGAGCTGTCCATGGACCGCGTTGAGGTACGCGCCGACGAGCCCTTAACCCTCCAATGGTCGCTGACGAACCAGGGGGATGCGCCCCTGTACGTCCTGCGCTGGCAAACCCCTCTGGATGGCATTGAGGGGAACATCTTTGCCGTCAAGAGGAACGGTGAGCCGGTGAGGTATACGGGCAAGCTCATCAAGCGGCCTGCCCCCTCCCCCGAGGATTTCATCAGGCTGGAGCCAGGGGAGACCCTCAGCACCACCGTGGACATCACCTCGGCCTATGCCATGCGCGTTTCAGGTCAGTACACCGTCCGCTTCCGTAGTGAGCGTCTGGTGGTAAGGGAGCAGCTGGAAGGTCCGGATCTTCAGGCGGTGGCGGTGCGGAGCAACGAGATCAGCTTCTGGCTTGAGGGGGGCGAAGAGGCCGAACGCCAGCTGGAGCTGGATCTCTCGGCCATGTACGTCGGGGGTTTCACCAACTGCACCAATACCCAGCAGAGCACCTTGAACAGTGCCTTCAACCATGCCGTGACCATGGCCACCAACGCGCTCAACTACCTGGTAAACTACGGCAGGACGAGCTCCCGGTACAAGTGGTGGTTTGATTACCGCACCAACCCCTCCACCACCTACTTCAACACCGTGAGGACCAACTTCTCCAACATCCGCAACGCCTTGGTGAACCAACCTATCACCTTTGACTGCTCCTGCAAGCAAAACTACTACGCCTACGTGTACCCCACCCAACCCTACAAGATCTACCTCTGCAACGCGTTCTGGTCGGCGCCCATGACGGGTCGGGATTCCAAAGCCGGCACCTTGGTGCACGAGGTGAGCCATTTCAACGTGGTGGCGAGCACCGACGATTGGGCCTACGGTGCCACCGCCGCCCACAACTTGGCTGTCTCCCAGCCCCACAAGGCGATTGACAACGCGGACAACTACGAGTACTTCGCCGAGGACTCCTACTGAGACCCGGCCAGTAGCTGGCGCAAGCGGGCGGGCCTCCCGCCCGCTTTTCGTTTGGCCCAAAAAAGTTCTACACTGACCAAGACGGCACCAGGGGGAGGTAAGCAGGGCGGTGGCGACGGTTCTGGAGCAGGTGCAAGAAAAGTACGAGCTCATTGGCAAGATGCGCGAAGGGGGAATGGGCGCGATTTTCAAGGTGCGCCACAAGCTCTTGGGGGAAGAGCGCGTGGTCAAGATCATGCGCCCGCAGCTGGAGGGTGACAAGGAGTTTGCCCTGCGTTTCACCCGCGAAGCGCAAACGTTGATTCGCCTGCGGCACCCCAACATTGCGCAGCTGTACGACTTCTTTGCCGATGAGGCGGGTAACGCGGCCATGGTCATGGAGTTCATCCCCGGGGTGGACCTGCGCGAGCTGTTGCGCCGGCACGGCCCCCCCTCCTTGGGCCTGGCGGTGGAAATTGCCGTTCAGTCCTTGGAGGCCATTGGTTTTCTCCACCGCCGGAAGATGGTGCACCGGGATATCTCGCCGGACAATTTGATGTTGGCGCGCGATGCCGACGGGCGGCCGCTGGTCAAGTTAATTGACCTGGGAATTGTGAAGGTCTTGGAAGCGGAAGCCACGGGCCTGACCAGTACCGGCATGTTCATCGGCAAGGTGCGCTACGCCTCGCCGGAACAGTTCAAGACAGCCGAGGGAGGAATGCTGGACCAGCGCTCCGACCTTTACTCCTTCGGCGTTGTGTTCTACGAGCTCCTCACCGGTCGCCTGCCGCTCATGGGAGACACGGCCTCCGCCCTCATCGCCGCCCACCTCTACCATCCCCCCTTGGGTTTTGACGTCACCGATCCCCAGGGCCGGGTCCCGGAGGACCTCCGCCAGTTGGTGCTCCAGTTGTTGGCCAAAGAACCCACCCACCGGCCCCCCAACGCCGAAGCGGTGCAAGACCAGCTCCGTCACCTGCAGGGAAGGTACAAGTTCTCCCCGCAAGAACTGGCCATCCTGCTTCCACCGCCTGAGGAGGCGCAACCCACAACCCTGGTGGCTCCCCCTGCCAGCCCATCCTTGGAGGTGCAAGCGGTCCCCACCGCGCCGACGGCAATTCCCGCCCCGACGGAGGCCACCCTTCCCGCCCCTACCCCACCGGCACCCCAGACCGCTCCCGCCCCCCGGCAAAAAGCCTCCCGTTGGCTCGTTCTGGCCGCCGCAGCCGCCCTCCTGTTCACGGCCGGCGGCGCTCTGTTCCTCTTGAAGAGGGGGCAGGGCAGCACGGCGGCCACGCCTGCGACCATCCCAGCGGCAGGCACCCTGGTGGTGCACGCGATACCTTGGGCTAGGGTGGCGGCCATCAAGGACAGCCAGGGCCAATCCATCCCACTGCCAGCCGACGCGGTAACGCCCCTGAGCCTGGCGTTGCCCGCCGGCTCCTACCAGTTGGAGTTGCAGGACCCAGAAAGCGGGGAAACAGTGAAGGCTTTAGTCCAGGTGTTGGCAGGTACCACCACCCGCACGGTGATCCCCGTGCGTGCCTTAGAGGCGGAGCAATTCTTACAGGAGCTGGGTTGGAGGTAACGTATGAACTTGTTGCGCTTTTTCTTGCTGGCTCTTGCCTTCCCGGTGGCGGCGACAGCGCAAGATGCGGCCTCAGCCATTGCCGCCGCCGAAGCGGCCAAAGGGCGTGTGGAGTCGCTCCTCACCGATCCCCACATGGCCCGGCTCTTCGCTGCCGCCCCACTTCTGCGCAAGGCCCGCCAACAGGCGGATGCCAAGTTGGCCCTCGCCCATGACACCTTGGCCCTCGCCCGCACCCCTTGGGACCGAGCTGCAGCCCGCGAACACGCCGTGGCCGCCCGCCTGGCTTACGAACGGCTGGAGGCGGAGCTGCGCCATCGCTGGGAGCAGGCGCAGGCCCGGGCCGCGGAAGCGGACGAACGCCAGCGAGAGGCGGCGGAAGTCCAGGTGTTGCGGGCTGAGGCCAGGACCCTGGCAGCCCAGGCGGAGGAGCTGCTGCGACGACCTGCGCCGAGCACGGCGGAAGTCCTGGAGACCCGGGGAGCGGTAGGGAGGGCGTTGAAAGCCTACCAGCAACTGGGGCCCGAAGCCTCCGCCGATGCCCTACGACTGGTGCGCGATATGCTGGCCCAGTCCACCCGATCGCTGGAGCGCCTCTTGGCCGCCCCACCCGCTCCCGACGCCCACCCTGCACCAGAAAAGCTGCAGAGGGCTGTGGCGGCGTTCCTGGCCGGTGATTTCCAGCGGACCGTGGAGCTGTTGGCGATCCCCGAGATGGGCAGTGCAGAAGCCACTCGCATTGCCTACCTGCTGCGCGGGGCCGCGCGGTTCTCCCTCTGGGTGGATACGGGGGAGAAAGACCAAAACCTTTACCAGCAAGCCCTGAGCGACGTTCGGCAATGCCAAGCCCTAGGCGGGGTGCGAAGTACCAAGGGTTTTTCTCCGCGCTTTTTGGCCCTCTTCCAATAAGACCCTACTCGGAGGGCAACCCAGTAGCCCTTTCGGCTTGTGAATACCTGCACATTATGCTACGGTGCGCAGGGAGCGCCATGCCATGAGGCTCAAGTCCCTTTTCCGCACCAAACCCCTAGAACAGGTGCTTGCCGAACCCACTTCCGGACCAGGCCAACTGCGACGAGCGTTGGGGCCCTGGGACCTGGTGGCCATTGGTATTGGCTGCATCATCGGTGTGGGGATCTTTGTCCTCCCAGGAGTGGAAGCGGCCACCCACGCCGGCCCCGGGATCATCCTCTCCTTCGCCATCGCCGCCGCCGCCTGCGCCTGCGCGGCGCTGTGCTATGCCGAGCTGGCAGCCATGATCCCCGTGGCAGGAAGCGCCTATACCTACGGCTACGCCACCCTGGGAGAGCTGCCCGCATGGATCATTGGCTGGGACCTCATCCTGGAGTACATGGTCGGGGCCTCCCTGGTGGCCATCGGTTGGTCCGCGTACTTGGTCAACCTGGTGAACAACGCCTTGCGCCCCTGGGGGCTCCAGCTCCCCCATGACTGGGCGGCCGCGCCCTGGGGGCCTAACCCAGGAGTGGTGAATGTCCCCGCCGCGGTGGTGGTGCTGGTGCTCACCGGGCTGCTCATCCGCGGGATCAAGGAAAGCTCACGGGTGAACTTGGCCATCGTGGTGGTGAAAGTAGGGGTGATCCTTGCCTTTATTGCCTTGGCAGTAGGGCACGTGAACCCGGCCCATTGGCGGCCCTTTGCCCCCTTTGGCTTTTCCGGGATTGTCACTGCCGCGGCCATTGTGTTCCTCGCCTACGTGGGCTTTGATGCCGTATCCACCACCGCGGAAGAGGCAAAAAATCCGCAGAAGGACCTGCCAGTGGGCATTTTGGGCTCCTTGGCCATTTCCACCTTGCTCTACATGGCAGTGGCAGCCATCATGACCGGCGTGGTCCCCTACCACAAGCTCAACGTGGCCGACCCGGTGGCTTTGGTGCTCAACGAGCTGCAAATGCCCTGGGCCTCGGCAGTGGTCTCTGTGGGTGCCTTGGCCGGCATTACCTCGGTCCTCTTGGTGCTGCTCCTGGGCCAACCGCGCATCCTCTTTGCCATGTCACGCGATGGGCTGCTCCCCAACGTTTTCTCGCAAGTGCACCCGCGCTTCCGGACCCCGCACATCACCACCTTGGTCACCGGTCTCATCGTCGCCGTTGCCGCCGCCCTCACCCCCATTGGGGTGGTGGCGGAACTCTGCTCTATTGGCACCCTATGCGCGTTCGCCATTGTCTCCGGTGGTGTTCTCGTCCTGCGTTGGACCCGCCCTGACTGGAAGCGCCCCTTCCGCGTTCCCCTCTTCCCCGCTATCCCCGCCCTGGGAGTGGGGCTCTGTTTGTACCTGATGTTGTCCCTGCCCTGGATCACCTGGGTGCGTTTCCTCGTCTGGTTAGCCCTTGGCCTTTTGCTGTACATGACTTTTGGCCGCCGTCGCTCCCTGTTGCAGGGTTCCTGAACCCTCCTCGGCGGGGCAACTTCCTTTACACTGTTGGTAGCCCTCCGCCTCTTGCGAGCCTTGGGGTAAAAGACCGGGGGCCAGTGCATGACCAGGGTCTTGTTGGTAGACGACGATGCCGACCTTTTGGCTTCCCTGCAGGAGCTGCTGCAACAGGCAGGGTTTGAGATCATCGCCACGACCAGCGCCGCTGAGGCCATGCGCTTTGTGGAGGAGTTACCGCCGCAGGCGGCAGTAGTGGACGTGGTCATGCCGGGCTCGTCGGGGTTTGACCTCATGCGGGCTCTCCGTGGACACCCCAACACGGCCCACATTCCCATCCTCTTGATCTCCGGCTTGGCCTCGGGAAGAGACAAAGTCCGTGGCCTCGCCGCGGGGGCCGATGACTACCTCTCCAAGCCCTTTGATCCCGAGGAGCTCACCCTGCGCTTGGTGAAACTGGTGGCCCTCTACGAGCAAAAAGAAGGCCAAGGAGAGAAAGCTGCGGAGGCTGAACGGGCCCTCCGCGAGATTGAACGCGCCTTAGCGGAGGGAGCCCCGGTGCGTGGAATTGCCCTCGGGCGGTACCAGCTGGATACCGTTCTCGGCGAAGGGGGCAACGGTGTTGTCTTTCGCGCCTTTGATCGCACCCTTTTGCGGCCGGTGGCAATCAAGATGTTTCACGTCACCGAAGAGGGGGAAGACCCCTCCGAGCTTCGCTCCAGTTTGCTCAGGGAGGCGGTCCTGGCAGCTCGGCTTTCCCATCCCCACATCGTTGCCGTATACGACTTTCAAGAGACGCGAAGGGCAGCGTTCATCGTCATGGAGCTGGTGGAAGGGGTTGGTCTGGATCGCTACATCCTCGCCAAACAAACCCTCTCCTCCGAGGAAGTGATCACCGTGGGTTGGGCGGTAAGCCAAGCTTTGGCGTGCGCCCATAACCAAAAAATCGTCCACCGAGACCTCAAGCCGGGCAACGTGCTGATAGGTCGCGATGGGGCCATCAAGGTCTCGGACTTCGGCATTGCCACCTTCCTCTCCAGTCAGGCCAAGGGCCCAGGGGCGATCTTTGGTACCCCGGGGTTTTTGGCCCCCGAGTGCATCCGCGGCCTCCCCTACGACGAGAAGGGGGACCTCTTTGCCCTCGGGGTGACCCTCTACCTTTGCCTCACCGGGAAATCTCCCTTTTCCGTTGGAGAGCTGGTCCAAACCCTGGAACGTACCCTGCTCTACGACCCACCCCCGCCGCGGGAGGTGAACCCTGCCGTGTTCGAGGAGCTGTCGCACCTGGTCATGCGCCTGCTGGCGAAGGACCGTAGTAAGCGGCCCTCCTCGGCAGGTGAGGTGGCCAGCACCTTTGAGCGCTGGGTGCGGGATAAGAAGTTACGCTGGGAGCCCGATTTGGGGGCATTGGAGCGCGCCGCCGCGCGCCGGGGCGGCTTTTTCCGCTCCACCATCTTCTCCTCCCGCGGGGCGTAGGGGTAAGCCCCCTTTCATGGTAGCCTTGCACTACCATGGGGCCTAGCTGGAGCACCCACCTCTTCCTCGTGGTCCTTCCCCTCACCTTCGCCCTGGCCAGTCTGGTGCTGTTTACCCTCGGTGGGCGAGACGAAGAGATCCCCAGGGGTTCACCGCAGAACCCCCAGGTAGACGTGGATGGGGCCCCCAACACCCAACCACCTGGAGTGGCCTGATGAACGTTCACACCACCCTCGTGCTGGTGGTGACCGCCTACATGGCGGCACTGCTCTGGCTGGGGTGGTGGGCAGCTCGCCTGACCCGCTCGCCGGAAGAGTTCTTTTTGGCCGGTCGCTCCCTGGGCGCCTGGGTGACCGCCGTTTCCTCCACCGCCGCCTCGGAGTCGGGCTGGGTGGTGTTGGGTGCGGTGGGCATGGCCTACACTCAAGGGGTCAGTGCTCTGTGGTTCGCTCCAGGCTGCCTGTTGGGCTATTTGGTCAACCTCTACCTGGTGGCACCTGCCCTCCGCCGGCAAAGCGCGCAGTGCGGTTCCCTCACCCTCCCTGATTGGCTCGCCCACCGCTTCCCTTCCCACGGGAAAAGCCTCCGCGTGGCGTCGGTGCTGGTCATCCTGCTCTGCCTCGGCGGCTACGTAGCCGCCCAGCTCACCGCCACAGGCAAGGCCATGGAGGCGATCCTGGGCTTGCCGTACCGCACTGGCATCCTCCTTGGCGGTCTGGTGATCGTGGCCTATACCTTTGCCGGCGGTTTTCGTGCCGTTTCCTGGACCGACTTCTTCCAAGGTCTCATCATGGTTTTTGCCCTGGTCAGCATGCCCCTCATGGCCGTGGCAGCGGTAGGAGGCTACAGCCCCCTCTTGGCACAGCTGGCCGCCCAAGATCCTCAGGCGGTCTCCCCCACGGGGGGTCGTTCCGGCTGGGCGCTGATGTCCTTCCTCGTGGGCATGTTGGGTATTGGCCTCGGTTACCCCGGCCAGCCCCATGTCCTCACCCGTTACATGGCTGCGGCCTCCCCCCGGGCGATCCGACAAAGCCAGCTCATTGCCATGCTCTGGGGGATTCTGGTGTTCTACGGTGCGGGATTCTTGGGCTTGGCGGGCCGGATCCTCATGCCACAGCTGGCCACCACCGGGGATCCCGAGCAGCTATTTCCTTTGCTCGCCAAAACCATGTTGCCGCCGTGGCTGGCGGGGATCATGCTGGCGGCAATCCTTGCGGCCATCATGTCCACCGTCTCTTCCCAGCTGCTGGTCGCCGCCTCGGCTACGTCCCACGACTTTACCGAACAGGTATTGGGTGCCGCCCGCACCGGCCCTGCCTCCGTCCTGGCCGGGCGATTGGCAGTCCTCATCCTCGGTTTGGCTGCCCTTTGGGTCGCCCTCGGGGAGGTCCGGGTGGTGTTTTGGTTCGTGCTCTTTGCCTGGTCCGGCTTGGGTGCGGCCTTTGGTCCGGTGGTCCTGGCCAGCGTGTTAGGTTGGAACCTGACGGGAAAAGGTGCGCTTGCGACCATCCTCACCGGCTTTTTCGCCACCGTGGCGTGGAAAGCAACGGGGCTTTCCCAGACCCTGGTCTATGAGCTTCCGCCGGCCTTTGCCCTTGCCACCGCTGCCGGATGGATGTTCAGCCACTGGGAGCGCCGCCGCGCCGCCCCGCGCCAGGGGCTCCCATAAGCGGAGCCGGAGGGCTTGCCTGAAGCTCTCGGGCAAAAGCCTGTGCCTGGGAGGGTGGGTGTAGAGGGTGGTTGCGGGGGCGGGATTTGAACCCGCGACCTTTGGGTTATGAGCCCAACGAGCTACCGGACTGCTCCACCCCGCGCCGCAAAATTCATTTTAGCCACCTCGCTGAGCGTGTCAATCCCCGCTCAACGGTTGGCTAAAGGAGCCCAGCACCTGCTGCAAGCGCTCACGGTCCTCCGGGGAGATGGCCAAAAACTCCACACCGATGTCGTACCGGCCGTCCTCGCGCAGCCTCTCATAAGCTACTCGCGCCGTGGTCTTGAGCACCGAACCCCGAGCCGAAATCAACAGCTCAACGGTTTCCTCAAGCCCGATGGCCTCCGGGTGCACGAACAGACACCCCCCTTGGCCCACCACCTCGGTTTTTGCCAGGTTCTCCCCCGCGCTGGACCCGACCCGCTGCACCAAGACCGCAAACTCCGCCGGGACACGCACGAAACGACGTCGCTCTTGCTCTTCGGTCATGGTGTCGCCCCCAACCGTGCCTTCAGCCAGAAGTTACGACCAAAAAGGCGAAAAACAAAGAGCTCCTCTGCGCTAGACTGAAACGGTGGTGGAGCAGCCGCAGCCTGTGTACGTGTTGCCTCCCCCGCAGCTGGAGGCGTTCATCGAGCGTTACCGGCGGGACACAGGGGTTCCCGAGGTGATGCCCGCCGCCAGCTTCCTCCAAGAGGTGCTGCAACGCGCGAACGCCTTTGTTCCCTCCGAGGCCGGCTCGTTGCTGTTTGACAACCCTTTTGAACGGGCCCCAGAAGGGCAAGCCCCTTACCTTTATTTCGTCGCCACCTTTGGTCCCGCCGGCGCTACCCTCTTGGGGCAGCGGATTGCCGTGGAAGAGGGGGTGGCCGGGTACGTGTACCGCAACGGGGTACCTTACCTGGTGCGCGACGTGAAAACGGACCCCAACTTTTGTTCGCGTTTTGATGAGCAAGCCGCGTTCCGCACGCGGACGCTGCTGGCTGTTCCGATCCGCTTGGGCAAGACCGTGTGTGGGGTTCTGGAGTTGGTGAACCGTTTGGACGGGCTCCCCTTTGACGACCGGGATCGGGACCTTCTGGGGATCTTCGCCGCCTACACCGCCGTTTCCTTGCAAAACCTCCTGGACGCCCGCCGCGCCGGAGAGGCGGCGCGCTCGGACGATCTGACCGGCCTCGCCAACGACCGCCACTTTCACCGCAGGCTGGCTGAGGACTTAGAACGGGCTGACGCCACCAGCACCCGCGTGGCCCTGCTGTTCTTGGATTTGGACAACTTCAAAGGCGTCAACGACACCCACGGGCACCTGGCGGGCAGTCAAGTGCTCAAAGAGGTGGGGTATGTACTGCGGCGGACGGTGCGCCTGCCCGGGGTAACTTTGGCCCGCTACGGCGGCGACGAGTTCGTGGTGATCCTCCCGGGGCTGGACGTGGACACCGCTGCCAAAGTGGCCGAGGAAATCCGGCAGGCAATACGCAAACAACCGTTCCTCCGTGGCCGCTTCTCCTGGGCCTCCGGCCCGGTGGAGTTTCAAGGTCCCCTCACCTGTTCCGTTGGCGTGGCGGTGTACCCGGACCACGTGCCACGGGAAGGCTCCTCGGATCAAAAACGCAACCAGCTGCTCCGGCAAGCCGACCAGGCCATGTATGCCGCGAAGAATTCGGGCAAGGACAAGGTTGTTGTGGCGGCGCGGCAGGTGCGGTCAAATTGACACCGAGGTAGCCAGAAGCCCTTGCCCCTCGTCTGTGGCACAAATTTTGCTCTACTAGGTGTAGCGGGCGCAAGCCCGTGAAAGGAGTGTAACCCATGAGACGGAGATACCCCTTTGGGCGATTGGCGTGGGCGGCGGCAGCACTGGCTGGGCTCGCGGCGGGGTTGGTCCTGGCCGGCGGAGCCCGCCTTGCGCCGGTTGGGGAAGCACAAACCGGTGCCTCCCCATCCAACCCGCCGGTAGTTTCCCGCAATCTTCCCGATTTTGCCCTGTTGGCGGAGCAGGCGATGCCAGCGGTATTGGCGGTGACTACCGAGGACGTGATCTCCTCCCGCGACTTTCGCCGCATCCATCCCGACCTGGATCCCTTTGAGTTTTTCTTTGGCCCCAATCGGATTCCCCGGCAGAAGGCTTTTGGCGCGGGTAGCGCCTTTTTCATCTCCGCCGACGGCCTGGCCCTCACGAACAACCACGTCATCGCCGGGGCCGACAAGATTTACGCCGTGACCAACGATGGTACGCGCATGGAAGCCCGCGTGGTTGGGCGAGACCCCGCCACAGACTTGGCCCTCATCAAGGTTCAGGGGAAGGGGACGTTCCCTTTCCTCCCGTTGGGCGATTCGGACACCCTCAAGGTGGGCGAGTGGGTGATGGCGGTGGGCAATCCCTTGGGAATTGGGCACACGGTCACGGTCGGTGTGGTCTCCGGAAAAGGCCGCACCTTGCGTCTTTCCCAGGCCACCATGTCGTTTGAGAACTTCATCCAGACTGACGCGGCCATCAACCGCGGCAATTCCGGCGGGCCACTGATGAACCTGAAAGGGGAGGTGGTGGGGATCAACACCGCCATGAGCGCCGGGGCGGAAAACATGGGTTTTGCCGTACCGGTTAACACCGCCAAGGCGATCCTTCCTCAGCTCAAAGAGAAGGGCAAGGTGGTGCGGGGCTATTTGGGCGTGAACATTGCAAACATCTCCGCGGATGACCAAGAGGCCTTTAACCTCCCCTCCCGCGAAGGGGCGCTGGTCCACGAGGTGATGGAGGGAAGCCCGGCCGAAAAGGCAGGAATCCAACACGGGGACGTGATCGTCGGGGTCAATGGCAAACCCATCAAGTCGCAGCGGGAGCTCATTGACACGGTGTCTGCCCTCCCGCCAGGCACCAAGGTTCAGCTGGAAATCATCCGTGATGGCAAGCGGAAGACCCTCACGGCCGTGCTGGCCGAGCGCAAGACCGAAGGCGTGGAAGAGGATGAAGAGAAAGCCGCACCAAAGGAGGCCGCAGCCAAGCTAGGCCTGGAGGTGGCTAACCTTTCCCCGCGCCTGCGCCGCGAGTACAACGTTCCCAACAGCGTAGACGGGGTACTGGTGACGGACGTGGAAGACCTTTCCGTCGCCGACGAAGCGGGAATTGCCCCAGGTGATGTGATCCTTGAGGTGAATGGCAAAGAGGTGAACTCAGTGGACGAGTTCAACGCCCGTCTGGAGCAACTCCGCTCGGGACAAGTGGTGCGCCTTTACCTGTACCGTCAGGGAGCCAAACGGTTCGCTGTGGTGCGCATGCCCTAAGAAACCCTCCTCCTTTCCCAGGGCCCCCGGATGGACCGGGGGCCTTGTGTTTTTGCCCCTGGGCCGTAGAATCGGGACAGGGAGCAGGACGTGCCCACCAGTGGGCGGGTGTTGGTGGTTGACGATCAACCGTGGAACACAGAAGCTTTAGCCCAGGCCCTCGGACCGTTGGGTTACGACGTGTGGCAAGCTTTGGACGGACCCACTGCCTTGCTTCTCGCTAAAGAACGACTACCCGATGTGGTGCTGCTGGACATCAGTATGCCCGGCATGGACGGCTTTGAGGTCTGTCGCCAACTGAAGGCAGACCCCGACACCCGGCTCTTGCCGGTGGTGTTCCTCACCGGCCTGGACTCTCGGGACACCCGCCTGGCGGCCCTGGAGGTGGGGGCCACAGACTTTCTCACCAAACCCTTTGACCTGGTGGAGCTGGAGGTACGGGTCCGCAATCTGGTGAACTACCGGCGCCTCATCCAAGACTTGGACGATGCCGAGCGTATGCTCTTTGCCGTGGCCCGCGCCGTGGAAGCCAGGGATGAGGGCACGGGAGAACACTGCGATCGTCTCTCCCACCTGGCGGTGTGGTTGGGAAAACAGCTAGGCCTTGACGAGGACGCCCTCAAGGCCCTGCGGCGAGCTGGCTACCTCCACGATATTGGCAAGATCGCGATCCCGGATCGCATCTTGCACAAGCCTGGACCCCTGGACCCCGAGGAGTGGGTGATCATGCGGTCGCATGTGGAGATTGGCGTGGAGATCTGTTCACCCCTGCGCACGTTGCAACCCGTGATTCCCATCATTCGCCACCACCACGAGCGCCGCAACGGCACCGGCTACCCTGACGGGCTCAAGGGGGAGCAAATCCCCTACTTGGCCAGGGTGTTCCAAGTGGCGGACGTCTTTGACGCCCTCACCTCCCGGCGACCTTACCGGAGCCCCTTGCCGCCGCAAGAGGCAGTGCGGGTGCTGCGTGAGGAAACTGCCCAGGGCTTGTGGGACCCTGAAGTGGTGGAAGTGTTTGCCGGCGCTCTGGAGCAACGGCACTACCAGCTGCCGTACGGGGAGCTTGGCAGCGAGGCCAAGGTCGAGTAAAGTAGGGTAGGCGTCAGTCCTGACGCCGCCTCTGTTGGGCTTTGCGCTGGTGGCATGGCTGCCTTCCCAAGCTCAACAAACTGGAGAACACCCGGATGAGCACGACCACGAACCAAGGACAGGTGCAACCGCGTACCCATCGCCGTCGTCGGTGTGGGCGAAAAAAGCCTTCGGCGGCTTCCCCCGCTCACCCCGTGGAGGGTTTCTTGCACGTGGACGGGGATGGGCAAGCCACCCTGATCCCCCTTTCCCATCGCTTCCTTCCCCACCCCCAGGACCCCCTGGTGGAGCCGAGCTTGCTCACCACCTGGCACCTTAAGGGAGGTCTGCGTCTGTCGGGGGAGGCACGGCGAAACGGGAACAGGCTGATCCTCAGCAAGCTGGTGGCCATTGAGGGGATGCCCCCAGAAGTCTACCGTCAACAAGCGGTTCCCTTTTCTGAACTCACGTCCATTGACCCTACCGAGCGGTTCCGCTTGGAAACCACCGCCGAAGTCTTAGAAACGCGCGTGGTGGAGCTTCTCGCCCCCATTGGCAAGGGGCAGCGGTGCCTCATCGTCGCCCCACCCAAGGCGGGCAAGACCACCCTCTTGCAGCAGTTGGCTCACGCCATCGCCACAAACCATCCAGAAGTGCACATCTTCGTGCTCCTGGTGGACGAGCGTCCCGAGGAGGTGACGGCCTGGGTGCGCAGCGTGATCCGCGGTGAGGTCTTTGCCTCCTCCTCCGACCAGGACGCCAGTTCCCACATTGCGGTGTCGGAAATGGTGCTGGAGCGTGCCCGGCGTTTGGTGGAACTAGGACAGGATGTGGTGGTCTTTATGGATTCCCTGACCCGCATGTCCCGGGCTTATAACAACGTGCAGAAAGGTTCCGGGCGCATCCTGTCAGGAGGAATTGATGCGCGAACCATGGAAAAGCCCCGCCGCTTCTTTGGCTCAGCACGCAATGTGGAGCACGGCGGGTCCCTGACCATCGTCGCTACCTGTTTGGTGGATACCGGTTCGCGCATGGATGAGGTCATATTCCAGGAGTTTAAGGGTACGGGCAACATGGAAATCGTCCTTACCCGGGACCTCTTTGAGCGGCGTATTTTCCCCTGTATTCACATCGCCAGCTCGGGAACCCGTAAAGAGGAAAAGCTCTATTCCCGCGAGGAAGTGGAAAAACTCTACCTCCTCCGCCGCGCCCTGGCTGCCCTGCCCAACCACGAAGCGATGCAGCTCTTGCTTTCCAAGCTGCGCCAATACCCCACCAACCAGGATTTTTTGGCCAGCTTCAAGGCGTGAACGAAAAACCCGCGGGCACCTTCGCCCGCGGGTTGTGGCCCACCCACGCAGCAAGCTTACTTCGTCAGGTCCACCAAAAAGGTGAGGGTCGCCGTGGTCTTGACCCTCACCCCGCCCTTGGTGGCCGGGCGGAAACGGTGTTTTTTCGCTGCCTCCAGGCACGCCTCCTCAATGCCCAGGCCGGGAACGGGGAAACCACGGAGCACCTCCGCCGACTCCACCACACCGCGGGAGTTGACCACCACCTTAACAATGACCGTACCCTTTTGGTTCACCCGGGTGCGCTTGATGGTGGGCGGCAGCTCCGGCTTTGCCCGCACGATCTCTTCCGGCAAGGTGTCCACCTCCGATGGGTCAAAGAACTGGTTTTCCTTTACCCCTGCTGCGGGAGCTGGAGGGGGTGGTGCCTGGGCCACCACCGGCGGCCTGGTGGGTTCTGGTGTGGGGGAGGGGACAACCGTGGGTACGGCGGGGGGAGCAGCCGGCACCTCAGCCACGACCGGCGGTGGCGGGGTGGGAGCCGCCGTCGGCACCGGACTGGGGGTGGGCAGCGCGGGCAGCGCCGCTTGCAACTTTTGCTGCTGGACCCGCGCCAACTCCGCTTCTTTCCGGCGTTGCTCCTCTTCCCTCTGGGCAATGAGACGCTGCGCTTCCTCATACCGTCGCTGTTCCTCTGGACTGAGCCTCTGCGCCCCGCTGGCGGCTTTCTTTTGAATTTCCGCCAGCTGCTGCTTGAGCGCCTCTGTTTCCCGTTTGGACCGCTCCAGCTCCTCGCGCAAGGCCTGCTCACGCTTGGCCAGCTCCTCGGTGAGCATGGCCTGCACTTGTTTGCGGGTTTCCTCCTCCGTGGGTCCCTTAGGCCGAGTTGCCAAAAAGCCCACCACCCCCGCCAGTACCACCAAACCACCCAGGGCCACGTAAAGACCCACCCGGCTCGGGGGTGCCGCGGCCACCGTGGGAGCTGACACGGAGGGAGCCTTGGGGGGACGGTAGTAGGCGCTTACGTCCAGCGTCTTCTCCCGCTGCAGCTCGCGGTCCTCATCTTCAATCTCCTGGCGGTAAAGCCGATCCATGAACAGGGCCAGGTTGAAGGTGGTGGGCGAGTACGCGCCGCCGTAGAGCAGCTTTTCCAGATCACGCTTGAGATCCACCGCCGAGGAGTACCGCTCCTCAGGGCGCACAGCCAAGGCCTTGCGCAAGACCGCGGCCACGTCGTCAGGCACCGGCCCCTCGTCCAGGGCCAACTGGGGTTGCGCCACGGCCTGCGCCCGTGCCTGAGGATCCGCGGGGAGAGGTTTGCCTGCCAAGAGCTGGTACAAGATGGCACCCAACGAGTACACATCCCCCCGGCGACTGGGGTGACCCGTGGCCAGCACCTCGGGGGCCAGGTACGGCGTGGCCAGCTCCTGCATTCCCACCCGGTCCAGGTTGGCCAAAAGACCCTTGGCCAAGCCAAAGCCCGCCACGCGCGCCTCGCCGTCGTTGGAAAGCACCACCAGATGGGGTAACAGGAACCCATGGATCACCGGCTCGCCTTGGTGCTCTAGGGCCAAGGCTGCCGACAGCGCAGCGGCCAGCTTTTCCGCGATCAACAAACAGTTATCAATGGCCACGGGGAACTGCTCCTGTTCCACCCGGGCCAGGAGCTGGTCCAAGGGTTGACCAGGAAAATAGTCCCAGGCGAGGAACGGCACCCCTTCTACTTTGCCCACCGTGCTCCCCGACACCACGTTGGTGGCCTTGAGGGCCTTGCTAATCTCCTCCGCCAGGGCAAACTCGGCAGCCAGGGCCTGCCGGTTGAAACCGCTGTGGTCAAAACGGCGCAGCCAAACGATGCGTTTGAACCCGGTCGCCTCCATTTCCCCTGCTCGCCACAGGGTGCCCAGGGGGTCCTCACTGCGCTTTTTCAAAAGCAAATAGTTGCCGAAGGTCGCATAGCCTTGTGCCATGGCGCTCCCTCCCCGTCCACAAAGGCAAAGCTATCACCGCCTTCAGATCAGGTCAACCACCGCGCACGTCTGACCCGGAGTTGCAGCGGCGCGAGGCAAGAAAACGTTCCAGGAGCAACGAGGCTGCCAGGGCATCCACCTTATCCCGCCATTGGCGAGCGGGAAGGCCCCGTTGGGCCAACAACTGGTGGGCTTCCTCGCTGGTACCTGCCTCATCCCACTCCACCACAGCAATGGCCAGCACGGCACGCAGGGCGGCAACCACCGCCCTGGCCCTCACCTCACCCCGACTCGCGCCCAGGCGCGTGGTGGGCACACCCACCACTACCCCCTCCACACCCCATTCGGCCACCCAGGGACGCACTCGTGCCGCCAGGTCCTGAGGGCTGGAGAAGGGGAAGGAGCCGTGTGGCGTGACCACCTGTTCCTGGCTGTCGCACAGGGCCACACCCACCCGGCGAGCTCCCACATCCAGGGCAAGCCAGCGCACGGGGGCAGTTTATCCTGCCTTTCGGCGCTACAATCATGCGGGAGGTGCAGGTCATGGAAAAGGTTTTCATCGTTGGGGCCGCACGCACACCCATTGGCAGTTTCTTGGGACAGCTGGCGCCGCTCGCCGCTCCGCAGCTGGGCAGCCTGGCGATTTCGGAGGCGATGAAACGCGCAGGCGTTGAGCCAGCGCAGGTGGATCAAGTGATCATGGGCCACGTGCTCCAGGCGGGGGTGGGGCAAGCCCCGGCCCGCCAAGCCCTGCGCGGCGCCGGCATTCCCGACGCTTGTCCCGCGGTGACCCTCCATAAGGTCTGCGGCTCGGGGATGCGGGCGGTGATGATGGCCGCCAACGACTTGCGGGCGGGGGACGGGGACATCATGGTGGCAGGCGGCATGGAGTCCATGTCCAACGCCCCATACCTCCTGCCGGGGGCTCGCCGAGGCTACCGTCTGGGTCACGGACAATTGGTGGATCACATGGTCTTTGACGGACTTTGGGATCCCTACGGGGACAAGCACATGGGCAACTGTGCCGAGCTCTGCGCCCGTCACTATGGCTTCACCCGGGAAGAGCAGGACGCCTTCGCCCGCGCCTCTTACGAGCGTGCCATTCGCGCCACCGAAGCAGGCGATTTTGCCGCAGAGATCGTCCCGGTAGAGGTCAGTGCCGGCAAAGGCCAAACGACGGTGGTAACCCGTGACGAGGAGCCCTTCCGTGCCGACCTGGCCAAGATGGCCTCCCTCAAGCCGGCCTTTGAAGCCAACGGGACCGTGACCGCTGCCAACGCCTCCAAGATCAACGACGGAGCAGCGGCGTTGGTCTTGGCCACCGAGAGGGCGGTTGAACGCCACGGCCTTAAGCCCCTTGCCCGCATCCTGGCTCACGCTTCCTTTGCCCAGCACCCCGAGTGGTTCACCACCGCCCCAGTGGGCGCGGTGCAAAGGGTCTTGCAACGTGCCAACCTCCCCCTGGAAGCGGTGGACCTTTTTGAGATCAACGAGGCCTTTGCCGTGGTGGCCCTGGCTGCCATGCGGGAGTTGGGCATCCCCCACGAGAAACTCAACGTGAACGGCGGTGCCGTCGCCCTGGGTCATCCCATTGGGGCGTCGGGAGCTCGCATCCTCACAACCCTCCTGTTTGCCTTGAAGCACCGCGGGCTGCGCCTGGGCGTGGCAGCTGTGTGCATTGGCGGTGGGGAGGCCACCGCCATGGTGGTGGAAAACCTGGCGTGAGCCTCGCCTTTTTCGTCCTCCTGGCCACGGCGCAGGTCCAGGGCGCAGTGGAGGTTACGGCGCGCCGGCAGCAGTGGATTGCCGGCAGCCTGTGGTGCGGCATTGGCGATGTGGTGGTGAAGTACCAGGACATCACCCTCCGCAGCAACCAGTTGGAAGTGGATGTGCAGACGCTCAAAGTGCAAGCCGAGGGCAATGTGGTGTTCGACCAAGGGCCTAACCGGCTGGCCTGCCAGCGTCTGGAGTTTGACCTGAAGACCAAGACCGGCACGTTCTACGAGGTGGAGGCCTTTTTAGCCCCCACCTACCATTTTCGCGGTGAGCTGGTGGAGAAGCTGGACGAAGATCGGTACCGCTTCCGCAACGGAACGTTTACTTCCTGCACCTTGGACGACGAATCGCCCCCATGGCACATCACCGTACGCGAGGCCACGGTGCGCCTGGAGGGTTACGGACACTTTCACGGGGCGGCCCTTTGGCTCAAAGGGGTTCCCATCTTCTACACCCCCCGCCTGGTGTGGCCCGTGATGCGGGAGCGGGCAGCGGGGCTCTTGGTTCCCAACGTAGGGCATAACGACCGCAGTGGTGCTTACCTGGGCAACGCTTTCTTCTGGCCCATTTCCCGCTCTTTTGACACCACATTGTTCTTGGACCTCTTCAGCAAAGGGTACGTGGGAGTCGGTCAGGAACTCCGCTGGGCGCCCATGGAGCACGCCTTCGGGGAGGTACAGGTGAACTACTTCCGCGACCCCGACCGCGATCAGTGGGAATGGAAGCTCACCGGCAGGCACCGCCAGCTCCTTCCCGGCGGCTGGGCCATCAAGGCAGACGCCCTTGACCTTTCGGATATCAACTTTTTCCAACGCTTTGAGCGGACCTTTGACCCCAACGCCCTGCGCCGATTGCCGGTTTACCTTACCGTCACCCGCACGGTCGGCCACCAAATGCTCAACCTTCGTTTGGACCACGAGAAGACGTTCTTCCAGCTGACCCCCCAAAGAACCTCGGTGGTGGTGCTGGAGCGGCAGCCACAGGTGGAGTATCGTCTGCGCCCCACGCAAGTGGGGAGACTACCCCTGTACCTTTCCACCGTTGCTGAGGCCTCACGGTTCCGCGTGAACCGCTCCGCCACCTTGCGGGGCAAGTACGCGCGGGTAGACATCTTCCCCCAACTGACCGCGCTCCTCCCCAGCCTTCCCTGGCTTTCCCTCACCCCCACCCTTGGGGCGCGGGCCACCTACTACACCTCCACCTACACAGCTGACCGTACGGCGCTGGTGGACAGGTCCCTGCTGCGGCAATATGGGACCTTTGGCCTCACCCTGACGGGGCCCAGCTTTGCCCGCATCTTTGTCGGGCCGGACCGCAAGCTGAAGCACCTCATTGAGCCGCGGGTGGAGTACACCTACGTCTCCGACCCAGGCCCCCAAGGGCGTGTCCCGGTTTTTGATGAGCGCGACGGGGTCACGGTGTCAAATCGCCTGCGCTGGACCTTGGCCAACCGCCTTTTCATCAGAACTGCTGACGGTACCCGCGAGCTGGGGGCAGTGGAGGTGTCCCAGGATTATTCCTTTTCCCAGCCCCTTTCGGTGCGCTACCTCCCCCGGCAGGAAAGCCCCCGGGGGCCTTTGAGCGTGGCGCTCCACATCAACCCCAGCGATGCCCTGCTCTTGGACGCCAGGGCTAGCTACGACGCCATTTCCAACAAGCTCACTGCCCTGGCGGTGAGTTCCATCTTGCGCCAGCAGAAGGGTTACGTAAACCTTACCTACTTTTCCAGCTTCAACCCCATTTCAGGGGCGACCATCGCCTCGCAAGCGCAGCTGTTCTTTGGCACCATGGGCGAGTCACCATGGCGGTGGCAGAGCATGGTGGCCTACGACTTGTGGCAAAAGAACTTGCTCCGTCAGGAACACACGGTAAGCTTTCGCGGCAGCTGCTGGGCCGTCAGCGTGCAGCTGCGAGACTACCGCATTCCCCCCCACGAGCTAAGGGATTACCGCATCATCCTCGATCTCACGGGAATTGGCACCCTCTTTGATATTCGCGGCGGCCTCCAGGCCTTTGGCAAATGACCTCAACCTTGCGCCCCTGACGGTTTTTGCGCTAACCTCTCCCTCCCAGGTCGGGGCGTAGCTCAGCCTGGTAGAGCACACGGTTCGGGACCGTGTGGTCGGAGGTTCAAATCCTCTCGCCCCGACCATTTCAAGAACCCCATCTAGGATGGCACGAGATTCGCACTGACTTTGGCGCCGGTGTTCCGGCACATGGGGGCGTGTATGAGGGTTTCGCGGCTCTTGTTAGTGATGATCGGCGCTGGTTGTTGGTACACGGGTGCATGGGCCCAGAGCCTGCCCCAACCGCAAGAGGTGGTGACACGGGCGTGCGACGCCATGGGTGGCGTAGCCGCCTTCCGCAAGGCGGGTTTCCTCCGCGTTGAGCTTTCCTCGGAGGAGGTCACCGAGGATGGGCAAACCAGCAGCACAAAGAAGGTGTTGGTCTTCCATAGCGAGTCCATCATCCCAGTTCGTCTTGAAATCGCGAACTTACAGGTGGTGGCGGGCGATGACGGTAGCGGCGGGTGGGCCGTCGTGGGCGGCCGCCCGGACAGCCGGCCATCCACCAGTTTGATGGTGCGGCGGATGGTCACCACGGATGTCTTTCCTCTTTTGCTCCCGTGCAGCCTCACCTGGCCTGGTGTGGCGGTGACCGCGGTGGCTCCCGCTCAGGTGGGTGACAGGCCAACTTGGCGCCTGACCGTCACACTTGCACGCAACTTTTTCTTTACACCGCAAATATCCACCGTCTGGACGGTGGACGTGGACCGTCGGTCGTACCAGCTGGTGCGCGCCGAAAGCCCTTTCACCGACCTGGGGAAAGGGGTGGTGGCGGATGGGATGCGCTTTTCCTGGGGGAACTTCGTCACCGTAGCTGGCTTGCGCCTGCCCAGCAGTCAGATGGTGGTGGGTTTGGACGCGGCGGGCAACGAAAAGACCCACAGCCGCCGCGACCAGGTGCGATGGGAGCGGGTGGAGCGGGAACAAACCGCGGGCCTATTTGAAAATCCCATTCCACCCGAGCAGCGGCCACGGCTTCCCGTGGGCAAGCCGGTGAGCCTGCCGCAAAACCCGGCGCCCAGCCCCTAGGGGGCTACCGGCAAGAGCATCCGAACTTCCAGTCCCTGCGGGAGGTTGCGGGCTTCCGCCCGCCCTCCCGCCTTTTGACATACCCGGCGCACCACCGCCAGGCCCAACCCAGAGCCTTGGCTGGTGGTGGAAAAGTGCGGCTCAAAAAGCCGCGGCAGGTGCTCCTCGGCGACGCCCCCAGCGGTATCCGCCACCGCCACTACGGCCCATTCCCTCTCCCGGCTCACCTGTACGCCGATCCGCCCCGATCTTGGGCCCAAGGCTTTGGTGCTGTTTTCCAAGAGGTGGCGTAGCGCCCGCTGCACCCAAGAGGGGTCGGCCTTGACCAGGATGGGTGTTGCCGGTCGCTCCATCTCCACCAACACCCCCCGCCGGGCCAAGACCCGGTACTCCTCCACCACCTGAGCCACCAGCTCCACCACGTCAACTTCCTGAGCTTCCCACCGCTCCAAAGCCACCAGGTTGGAAAAACCTTGCGACACCTCCTGCAGTCGCGAGACCTGCTGCAGGATCTCCTGCACCGCCAGGCGTGCCACCTCCACCACCTCCTCCGGGCTCCGGTTCAATGCTGCCTCCAACTCTTCCACCCAGAGCCGGATCGGGGTGAGGGGGTTTTTCACCTCGTGGGCCACGATCCTGGCCAACTCCGTCAGGGAGGCCAAGCGCTCGGCTCGCGCCACTTCCGACAGATCCTCCAGCACCACCAACACTCGTCTTTGCTCCCCGGGCAAGGGAACAGTGGTCAAGTTCCACAACGCGTCCGCTCGTCCCTGCGGGGAAATCTGCCGCGAACGAGGGCCGGAAAGAGAGGGATCGAGGAAGAGGTCCTTGAGGGATAGGCCGAAGGACTCCGCAAGCGGCTGGATGCCGGTTTCGGCCCCCAGCTTTTTGGCGGCGTCGTTGGCCAGCACCACGCGCTCCCCTTCCACCACCAAGACTGCCGCCGATAACTGCTCCAACACCCGCTCCAGCAGGTCCCGCTCCCGTTTGAGCTCCTCCTGGCGGGCTTGCACCTCGGCGGCCATGTGGGCAAAGGCCCGGGCAAGGGTGGAAAACTCGTCCTCCCGCACCCCTTCCCCCAACCCCGGCACCGGTTCGCCTCGGCCAAGGCGCTCCGCCGCGTCCACCAAGCGCTCCATGGGCTCCGCCAAGCGCCGGGTTAGCACCTCCGCCGCCCACAGAGAAAGGAACACGGCCAAAAGGCCGGTAACGGCAAACCACTCGGCAGGGGAGAAGCGACTGCCGGTGAGCTCGGTTATGCCCAATACCGCCACCACCAGATTGCCGTTGGCCAGCTGCACCGGTAAGAAAACGGAAACGAGACCGGCCCCCTGGACCACCGGCTCAGCCCACCGCCGTACCGCGCGTACGTAGGCCTCCGGCGGTGGCAAGAGGGGGAGCTCGCCGGTCATGGCCAAATCGGGACGACTGGTGACGGCCAAGAAGCTGGGCCGGTATACCGCCACGGTCACGCCCAAGTGCCTGACCAGGTTTCCCAACACCGAGGCTGCCGGGCTCTCCACAGCCACCGTGCTCAGGGCGCGGGCCATCTCCAAGCGCGCCTGTTGCCGTTCCCGCACCCACTGCCGTGGGAGCACGTTGGCCAAAAGCAGCAACGGCAGAAAGGTTACGGTGAGGGCGAGAACGCGCAACCGGCCGGAGAAGGTTGCCCTCTGGCGCCACCAAGCCACCAGGCGATGGCGAAACTCCCACAAGTACAGGGGAGTACCCACCCAGAGGGACAAGCCGGCGAGCCAAAGGAGCAGCTCTGGAAGGGACAGCCGCAACCAGGGAACGGCCAAGACCCAATCGCCAAATCTGCGCAAGTAGGTGGGTACCGAGCGGCTTCCTACCACCGTCTCACCCCACCACCGCTCCCTGGCCAAGGCTTCGCCCACCATCCCTGGGGGCAAAGGGCGAAAGGGAGCACCCCGAGCCACCGCCGCACCCGCCCGATCAAAGGCTGCCACCGGCACGCCCACACCAGAGGCTGCCAACGCCGCGAGGACGTCGTGGGGGGAAGGCGGTGCCAAGAGGCGCAGCCGGAAACCCCCAGCCAGAGCTCGCACCGCCAGTTCTTGGTCGGTTCCCTGCCCCAAAAGACCCACTTCCCCCCAGGTGGCCAAGGGCACACCCTCTGGTCCTTCCAAGACCAACGCCGTGCCGGGCAGCACCTCCCCCAATTGCAGTAGCTCGGCCAGCTCGCCCAAAAGCACCAGGCGTCTCCCCCCTTTGGCAGCACTGAGGGCCTCCAGGCGCCCTTCGGGGAGGGAGGCGATCAGCGCCCGCGCCACCGACCTCACCTCTCCCCAGCGCGCCAAGGTGCTCTCGGTCCGTGCCAAAACAACGCTGCGCCCCACCCCGTCACCCCCCCCGGCCAAGGCCGCTGCCACCCCGGCGGTGGCCACTAACTTGCGACTCCTTTGGGGGGTAGCTAAGGCCAACACCAGTACCCCCGAACCTAACCAAACGCCGGAGGCAGTCGCCAGGCCCAAAAACAGCAAGGGCAGACTGACCCAGGCGAGGCTGGAATTTTTGGCGGGAGCGGGGATAGCCAAGAGCAAGGCCACGAGGGCTGCTAGGTTGCCCACGAGGACGAGAGGAGGAGGTAGGAGCGTCACCGCATGGACCGGATGGCCGAGCTCCGCCAGGAGGGGAGGGATGGCCCACGCGGCAAAGCCCGCCACCCCAGCACCCGTGAGGCGGGCCAAAGACGGGGATTTCCACTGGGAAAGCCAACCAGCACAGGCCAACAGCAAGAGCGCCGGTGCTAACCCCAGGGGAAGCCAGCCCACCATCACCGCCCACCCGGCCGCTGCCAAAGCCAGCCACCGGCGGGCCTGGCCGGAAACCATGCCAGCCAAGAGGGCAAGGGCCAGCACCGAGGCAGCCCCAGAGGCCGCCCACGCATGGCGAGGGGCTGGGCGAACCTGCAGATCTGGGGGCGACGGTGTTTCCTCGTCCCCAAGGACGGGAACCCAAACGGCACTCCACCCCGCGGAAGAACCCAACAGCTGGCGGGTCCCGCCCTTGGGTACACCCACGCTGGCCAACAGTGACCCCACCACCCGCCCCGACTCGTAGACCGGTTCTCGACACCAGACCACCACCTCCCGCACCCATGCCTCGCTGAGCACGGCCCTGTCCCCTATGGGGCGCCGCAGCAGCGGGAGGCGAGGTCGCTCCCCCGCCCAAGCCACCGCTTCGCCGCGACCGTCCACCAACACCAGGCCGTCCACCTGGTGCAACCAGTCCTTGGCACCGTTGGCCAAGAGCCGAAAAGGGGTTTCGGGCTCAGCTTCCGCGCCGGTTCCCGCCAGAAGTTGGCCGAAGGCCGGTGTCTGGGATAACTGGGATAGGTGCCCTTGCAGTTGGTGCAGCCGTTCACGGAACAGGCGCCGTGCCTGCTCGGTTGAGGGAAGGGCGCGAGCCCGCACATCCACCGCTGCCGCCGCCAAGCTCAGAAGGCTTAGGCCCAACAGCAGCTGACTCTGGCGGCGGAGGAGCAACAAAGACAAGACCCACAGCAGTGCGCGGGGGAAAAAGACCCAACCGGGGAGGTCCGGCCATGGACCCGCCGCCAGCGCTGCCCCGACGGTGCCTGCCAGAAGCCGCAGGCTCACGAACCTAACATGGGAATGCGGATGCCGTGTTGGCGCGCCCAGGCAATGGCCTCCGGGTATCCGGCATCGGCGTGACGGATCACGCCGGTGCCGGGATCGGTGGTCAGTACCCGTGCCAACCTCCGTGCCGCTGCCTCTGTGCCGTCCGCCACCACCACCATCCCGGCGTGGAGAGAATACCCAATCCCCACCCCGCCGCCGTGATGGAAGGACACCCAGGTGGCCCCAGCGGCGGTGTTCAGCAGGGCGTTGAGGATGGGCCAATCGGCAATGGCGTCGGAACCATCTCGCATCCCTTCCGTTTCCCGGTTAGGGGAGGCGACGGAGCCAGCATCCAGGTGATCGCGTCCGATGACGATGGGGGCCTGCACCTCGCCGCGGGCCACCAACTGGTTGAGCACTTGGCCAAACCGCGCCCGCTCCCCATATCCGAGCCAGCAGATGCGGGCGGGCAACCCTTGAAAGTGAACTCGTTCCTGGGCCATGCGGATCCATCGGCAGAGGGATTCCTGCTCGGGAAAGGTCTCCAGAATGGCCCGGTCGGTACGGAAGATGTCCTGGGGATCCCCAGACAGGGCCACCCAGCGGAACGGCCCCTTGCCCTGACAGAACAGGGGGCGAATGTACAACGGCACAAAGCCCCCAACTTGAAAGGCATCCTCCACCCCGGCTTTGCGGGCCTGGCCCCGCAAGTTGTTGCCGTAGTCAAAGGTGATAGCCCCCCGCCGTTGCAGCTCCAACATCGCCCGCATGTGGGCAGCCATGGTGCGGTAGGCCTCGCGGATGTAGCGCTGGGGATCGGATTGGCGCAAGGCCAACGCCTCCTGATAGGTCATGCCGTTGGGCACGTAACCGTTCAGCTCGTCGTGGGCCGAGGTCTGGTCGGTGAGCACATCCGGCACCACGTTCCGCTGCAAAAGACGCTGGAGGAGATCCGCGGCGTTGGCCACCACCCCCACCGACCGAGCCTCACCGCGAGCCTTCAGTTCCAGGGCCCGCTCGATGGCACCGTCCAAGTCGTGGAACTTCTCGTCCAAGTACCCCGTGGCCAAGCGCTTGTCAATCCGTGCCTCATCCACCTCTGCGGCGAGGAAGGTACCCTCATTCATGGTGGCCGCCAGTGGCTGAGCCCCACCCATGCCGCCCAAGCCAGCCGTCACAACCAGCTTCCCCTTGAGGCTCCCGCCGAAGTGCTGCCGCGCCGCCGCGGCAAAGGTCTCGTAGGTCCCCTGGAGGATCCCTTGGGTGCCAATGTAAATCCACGAGCCCGCCGTCATCTGCCCGTACATGGTTAGACCCAGCGCCTCTAACCGACGGAACTCATCGGCTGTGGCCCAGTGGGGGACCAAGTTGGCGTTGGCAATGAGCACCCTCGGAGCGTCCTCATGGGTACGGAAAATCCCCACCGGCTTGCCCGATTGCACCAAGAGGGTTTCGTCGTTGCCCAGCTGTCGCAGGCTTGCCACGAGGGCGTCAAAGCACTCCCAGTTTCGCGCCGCCTTTCCCGAGCCACCGTAGACCACCAAGTCTTGGGGTCGCTCTGCCACCTCGGGATCCAGGTTGTTCATAAGCATCCGCAGGGCCGCCTCTTGGCCCCACCCTTGGCAGGAGAGCTGATTCCCCCTGGGAGCGCGAATGATCCGAGGTTCGGCCATAGCCATCCTCCTGCCCTCGGCGAGGGCAATGTAATGGTAGCGCCGAAACCCTTACAGCGGAACCACAAAGCCGCCGCGGCAGCGGGCCAGCACCGCCGCTTCCACAGCCTGACGGAACCGCGGTGAGGTCCAAAAGAGCACGCTTCCCCCACCGCCGGCACCGCAAGCCTTGGCCGCCCAAGCACCGGCCCGAAGTCCCGCCTGGAGTACCTCCCCCAGAGCCGGCGGGCAAACCTCGGCGGCCAAGCCCCGCCGCGCTTCCCACTCCTGCGCCAGGGCGTACCCCACGGCGGAGGCATCCCGCTCCAGCAAGGCGCCGCGACATCTTCTCGCTGCCTGGGCAATGCGCTCCAGGGCTTCCACCACCTGCGGGTGGCCGTCCACGCGGGCGCGGTACACCTGCCAGTTCACCAGCCCAGAGTGGTGGGGAAGACCGGTGAACACCACCAAAAGGTGCGCCGCCAGCCACCGGCGGGGGACGGCCAGGCGCTCGATCCGCTCCCCGCCGGGGCGCAAATGGATGGCTAGGGTCCCCCCGTACAAGGCGGGATAGTAGTCCTGCACCCCTGTGGGTGCTCCCAGCACCTGCGCCTCCAAGTCTTTCAACACCGCCACCAAGGTGGAACGGGAAAGGGCCAGGCGGGCACGTTGCGTGCACGCCTTGGCCAACGCCACGGCGTAGACGGAAGAGCCTCCCAAACCCGAGCCCATCGGCGGCTGCTGCACCACCTCAACCTGCACCCCCCCCTCCGGCAGGAAGTGGTGCACCACCGTGGCGGTCAGATCCCGTCCCACATCGGCGGTGGTGAGGAGGCGCTCCTTGCCCTCGCACCGGTGCACCACCCAGGCGGCGTCGGTGTGGCTCAGGCGCAGGCGCACCCCTGCCCTCAGGGTGGTATTCACCGTCAGGCTTCCGGGATGGAAGCACCAGAGGGGCCATAAATCCAGGGTTCCCCCGGCCAAATCCGCGCGGGCTGGAGCAAAGACCTCAACGGCTTCCATTGGTGCCAAAGAAGGACGAGCGCCAGCCCACAGTTTTCTGCCTACCTCAAGGCTGGCCTAGGGATGCCACGAAACGGCGCAGGCCCTCCATGTCCGGTCCTGCCGTTTGCTCCACCTCACCCCGTGGCCCCAGGAGCACCACCATCGGTGCCTGGGTGAGACCAAACTGGCGTACCAGGACACCGCGGCGGTCCAAAAGGCGCGGCCACCGCCCGCTGCCAAAGACGGTGGCGGCCTTTTGGCCATCGGGCTCTTGGAAAATGACGATGGCTCCTGCCAATCCCGCAGCCAGCCCACGGCGTTCCAGCTCCGCCACCAAGGTGGGAAAAGCGGGATCTTGAGGTACCCAGCTGTTCCAGAACACCACCACCTTGGGTTGAGCGGGGGCGAAGGCCTCCCAGGAAAAAGGTGAGCCGTCTAGGGTCACAAGCCCCTCACCCAAGAGGAGCCCCAACCAGAGCGCAGTTGTCATCAAACCATCTTAACAAAAGTGAAAAGCCAGTCGGCTACTGCAACGCCGTCGACGAGGAAGCTGAAGAACCCCGCGGCTCCGATGCCCCAGCCCCCTGGCCAACGAGATCCGCGCTGCGCAGCCGTTTGGGCTGACGGCGCAAATAGTTGTACCGTTGGCCAAAGGCCAGGAGTGCCTTTTCCAGGGCTTTGCGCCCGCGGTACAGGCGCGACATGACCGTTCCCAAGGGAATAGCGAGGATTTCCGCGATCTCTTTGTAAGAATACCCTTCAATATCCGCCAGGAGCACCACCACCTTGTAGTTGTGTGGCAGCTGCTTTACCGCCTCCAAAACCCCTTGATCCCACGAGCGCTCTAAAAGCTCGTCCTCTGGGCTTTTTTCCGGCTCGCTGATGATCTGAGCCTCCAGCGTTTCCTCCAGGTCAGCGAAATCCGTCTGCGGCGGCAGCGCTTTTTGCCTGCGGTACAGGTTGATGAACGTGTTCTTGAGGATCTTGAAAAGCCAGGCCTTCAGGTTAGTGCCGGGTTGAAAGCTTTGCCAGTGGCGAAAGGCCTTGAGGTAAGTCTCCTGCAGCAAATCCTCGGCATCTTCCCGGTTGCGGGTCAAGCGGAGGGCGGTCTTGTAGAGCTGTTCCCAGTGGGGGAGCCCCTCACCTTCCAGCCAAACGTTCGCGCTCACCCTGCACCTCCAATGGGAGAATATAGAAACCGAGACCCGATGTCAATATGCGGCAGTACCAAAACCGGCCCCGAAGGGCCGGTTGGGCGTGGCACCGGAAAGACTGGCTCCGCGCCTATGGCAGCGAGAGGATAGCGATCAACAGGGCGTAGAGCACCAGCGACTCAATGAAAGCCAGGCCCAGGATCAAGGCCAAGCGGATGGCACCTGCCGCACCGGGGTTGCGCCCCATGGAGGTGCAAGCTGCGGCAATGGCCTTGGCTTGGCCGAAGGCACCGGCAAAGGCAGCGATCCCCAGCACCAAAGCCGCCGAGATGTAACGCCAATGCTGACCCGCCGGTGTGGTTGCCGCCTCTTCCGCTGCCGCCGCTGGCATGGCCAAAAGGAAACCTAGCAACACGAGTGAAAAGACCAAAGCCTTTTTCATACGATCCTCCTCCTCGTCCTCAGTGTTCTTCTGCCGTCACCCCTGCAATGTACACAGCGGTGAGCATGACAAAGATAAACGTTTGAACGGTGGAACCCAGAACCCCCAATCCCATCAACGGCCAAGGGATGGCGAAGGGTACGAGCGCGGTAAAGACACCCACCACCGAGTGTTCGCCGAACATGTTGCCGAAAAGACGGACGGAAAGGGAAAGAATCCTCGCTACATGCGAAATGATTTCCACCGGCAGCATCAGAGGAGCTAACCACCACACCGGTCCAATGAAGTGCTTCAAGTGCCCGAGCAGGCCGTTATGGTAGATCCCCACGGCGTTGTAGAAGATAAAGGTGGTCAGGGCCAAGGCAAAGGTCGTGTTCAAGTTGGCCGTTGGAGGCTGCAGGAAGAAGAAAAGCCCCGAAATGTTGCAGGTGAAGATGAAAAACGCCAGGGCGGCCATGTAAGGCACGTAGGCACGCCCCAAGTGGTGACCGATCACATCGTCGGCCAAGTGCTTGAGCCCTCCCAAGAGCACCTCCATGGCCTGCTGCAGGGACGAGGGACGTTCAAGGGAAAGGCGGCTCTTCACCCAGGAGCTTACGGCGGTGATGACCAGAACAGCAAACAGGGCCATCACCACATGGTCTGGCAACCAGGCCCCCTCGTCCAGGCCCATGGCCCTTTGCCAGCCCTCTGGCGGCTGCCCCAGGAGGAACCGCAGGAACCCGTTCACCGGCCCATAAAAAATTGAATGCTCGTGCTCCATCCAGCGCTCCCTGTTGCCCTATCGGCCGCGAACACCAGCCCAAACCCAACCCACCATGGCCAACGTAACCCCTAGAGCCACCGCCCAACCTTCCACCTGACGCCTCACCACGTAAAAGGCGGCTCCCGCCACTACCAGAAAAACCAAACGACTCAGACCTTGCCAAACCAAGGACTTCGTCAGCCGCAGGCGGCCCGGCTGGATTACGCGGGTGAGCACGCGTTCCAGCCAAAGCGCGCTGATCATAGCCACCAAGGCCGCCGCCGTCAAGGCAAGGGCGGCCTTGCCTTGGCCCAAAACCACAAGCCCCAGGCCCACCACGGCCACCAAGCCGGCCGAAAGCCACCCCCCCCGACTCAAAGCGCTCACCTCTGCTCCCGCTCCTCCTCGCGGGCCACACGCAGCGCCAAGCGTATGGCGTTGACAAAGCCCGCCACCACTCCCAGGCCGGAAAAGATCCAGGTGAGGTAGGGTTTCGTGCCAAAGACCCCATCCATCCAGGAACCCCAAAGGTAGCCAATACCCAAAGCCAAGGGAAACGCAATACCAATGCTGGACGCCTCCGCCAAGCGGCGAGCCGCATCAAGGCGCTTTTTTCGTTCCCCTGGTTCCCTCACCAGGGAGCTATCATAGCTGCGGCAGCCGTAAAGGCTAAAACAGAGGTGGGGTAGACGCCAAGAAGTAAGGTAAGAAAAGCACAAACCGCCAGCGCGCGCACGCCCCATGCCTCAGACAGGACCGGCAGCGGCTCTTCCTCCTCCTCGGTGGGCAGGTACATCTCGCGCACAATGCGGAAGTAGTAGTAGAGGGAAACGGCCGACATGACCACTCCCACCACCGCCAACCAGGCGAAGCCGGCGTGAACCGCCGCTGCGAAAAGGTACAGCTTGCCCATAAAGCCCGCGGTCGGAGGAATGCCCCCCAAGGAAAGGAGGAACAGCAGCATGGCAAAAGCGGCCAAGGGGTGCTTGCGCCCCATCCCGCGAAAGTCGCTGACCTTTTCCCCAGCGTACTCTTTGCTGCCCAGGAGCACCACCAGGCCGAAAGCGCCCAGGTTGGTGAGGGCGTACACCAGCATGTAGAACAGGACCGCCTGAATCCCCAGCTGACCCCCTGCGACCACCCCCAAGAGGGCATAACCGGCGTGGGCAATGGAGGAGTACGCCAGCAGGCGCTTGACGTTGTCCTGGGTCAAGGCGGCCACGTTCCCCCACACCATGGTGGCGGCGGCGATCCAGGCCAGAAAAACCCGCCAATCCTCCGCCGCCGGTGCCAAACCCACCCAAAACACGCGCACCATCATGGCAAAGGCGGCCGCCTTCGGGCCCACGGAAAAAAAGGCCGTCATTGGGGTGGGCGCCCCCTCGTACACGTCCGGCGTCCACACATGGAACGGCACCGCAGCCACCTTGAAGAGCATCCCCGCCAACAGGAGAAATACACCCGCCATCGCGGCCATAGACGGCGGCTGTTGGGCCAGAAGCTGGCGCAGCTCCACCAGATCCAGGCTACCGGTAGCCCCGTACAAGAGGGAAAGCCCATACACCAGCACCCCCGAAGAGAGGGCTCCGAGGACAAAGTACTTCGTCGCTGCTTCGTGGGATTTCACCTCGCCACGGAAATAGCCAGCCAAGATGTACGAGGAAAGGGCCATCAGCTCCAGGGAAACGTAAAGCCCGGCCAAATGCACCCCTGAGGCGAGAAAGCTCATGCCCAACGTGGCAAATAAGACCAAGGCGTAGTACTCCCACGGGTTTTGCTGGGCTCGCTGGAGGAAGTCCCGGGACAACCACACCACCAGCAGCGCCGCGAACAGGAAGAGGAGCCGGAAAAACAGGGCAAAACGGTCCAGTTGCACCATCCCGGAAAAAAAGGTGGTTTGCCCCCTCTCCCCCACCACGAACACCGCCACCGCCGCTGCCACCAACCCCAGGTTTGCCAAAGAAAAGGCCCAGGACGGGGAGGCGCGGCGGGTAACCCCTACCAGCAGCAGAACCATGCCAAGGCCAGCCAAAATGAGCTCGGGCAGCAAGACGGAAAGCTGGGCGTTCATGGTTTACTCCGAACCGGCCGTGACGGTCTCGCCGTGCTCGTGCACCGCCTTTACGGGAGCGGAGACCTGGGCGTAGGTGGGATCCACCACCTCCACCACGCGCCGTATGGAGGGTTCCATAATCTGGAAAAACGGCTTGGGGTACAGACCAATCCAGAAGCACAGAATGATCAGTGGAATGAGGGTCCACTGCTCGCGGCGGTTGGCGTCCGGCAGGTTCCTGTTTTCTTCATGGACCAGCTCGCCAAAAAACACCCGTTGGTACATCCACAGCATGTACGCCGCACCCAGAACAATGCCCGTGGCGGCAGCCACCGCCCACCAAGTGTTGCGGTTGAATGCTCCCAAAAGGATCGTCAGCTCACCCACGAACCCGTTGAGGGTGGGCAAACCTATGGAGGCCATGGTGATGATCATGAACAGCGTGGCGTAGATGGGCATCACCTTGGCCAACCCGCCAAATTCCGCCAATCCCCGAGTGTGCCGCCGCTCGTAGATGATGCCCACCAACAAGAACAAGCCGCCCGTGGAAAGACCGTGGTTGATCATCTGCAACAGCGATCCTGAGAGCCCCTGGGGGTTGAGGGCAAACATCCCCAACATGACAAAGCCCAGGTGGGACACAGAAGAGTAGGCCACTAACTTTTTCATATCCTGTTGGGCCATGGCCACTAGGGCACCGTAAATGATGCCGATGATGGCCAATGCCACCATCCAAGGAACTGCCCAGCGGGTGGCCTCAGGCAACATCGGCAGGGAAAAGCGCAAAAAACCATAGGTACCCATCTTCAGCAGGATCCCAGCCAGGATCACCGACCCTGCCGTGGGTGCTTCCACGTGGGCGTCGGGAAGCCAGGTGTGGAAGGGGAACATGGGAACTTTAATGGCAAAGCCGATGAAAAACGCGAGGAAGACCCACTTCTGCAAGGACAGGGGCATGGTCGGTGCTACCTTCATCAGCTCCGTCACGTCAAAGGTGGCGGGGTTCCCTAGCCCAGGCAGACCCACCAGAGCAAAGCCACTGGAGTTGTAAAAGTAAACGGCCAGGATACCGATGAGCATGAGCACGGAGCCGAACAGGGTATAAAGGAAAAACTTGATCGCCGCATAGAGCTTCCGCGGTCCCCCCCACAC
>JANXCP010000089.1:5448-8748 GCA_025060245.1 Thermoanaerobaculum sp. | reverse complement strand
AACGGAAAGGGAAAGCAACCCTTTTGCTGTGAGGGTAGCCTGAATCTTCTTTTCTTGTCCCTGGGGAACGAACTGAACAAATGGCATGACAAGCTCCTTTCAATTCGGATAATAAATCCCCGCGTGTCTTCTGGCAAGGCTTTACGGAAAAAATCGCAGGAGCTAACGAAGCAGGGCGAGATGTAACTCCGTGAGTTGTTCTTGGTCTACCATGCTTGGCGCATCAGTGAGCAAGCAGTTTCCTGCTGTGGTCTTGGGAAAGGCAATGACGTCCCGAATGGACTCCCGCCGCGCCATGAGCATGACCAGCCGATCCAAACCCAGGGCAATACCGCCGTGTGGCGGTGCGCCGAAGCGAAAGGCATCCAACAAAAAGCCGAATTTTTCTTGGGCTTCGCCAGGGGAAATCCCCAGGCACGCGAACACCCTTTTTTGTAGGTTTGGGTCGTGAATACGGATGGAACCGCCACCCAGTTCCACGCCGTTCAGCACCACGTCGTACGCCCTAGCGCGGACCTTTTCCGGAGCGTTGGACAAAAGCTCTAGGTCCGCGGGGTGGGGCGAGGTAAAGGGGTGGTGGCAGGCGTAAAACCTCTGGGTTTCTTCATCCCATTCCAACAGGGGAAATTCCGTTACCCAACAGAAGGCGAAGGCATCTTCCGGGATCAGGGAACGCCGGCGAGCGCACCAGAGGCGCAGCTGCCCAAGGGCCGGGAGAAGTTGGCGCTCGTTCCCGCCGGCCAAAAGGAGCAGGTCCTCTGAGCTGCATCCGGCAACCTCCAGGAATTGCCGGACTCCTTCCTCACCCAGGGCCTTTTTGGCAGAGCTGGCCACCCCATCGGGGGCTCTTTTCATCCACACCACGCCAGGAAGTCCCAGCTCCTGCGCCTGCTGTCCTATCTCTTCCAGCTCCTTACGGGAAAGGGATGCACCTCCGGGTACTAGGAGCCCTTTCACCCGACCCGTCTGGGCGGCCTGGCGCAAGGGGGCAAAAGAACATTGCGCCGCCACCTGCCCCAGCTCCAGCAGTGGCATAGCAAAACGCAGGTCCGGACGATCCGAACCGTACCGCTCCATGGCCTCGCGGTAGGAGAGACGGGGGAACGGGGTGGCGGGTACGATACCTGCCAGAGGAAAGATGCGCGCAAACAAGCCTTCTATGAGCGAGAAGATATCCTCCTCGGTCACGAAGGAGGCCTCCACATCCACCTGGGTAAACTCCGGTTGACGGTCGGCCCGCAGGTCCTCGTCGCGAAAGCAGCGGGCAATTTGCATGTAGCGTCCCAACCCGGCCACCTGCAAGAGCTGCTTGAACAGCTGCGGGGACTGGGGGAGGGCGTAGAACTTGCCCGGGGCGAGGCGCGAAGGGACGAGGAAATCTCGGGCTCCCTCCGGAGTGGAGCGGGTGAGGATGGGGGTTTCCACCTCCACGAACCCCATCTCGTGGAAGTAGCGCCGGATCTCAAAGGTCACGCGGTGGCGCAGGAGGAGGTTGGCCATCATTTCCGGCCGGCGCAGGTCCAGGTAACGGAAGCGCAAGCGCAGGTCCTCACCGGCTTTGACCCGATCCTCGACCACAAAAGGGGGTGTTTCGGCACGGTTGAGGACCTCGAGTTGCTCGGCCACCACCTCCACCAAACCCGTGGGCAGGGTGGGGTTGGGATTTTCGCGGAGCACCACCGTCCCCACCACCCGTACCACGTCCTCCGGGCCAAGGGTGGCCGCCTCCTGCCGCAAGTGGTCGCGGAACACCACTTGCGCCACGCCCTCGCGGTCGCGGAGGTCCACAAAGACCACACCCCCCAGGTCCCTTTGCCGGCGCACCCAGCCACACAGCTCCACCCTTTGCCCCACCTGTTCAGGCCGCAAACTCCCGCAAAAAGGCCGCTGCCACGCTGTGCCCATGAACGCTCCCTCCCCACGAGGGAAGGCTAGTGTAGCAAGCTCTTTTCGCCAGCCGCGTCCCGCCTGCTGTAGGGGCTGGTCTTCAAAGGCATTGGTGCCCCGGAAGGTCGGCGCGGGGGCGCACGCCGGCTCCGGCAACGGAAGGACCCACCAAAGGGAGGTTGCGCCCTCATCTCAGATCCCAGCGACGCTCGCCGTCGCTGTCAGGAACCCTTTCGGCGCCTTGTTCTGGGCCCTGTTCTTGGTCCAACCGTGCCCGTAGCTTCCGGGTGGGGAGGAAAGGGAAAAGAGGACCGGGTGCTCTTGCCAGCCGGGAAGCCCAAATAGATTCCCGTGGCCAAGGGCCGCGGTGAGGCCTTCGGGTTCTTGGCGGAGTCCCTCAAAGGGTTTTGAAAAAAGAGGGAGAATGTTTGGGCAGGGAGGTGCGACACGGGAGGCGGGAGGATCACACGTATTCTCTTGGTTTTTTGTTTCACAGGGGCCCTACTTTGTTTTCCAGCGGGTGTTTCGGCCCAAGAGGTTTATGAGCCTGATCAGGATTGGACGGGATGGGATGAGCTCCTGGGTTGGTTTTTCTTTTCCAATGGTCACAACGCTCCGTGTCTTGGGGCCTGCAAGACCTGTGAGCCTGTCCTCGGAATGGGACATGTTTGTCACGACGCTCAGCATGACTGGGATAACTGCCGCTGCGCACCGCCCTTAGAGGGGTGGTTCTTCGGCTGCAGGGTTTACGGCCAAAGTTGCTACGGTGTGGTGGTATGGGGGTAAGCATGGGGTTCTGCTGGTGGCTGGTGGCAACGCTGGCCCTTAGGGAAAGCGAGCTGGTGGTGGGGCGGCTGGGGGTGCAGGTCCACCCAGGGGGGCGGTTCCCCAGGGTGCGTTGTTGGGGCAACCGGGAGATGGGCGGGTTAAGGCGAAAAAAATTCCGCTGCAGCGAGAGATGAGGCTTTTCTTGCCACCGCCAGGTGTGGTAGTGGTGCAGGCACAGGTTTCGGGGTTTTGGAGCCCGCCCACGGTGCTGGTGGCGCAACAAGGTGGCCATGGGCAGCTGCACCTGTGGCCCACGGGTACCCTGCTCATCCCCTTCCGCTTGCCGCCGCAAACGCCAATCCCGGGCGCAGGCAGTCTGCTTTTCCGATCCCCAGATCCTCAGGGGAAGCTGTGGGGAGAGGTGTGCCAGGTGGAGCCGGAGCACTGCCGTTGCCCTCTACCCTGGGGTATTTTGGACCCCTTCCTGCGGGTGCCCGGGTTTGCCCGCGAGGCGTTTGGGGAGGGGGAGGTGAAGGCCGGCAGTCGGTGCCATTTCCGGCGCGAGTCTTGCGCCCAGGGGCATCGCTGGTGGCTTTCGTGGCGCCGGTGACCGGATGGCAGGTGCCGGCGGAGGTGGAGATGAGA
>JANXCP010000089.1:0-5438 GCA_025060245.1 Thermoanaerobaculum sp. | reverse complement strand
CCGCGGGGGGCTTCGGGGGCGCCGGGCCCCGGTGGGCCGGGCCCGGCGGCGGTGGCCAGCCCCCCCGGGGGGGGAAAGCGCGGGGGGGGGGGGGTGGAATAAACCGCAGCGGATTGGCGCACCTAAACGGGGAAAAATGGCTTTTTTCTGTTCACTGGGCTTACTCCCGGAAGCTTTCTCCTATTGGCACGAGGGGAAGGGGATTTGAGGGCCAGCCTGGGGCCGGTGGCGGCAAAAGCCGGGGCCGAGACGGAGGGGACCAAACCCCTGGAGCTGGCCCTACCCTGTGGGCTGCAGGTAAGGGTGGACCCACCGGTGATGCCCAGCGGACGGGTTTGGGCACTGGTGACCACGCCCTTGGCCGGGGATGGGCAGCGGGTGTGGGAGCTGGAGGTGGGTGAGGAGGGCACGGTGGTTGGGCCCCGCCTGCGCCCCGGCTTCTACGCGGTGTCATGGTCGGCGGCGCCAAACCCCCAAGAGGTCTGGTGGCAGCAAAACGTGCAGGTACCCAAAGAATGTGCCCTGCGCCTGGCCGTGCCGATGGTGAAGGTGGTTGGCCGGGGGCGGGAAAGTGGAACACCCCTGCCCTCTCTACTGGCTTTCGGAGGGGTGTGCCCGGTGAGGGTTGTGTTGGAGAGTAACCAGGATGGGCAGTTCCGCGGCTTTTTGCCCCGTGCCGGCACCTGGGAAGTGGCGGTGGCGGGGAAAACAAGCCCGTCCTGTGGAACGGCTCGGTGGACGTGCCCAAGCCCCGAAGCTTCCGCGAGGCCTGGCGGGAGCTCGACCTGGATCGGGGCAAGTTGGGGGGAAAGTGGTGGATCGGGCAGGGTGTGGCCAAGAGGGCGTGGGGGTGGAGGTCCTGCGTCGGGAGGGGTCTTCCCTCAGGTACCCAGCAGCCCGTACCGGCCCCGATGGGAGCTTTCGCCGAGTGGCCGCTGCCGGTCGGCCGGCTTTGCGGGCGCAGGACCAGGGCAGGGCTTTACTGCCCGGGTGGGTGGAGGTGAGGGCGGACCGGCCGCCGGAGGAGGTGGTGCTGGTGGTGGAAGATGAGTAATCTTTGGAAGTCTATCTCGCTGGCCCCTTAAGGGTAGTGGCGCAGGTGCGGGTGGAAGCGCAGCTGCTGGCACCCTTCGGCTCGCCTCTGGCACAGACCGATGCCCAGGGCAAGTGTCGCTTTGCGGTGGAGCCTTCGGTCGGGGGTTCCCTAGGCAGCCGTGGTGGGCTTTCGCACCCCAGGGAGCCTGGCGGTGGTCTGCAGCACCCTACCGACCCCGGGACCTCTTGCGGTTCCCGTCAGTTCCCTCCGTGGGGGCCGGTTGGAGGTGTTGGAGGTGGCTCACGTGAACGCAGCTTCGCCGGTTTTGCCGCGCTGCCAGGGATGCCCGGTGCTGCCCTCTACCCTCCATGAGTGGACGCGGTACGCAGGGGGTGAGCCGGTGGGACGAGACCGCTGGGTGTACGAGCCCTTACCTGCCGGGGCGTGGGAACTTAGCCCCTGGCGTTGGCAGGGAGGGGGTGCTGCCCTGGGACCCTGTCAGGGAAGCTACCTGCCTCCGGGGGGAACCCCATCCGTGCGGTTGCCCGCCTTTGAAAGCCAAAGCTAGCGTCCCCGACGACGGCTGGCGGGCTGCCGGGCGGTCTTTTTCTCGTACTTCGGGCGACGTGATCTGGTTTTGCCCGTGGCGGCGGTGTCTTTTCTCACCGGTGAAGCCTTTCCTGCAGGCTCGGAGGCGGGTGGCGCGATGGGGGAGGGCAAGGCCACCACCTGGAAGTCTACGCCCATGGTTTCTTCATCCACCCCTAAGACTTTGACCCGCACCGCATCCCCTAAGCGGAACCCACGGCCAGTACGTTCCCCCACCAGCCGGTGCCCCTCCTCCTCGTAGCGGTAGCGGTCGTCGGTGAGGGTGGAGAGGTGGACCAGGCCCTCCACGAAAATCTCGTCCAGTTGTACAAAAAAGCCAAAGGCCAACACGCCGGTAATATGCCCGGAAAACTCCTGCCCGATCCGTGCTTTCATGAACTCGGCTTGTTTCCACCGCACCACTTCTCGCTCCGCTTCTTCCGCCCGCCGTTCGGTGAGCGATGAGGATTGGGCAATTTCCCACAGCTCCGCTTCTACCAGCTCCCGTTCGCTGCCGGCCAGGCGCTTGCCCGCCAAGAGGTCGGCCAGGTGGCGGTGGACCACCAGATCCGGGTAACGGCGGATGGGGGAGGTAAAGTGCAGGTAAAAGTCGGTGGCCAAGGCGTAGTGGCCACGGCATTCGGGCAGGTACTCGGCACGGGCTAGGGAGCGGAGGATGAGGGTTTCCAGGAAACGCTGCTCCGGTCGCCCCTCAATGGCCGCCAACACCCGTTGCAGTTCGGCGGCCGGCAGTTCCTCCAAATCCCCCACCAGGGGGACGCCAAATTCCTCCAACACCGCTTGCAGCTCCGCCAGCTTGCCCGGAGAGGGACGGCTGTGCACGCGGAAGATGCCTGGCTGGCGGCCAAAGACCAAAAGGCGCGCGACCGCCTCGTTGGCGGCAATCATGAGCTCTTCAATGAGGCGGTGGGCGCGGTTCCTGGGGGCCTCCCGCACCCCGGTCATGAACCCCTCCGGGTCCAAGAGGATTTCCGGTTCGGGCAGGTCAAAGTCTATAGAACCCCGCCGTTCCCGCTGGGCTCGCAACCGCCGCGCCGCCAGATCCAATAGGCGGAGGGAGGCCGCCACCTCGGCGGGCAGGTCCGGGGGGAACTGGTCTGTTTCCAACCAGGCGTTCACTTCCGTGTAGGTACACCGCCGCCGCGAACAGAACACCGAGCGAAAGGCCTTGTAGTCGGCCAGCCGACCTTCCGGGGTGACGAGGAAACGCACGGTGAAAGCCAGGCGGTCCGCCTGGGGGAGGAGCGAGCAGAGGTGGTTGGAGAGTCGCTCTGGGAACATGGGTACACAGCGTCCAGGCAAGTAGACGCTGCACCCCCGTTGGCGCGCTGCCAGATCTAAAGCGGAATAGGGAGGGACGTAGTAGGACACGTCGGCGATATGGACGAACACTTCCACCGTTTCCCCTGGACCGGGGAAGGCCACCACCGCGTCGTCAAAGTCTTTGGCCGTTTCACCGTCAATGGTCACCGCGGGCTGCTGCCGTAGATCCACCCGGCCTTCCAGGTCCTCAGGCCGCACCTCCAGGGGCAGGGCTTCCGCCTCTTCCAAGGCCTGCAGGGGAAACTCCACTGGGATGCCCAGTTCGGCCAGGACCACCTCCTCATCCACTCCAGGCTGTCCCGCAAGACCCAGGGTGCGGATCACCCGGCCGGAGATGGGCCCTTGCTCGCCGTACTCCTCCACCAGCACTTCTACAAACTCCTGGGGAGCCACCGGGAAGGGTGGGGGATCCACGAGCACCCGCATGGCCAAGCGACGGGCAAAGGGGTCCACCCAGGGCTGCACGGGGTCGGGAACAAAACGGCCCACGATGGTGGCCCGGGCACGCCGCACCACCTGCACCACCTCGCCGAAATGGGTGGGTCCTTGACCCCGCCGCTGGCGCCGGCGGCGCCCGCGCACCAGAACCACAACGCCGTCCATGGCGGTCTTTAAAGCCACCGGGGGGACCACCACCTCCTCCCCCTGGCCTTTGATGGGGCGCAGCACACCAAAGCCCTTGGCGGTGGTGCGGATCACGCCCGCCACCAGGCCTGCCTGTTCCGGCAGGGCCCAGCGTCCGTTGGGCAGGGCAAAGGCCAGGGCCCGCGCCTCCGCCAACGCCAAGGTCTCCCGCAGGACCGATGCGGGAAGCTGCAGGGCTTGGCTCAAAGCGTTCAGGCTCGCACCCTGGGCGCCGAAATCACGCAGCACGCTGGCCAGCTTGCGCAGGGCTAAAGCCACCTCGGGGCAGACCCACTGGTCCTTGACAGGCTCCTGGGTGCTTCGTAACATGTTGGGTGCGCGGGCGAAAGTGGCGGAACTGGTAGACGCGCAAGATTCAGGATCTTGTGGCTTCCCAGCCGTGGGGGTTCGAGTCCCCCCTTTCGCACCACCCCGTCGCCTCATCCTCCCTGCTCACCGCTGACGAAAGCTAAAGCTTGGTCCCGCTCCCAGAAGATGGGAAAGATGCGGTCCAGTTGGGTCAGTTTCAGCAGGGCCTCCAAGCGTTGGTGGGGGCGGAGCAGGGCAATGCGCCGACCCGCCTGGGTGAACTTCTGCAGGTAGCCCACCAACTCGCCAATGCCCGTGGAGTCCACGTAGTCAATACGTGCCACGTCCAAAAGGAGACCGCCAGTGGTCTCCTGGAAGATCTGCTCCATCTCTGCGGCCAGCTGCCGGGCCGACTCCCCCAGCTTCACGTTGCCGGCAACTTCCAAAACCGTGACGTTGCCCTCGCGGTACCTTCGTAGCTCCATGCCCTTCTCCTTTGGCTAAAACCCCACAGTGATTTGTGCTTCGGCGACCAAGCTGCCCCCCCTGAGGGCGCGGCAGCGGTACCTGGCCAACCGGCCAAAATGGCCTTCCGGCGCACACTCCACTTCCAGGCGGTCTCCCGGGTGTACCACCTGACGCAACACCACCCGGTCCATGGCCACCAAGCGCAACCGTTGCAGGTCTTCCGGCGGGCTTGCGTGCAGAATTGCCTGCGCCATGGCCTCGGCGAGCAGGGTGAGGGGAACCGGTTGGGGAAAGCTCTCAGCAGCGCCCGTGGTGGGCAACACCAACACCGTTGACCCCTTGCCCTCGGCAAAGCGGAAAGGGGGTTGGTGGGGGATGAGGTCAGGCGGCCTCCGGGACACCCTTGCTCCGCAGGAACTCCACTAACGCGTTGACCGAGGCAAAGGCCTTCGTCCCCACCTCCTCGTCTTGGATGCGGACACCAAACTCCTTCTCAATGCCGATGACCAGTTCCAAGGCGTCAATGGAATCCAGCCCCAGGCCGTCGCCAAACAGAGGCGCGGCGTCGTCAATGTCTTCCGGCGCAATTCCCTCTAACTGCAAACGGTTGATGATGAGTTCCTTGACCCGACGATGCAGCGTGCCTTCCGCCATCAAAAGGGCAACCCTCCCTGCGCCGGCAGTATAGCCGAAGCGGGATGGGGGAAAAAGGGGCAGCGAACTGCCTCTGGCTTGTCCGCTTTTCCGGTGCTATAAATGCGGTATGTCAGAGCGCAAGTACCGGCATCGTGGCTACCAGGATCATGAGTGGGAAGAGCGGCAACGGCAGCGAGAGCAGGAGCGCGCTCGCCGCGAAGAGCAGCGGATCGCCCCGCGCGGCCGCGGCCTGGGTGCACCCACGGTGTCCGTGTTCCGCTGCCGACAGTGTGGGGAAAAACAGCCTTTTACCGCCTCGGTTCCGTTGGAGGCCACCTGTTTCAAGTGCAAGGCAGCCCTCCATTCCTGCGTCCACTGCGCGTTTTTTGACACGTCCGCGCCCAATGAGTGTTTGAAGCCCGTCCTCCACCGC
>JANXCP010000088.1 GCA_025060245.1 Thermoanaerobaculum sp. | reverse complement strand
AAAGATGGAGCTGATGAAGATCACCACCCCTCGCCGCTGGCGGCGCATCACCGGCAGGACCTGGCGGGTCAGTCGGACGTGAGCGAGGAGGTTGAGGTTGAGGAGCCACTCCCAGTCCTCATCGCTGGTATCCACAAACACCTTGCGCCGATTCCCGCCGGCGTTGTTCACCAGCACGTCCACCTGGCCAAATCGCTTCAAGGTGGACTCAACCACCGAACTGGCCGCTTGGGGTAGCGTCAGGTCGCAAGCCACGGTGGCCACCTCCGCGCCCTGCGCCGTGAGCTCCTCCCCAGCCCGGCGCAACCCCTCCTCCCCCCGCGCCACCAGCACCAGCCGGCAACCTTCTGCGGCCAGGGTGCGGGCAATCCCCAGCCCAATTCCCCGGCTGGCCCCGGTTACCACCGCCACTGCACCAGCAAGCTGCAGGTCCATGGTCACCTCCCAGCGTGGTAAAGTTACCGCACCAGACAACCTGGAGGAGGGGTCATGAAAAAGATCAACCAAGGACGGTTGCTGTTGGGGGCAGTGGTGGGCGGGGTGGCCTGGGGGGTATGGTCGTGGGTGGTGAACGCGGTCCTGTTCAGCTCGGACCTGCGCCAGGCGCAAGATGCCAACCTCTTACTCCAAAGCCCACGGTACCCGTTCTTTCTCCCCCTGTGGTTTTTGCTGCTGATCCTGCTCACCTACGTGCTGACCTGGTTTTACACGGGCATGCGGGAGGTTTTCCTCCCCGGACCGAAGACAGCCCTCGCCGTGGGGATTTTGGGCGGTTTCGCCATCGCCTTCCCCCTCTCCTTTGCCGTGGCCGCTTGGGTCCCCCTGGATCGCCTGGTGCCCCTAGCCTGGTTGGTGGACCTGTGGGTGGGGGCCATCCTCGCCGCCTTCTTGGCCGCTTGGCTTTACCGTGAGGGGTAAGGGTCCCCACCGGTGCGCTGCCCTGCCTGTCGTGCCGAGCTGCTGGTGGCGGAGCGAGATGGCCTGGAGCTGGATTGGTGCCCCTTCTGTCGGGGGCTCTGGCTTGACAGCGGTGAGCTGGAAGCCATCACCGCCACCTTAGGTGTACGTTTTGCCCCCCTGATAGGACCGCGGGAGCCCGGCACACGCCCCTGCCCCCGCTGCCGCAAGACCATGGACTCCCTGGCCCTCCGCGGCCAGCCGCCTTTGCGGTTGGATGTCTGCCCCGAAGGCCACGGTTGGTGGTTTGACGCGGGGGAGCTTTCTGCCCTTTCGGCGCGGCGGGGCTTGGGAACTGCCGAGGACGTGGTGTCGTTTCTAGGGGAAAGACTACGGCGAGCGCCGTAGCCAGAGGAGGTGCAAGGTGGCGTTCTTCATTGCCCTGGCGCTGCTGGTGCTGTTCCTGCTGTGGCTGGTGGGGTTGTACAACCGGTTGGTCCGTGCGCGCAACGAGGTGCGCAACGCCTGGAGCCAAATTGACGTGCAGTTGAAGCGGCGGTGGGACCTAATCCCCAACCTGGTGGAGACGGTGAAAGGGTACATGCAGCACGAGCGGGAAACCTTGGAGGCGGTGACCCGTGCCCGGCAACAGGCCATCTCCATCAGCGGCGATGTGGCCGCCCGCGCCCAAGCGGAGAACATCTTGAGTCAAACCCTTCGCTCACTGTTTGCCGTGGCGGAAAACTACCCAGACCTGAAGGCCAACCAGAACTTCTTGGCCCTCCAGGAAGAGCTCACCTCCACGGAAAACAAGATCGCCTTCGCCCGGCAGTACTACAACGACGCGGTGTTGCGCTTAAACAACCTGATCCAAATGTTCCCCTCCAACCTCATTGCCAGCCAGTTCCACTTCACCCCGGAGGTGTTCTTCCAGCTGGAAGCGGCCGAGGAGCGACGGCGGCCCGAGGTGAAGTTCTAGCCCGTGTGGGAGCTCATTCGCGCCAACCAGCGCCGATCCAACCTCCTGATGGGGGCGATGGGCGTGCTGCTGCTGGCCACGGGCTGGGCAGTGGGGGAAACGGTTTTTGCCGCGCCCGTTCCCGGGGTTTTGGTGGCGGCAGGGTTGTGGCTGGTGCAAAGCGAGGTGGCTTTACGCTCGGGCCACAAACTCCTCATGCTTGTCTCCCGCGCCCGTCCGGTCAGCAAACAGGACCACCCCATCCTGTTCAACGTGGTGGAAGAAATGTCCGTGGCCTCGGGGTTGCCCCGCCCACCGGAGGTGTACATCCTGGACGAGGATGCTCCTAACGCCTTTGCCGCCGGGATGGGGCCGGAGCGCGCGGCGGTGGCCGTCACCGCTGGCCTGCTGGAGCGGCTGACCCGGGACGAGCTCCAGGGCGTCATTGCCCACGAGATCTCCCACATCAAGCATCGGGACGTGAGGTACCTCACCCTGATGGCGGTGATGGCCGGTTCGGTGGTGATCCTGGCTGACTTCGCCCGCCGGGTGTTGTTTTTTGGCGGGGTGCGCCGGCGGACTTCGGCCAACCAGCGGGGTGCAGCTCCCATCTACCTGGTGGCCCTGGTGCTGATCCTCATCGCCCCGCTGGTGGCACGCCTGATGTACCTGGCACTGTCGCGGCGCCGGGAGTTCCTGGCGGATGCCGGCGCGGCCGTGGCCACCCGCTACCCGGAAGGCCTGGCCTCAGCCTTGGAGAAAATTGAGCGCTACTGGTCGCCCATGGCCAACGCCAACCCCGCCACCGCACCAATGTTCATCGTGAACCCCTTGGTCAACCCCTTGGCCGCCGTGGAAACCCTTTTCAGCACCCACCCTCCCACCGCCCAGCGCGTTCGCATCCTGCGCTCCCTCGCTGGCACGGTTTCCTTTGCCGCCTTTGACCAGGCCTTCCGCCAGGTCACCGGCCGCCCGGTAGGGGTGGTTCCAGCGGCCGCGTTGCGCCAAGAAAGCGTCCCGGTGCGTCAGCCCTCCTCGGACCCCCGCACGGCCTTGGACCGCCTCCGTCAAACCACCGACTTGCTGTGGCGCCTGGGCGGTTACTCCTTCATCCCCTGCCCCTGCGGCACGACCCTGAAGGTGCCGCCCATCTACCGTGGCCAAACCCTTCCCTGCCCCCACTGCGCCACCCCCCACCCGGTGGTGGCTCCCGCCTCATCCCCTCAAGCCTGACGTTCAGGCGTGAGAGTGAAATTGGGTAGGAACAGGAACTGGTCGTAACGCGGCTGAACGTCCAGGGGTTTTCTTAAGCCTAGGTAGGACCAACGGATGAGCAATGGCAGGTAGTAGGAGTGCTCCAACACCCTTTTTTGCGCCTGCTGCAGGAGCACGCGCCGGCGCTCCAGGTCCAGCTCGGTGGCGGCCGCCTCCAGGAACCGGTCCACCTGCGGGTCACAGAGCTGGGGGTAGTTCTCCACACCCAGCCCGCGGGGGGGATCGGGGCAGTGGGTGTGGGGCTCCAGGACCTCTGAGGCATCCGAGGTGGTGCAGGTGCGGGCAAAAAACACCACCGGCAGCCGACCAGCCCGGGTGGCGGCCAACAACTCGGAAAAGGAGAGGACCTTCAGGGACACCCGAACGCCCACCTGGGCCCAATCCTGGGCAATGCGCTCCCCGGTTTCCACGGCCCCAGGGGCAATCCCTAAGGTCACCTCCAACCCCTCCCTGACCCCCGCCTGCACCAGCAGCTGCCGGGCCTTCCCGGGATCGTAGGGCAACGGTTCCAGGGTCGGGTCGTAGCCGAAAACCAAGGGGTGCACCAGCTGGCTTGCCACCGTGGCCTCCCCGCGGGCCACCTCCTCCACCAGCCGCTGCCTATTCAAGGCGTAGTGGAGGGCTCGGCGCACCCGCACATCAGCCAGGGCCCGCGCCGCCTCACCGGAAGCGGCCCGGGGGATGATGGCCAAGAGCTGTACCGCCAAACGCGGCTGCTGTTTTACCCGCAGTTCGGGATGGCGCCGCAGCTCAGCCACATCGGCTTCCCGCAGCCAGGTGGCCACGTCCGCCTCGCCCGCGGCAAAAAGGCGGGTACGTTCCGTGTCGTCCTCCACAAAGATCATGCGGGCGCGGCGCAAGGACACCTGACCACCCCACCAGCGGGTGGCCTGCAACTCCAGGGCGTGATCCTCCCGCTCGGTGACGCGGTAGGGGCCGGTTCCCAGAGGCACGAGCACTTCCTCTTCCCCACACTGCTCTTGCGGGAGGACGAGGACAAAGCTGAGGCGCCGCAACAGGGTGGGGGCTGGTCCGTCGGTGACCAGGAGGACCTCACCATCGCCCACTGCCTCCACGCGGGTCACTCCGGAGAGAAAGTGGGAAACTTGTGAACGGGGGTGGCGTTGCGCCCGCTGGAAACTGGCTACCACATCTTGGGCGGTGAGGGGCTTGCCGTGGTGGAAAAGTACCCCCGATCGGAGGGTGAACCGCCACACCGTCGGGCCTTCCTGCTGCCAGCGCACGGCCAGGGCCGGCTCTAGCTCCAGTTGCGGCGAGAAACGCACTAGCCCTTCCACCACGTTGCTTAGGGTGGACCACACCACCGTCTCGTTGGCCCAGTGGGGATCCAAGCTAGAAGGCTGGGTCTGCTGGACGATCACCACCGTGCGGGGGGAAGAGCAAGACCCGCAGAGTCCCCAAACCAACAACATGGGGAGCCACGCCATCCTTTTGCCCACGGGGCACCTCGTTGTCAATGTAGGCTGCCTGGGGCTTTTTGGCTATCCGGCTGCCGAGGTCAGGACCTCCAACCCCCCTAGGTAGGGGCGGAGGACTTGGGGAATCACCACCGAACCGTCGGGTTGCTGGTAGTTCTCCAAGATGGCGATGAGGGTTCGCCCCACAGCCAGGCCGGAGCCGTTGAGGGTGTGAAGGTACTGGGCCTTTCCCCCTCCCTTGGGGCGGAACTTCAGCTCCGCCCGCCGGGCTTGGAAGTCCTCGCAGTTGGAACAGGAAGAGATTTCCCGGTAGCACCCCTGCCCTGGCAACCACACCTCCAGATCGTAGGTTTTGGCGGCAGCGAAACCCATGTCCCCCGTGCTGAGGGTGACCACGCGGTAGGGTAGCTGCAACAGCTGCAACACCTGTTCGGCTTGCCCCGTAAGGATCTCCAGCTCCTGGTAGCTGGTTTCCGGGGTGGCCAAGTGCACCAGTTCCACCTTGTCAAATTGGTGCTGGCGTATGAGGCCCCGCACGTCACGGCCGTAGGAGCCTGCCTCGGCGCGAAAGCACGGGGTGTAGGCACAGTATCGCTTGGGCAGCTCCTCCTCAGCGAGGATCTCCCCACGATGGAGGTTGGTGACGGGAACCTCAGCAGTGGGTACCAAGTAGAGATCGGTCCCCTCCACCTTGAACAGGTCCTGGGAAAATTTCGGTAGCTGCCCGGTCCCCACCAGCGTTTGCCGGTTCACCAAGAAGGGAACGTACACCTCCTGCCAACCGGCACGGCGATGGGTGTCCAACATGAAGGTGATGAGGGCCCGCTCCAGTGCCGCCCCCGCCCCCCAAAGCACCGCAAAGCGCGCCCCGGCGACCTTGGTGGCCCGCTCAAAGTCCAAGATTCCCAGCTGGGGTCCCAGGTCCCAGTGTGCCTTGGGGGGGAAGGAAAAGGTGGGGGGCTGCCCCCACACACGCTCCACCCGATTGGCTTCCTGGTCCGGACCCACCGGTACGCTCGCGTGGGGTAGGTTGGGCAGCGTCAGCTCCAACGCCTCCACCTGCGCCCTGGCTGCCTCCAGCTGCTCCTCGAGAGCGTCAATCTGTTGGGCCAGGGCCGCCAAGCCTTCTTTTAGCCGCAGCGCCTCCTCTCGTTGGCCGGCAGCAAAAAGCGCACCTACCTGGCGAGAGGCGCGGTTGGCCTCCGCTTTCTTGGCGTCCAACTCCGTCTGCAGTGAGCGAAACAGGCGATCGGCGGCGAGGAGCGCCGCCACATCCGCCTCAGCCCCGCGGTCCTTGAGGGCCTTTTCCAACTTCTCTGGGTTTTGACGCCACAACTCGCGGTTGAGCATGCTCCCTCCGCCGGGGATTTTGCCCATGCCGCCATCCCCGGTCAACGAAGGCGCGGCTGCCATCCGTATACTGGCGCAGGTGGAAGGCTTCGCATTGCCCCTGGCAGCCCCAGCAAGCTTGCTCCTGAGCTTGCTCCTGGGCTGGGCGCAGGTGGTGCCATGGCAGGAGGCGGTAGCTGGCGGGTTAGCCTTGGCCGGCTCTGCCCTCCTGGGGGGGCCTTTGCGCGGCTTGCGGCGCTGGGCGGGGCAGCTGATGCTCCTCCCACCCGCCTACGCCCTCACCCTGACCGCCGATCCTCCCCAGCGGACCCTGTTGTTCCAAACCTTGCTGGGCGCGGCGGTTTTGGTCCTTTGGCTGTTACGTCAGGGTAGCAAAACCCCGTTACGCGGCGGGGAACGGGCCCTTTCGGCCGCGGTGCCCCTCCTTGCGGCCGGGCCTCAGCTCCTGGCGCAGTTCCACTGGGCAAGCCTCTGGGCACTGGCTATCCCCTTAGGGGTTTGGCGAGCCCCGGCGGGACTGGGCCTGGTGGCGATCCTGTCGGGGTGGGCCTGCTGTTCCCCACTCCACCCCGGGGTGGCCTTGGGCTGGCTGGGGTGGTGGCTTTACCTCGGCCGGCGAGAGGTGGCGCCACAGGTGGTGGAAGTGCTGGCGCGCTGGTGGGTGCCGCTGGTTTCGCTGGGGCTTTTGGGTGCGGCGCTGCTGCCCTACGGCGGCCTGCTGTCGTTCCCCCAGCTGCCCCTTTCCCCTCTGGCGGTGGTGGGCTTATTGGCCCTAGCGGTGGGTTCCGCCTTCCTCCCCCGCGCCCCGGCCGCCGCTGCCTGGACCCTGGGCTTGGCCCTCTCCCTCACCCCCTCGCCCACCCCACCCGACTCCCCCGGACCCACCCTCACCTCCGCCAACCCGCAAGCCCGCCTCCCCGCAGGCTCCGGGAAGGGCCTGTACACCCTGGAGCTGGCCCTAGCCCACGCAGGAAGCATCCCCCAGGGCACCCCCGTGGCCACCCTGGAAGTGGGGGCAGAGCGGGTGACCCTGCGGGCGGGGCGTGATGCCTGCGAATGGGCACTGCTACGCCCCCACCCCCAGGTCTCCCCGGCCCACCGGGTTCCCCCTCAGGCCATGTTCCGACCCAGCGGGGAAGCCTTTTGGGCAGTGGCTGGGAGGGTGGAGGTGTTCGTTCCCCCCGGGGTGGTGCCTCGGGTGGTGCGCGACCCCCAGCTGCCTGAGCCGGTGAGCGTGGCGGTGCTCCAGGCCGGGCCGCAGCGGCCAACGCCGGAGCGGTCCATTTCGGCGGTGCGCCTGCTGGCCCTCACCTTGGGTGTGGTGTTGCTGTGGCTTCCCTGGTGGTGGCGGTGTTCGTGGCTCTGGGTGCCCCTGGGGCTTTGGGCTTTTTCCTGGTGGACCCTGGCACTGCCCATGCAGCCTCTGCGGGTGTTGGCCGAGCGCCACAGCGTGGATTTGGCCTTGGCCACCTTTGCCTTGTCCTGGTGTGCCGCTTTTGGCCGACGCCTGCACCGGCATCGCTGGCTGCTTCCCCTCTTGGGCCTGCTGTTGCCCGTGGCCCTGGTGTCCCCACAGCTATCCCCCCTCATGGGGGACGAGCCCTACGCCGTGGCCCTGGCGGAGTCCTTGGTGCGCGACGGTGACCTGGACGTGCGCAACAACGTGGACCGCTCGCGCTACCCGCAGTGGGTGGTGGACCTGTCCCAGCAGGCAGGTGGCCGCTTCCTCCATTCACCCCTGCTGGCGGTGCTCCTGGCACCGGGCTACCTGGTGGGCGGGCGCACGGGGATGGTGGTGGGGATCGCCACCCTGGCATGGCTGGCTGTGGTGGCCCTGTGGTGGCGGGGGCGAGGGCTGGGGTTTTCCCCCCGCAGGCTCTTGCTGGCCTTAGGGGTGCTCCTTTCCAGCTACCCCTTTTGGGTTTTCGCCACGGAGCTCTGGGTGGAAATGCTGGCAGTGGCGGCGGTGAGCTGGCAGCTGGTTTGGGCTGCCCGCGGGAAGGTGGGAGCGTCGGCCCTGGCGGCGGTGGCGACAACGGTGGCTAAGACCCGGCTGGGTTTGGTGACCACGCCTCTGGTTGGCGCGGCCCTCTGGCGCCGGCTGCCCTCGCGTCGCCTCTGGGTGGGGGCCGCCCTCGGGGTTGTCGCAGTGGGAGCGGTCGGGTTGGCCGCGGCAGCGCTGTGGTTTGGCAACCCCTTGGACCCACTGGGACGGCGAGCCCTTTCCCACCTTCTGCCGCGGGACATGGCCCAGCCGCTGCGCGTGGTCTTTGGCCTGGCCTTTGACGCCGCCTATGGCGTGACCTTTTCCGCTCCCGTTTGGTTGATAGCGTTTTGCGGGTTGGGGCACCTTTGGCGGCGAGGAGGGGCGGGGGAGCGGACCCTCATCGGGGGCTTTGCTGCCACGGTGCTGGCCCTCCTGGCCTATGTGGAATGGCGGGGTGGGGGCTCTCCCCCCTTTCGCTACCTGGTTCCCATCTTGCCCTTGCTCTTCCTGGGGCTGGTGGCGGCTTGGCGCCGTCGGTGGTGGCGCAGCGCCACACTGCTGGTGTTGCCCCCCACCCTGCTGGTAGGGTGGGTGGCCGTCACCCGCCCCGCCCTCCTGTACAACATTGGCGACGGCGGTCAATGGTTGGCCGACGCGCTCGCGGTCCGCTTCGCCGCCGATGCGCGGCAGTTTTTCCCCTCCTACCTGCACCTTTCCCCGGCTGCCTTCCTCGCCCCGTTGATCTTCTTCGGACTGGCATGGTCCTTGAGGTTGGCCCTGCGCAGGTGGCCTCGCTCGTTGCTCTGCCGCCACGAAGGCGTGGCCCTCTGGCTTTTGGCCGCCGCGGGGCTGGTAGCGGCGGTGCGGGCCGTTCCCGATCGGGTGGTGGAGCTGGAGGACCCGCAGGTGGTGCGCCTGGGTGGGCTTTTGGAACCCCACCCCGGGGCGTGGTCGCGCTTCCTCTACCCCAACGGCTGGCGGGTGGCTTCCGGCGAAGGGGTGCGGGT
>JANXCP010000087.1 GCA_025060245.1 Thermoanaerobaculum sp. | reverse complement strand
CGCCCTTTGGCATTACCCTTCCCGATGGCAAGCGCCTCCCACCCCCACCCCCCTTCTCCCTTCCTTACCTGGGATGGCTGGGGCCGCGGACCAAACCGGTGGCGGTGTTTCGTGACGGTGACGAGGTCTTGGTGGTACCTGTGGGTTCGGTGGTGAAGGACACCTTTGTCCTGCGTGAGGTGGGCCCGACTTCGGTGACGATCGGGTACCTGGGTTATCCAGAGGAGGTGACGACCCAGGTGCCCCTGGTGAGGTGAGCATGCGTAAGGTGCTTGTGTTAACGGTGTTGGTCGTCCTTTCCGCCGCCTGCGCCAGCTATCGCTATTCGCGACAAGCGGAAGAGGCCATCAAAGGGGAAAACTGGGATGCGGCCGTGTACTACCTGTTGGAAGCGCTGGCCGCTGATCCCGGCAACCTGCGCTTAAAAATGGAGCTGCAGCGGGCCCGCATCCGCGCCGCCGAGGAGCATTTCCGCCGTGGCATGGCGTTCAAGGAGGCAGGGGAGCTGACCCGCGCCCGCACGGAGCTGGAACTGGCGGTGCAGCTCGACCCCACCCACCAGTACGCCGAAACCGAACTGGCCAAAGTGCGCAAGGATTTGGAAATCCTCGCCCAGGAAGGGGGAGCGGCCAAGCTGGAACAGGCCAAGAGGGCGGCGCGGGAGATGAAGGTGAAGCCCCCCGTGTTAACCCCGGAAAGTGCCGAGCCCATGACCCTTTCCTTCCCCAACCCGGTGAACGTGAAGGACATTTACAACGCCATCGCCAAGGCCTTTGGCTTCAACGTGCTCTTTGACCCGCGCATTCGCGACACCCGGTTGGCCATTGAGTTGAAGAACGTCACCGCCCGCCAGGCCCTGGACAACGTGGCTCAGGCGGCGCAGCACTTCTACAAGGTCCTGGATGAAAAGACGATCATCGTGGTGGAGGACACCCCGCAAAACCGCAGGGACTACGAAGACCTGGTTGTGAAAACCTTCTTCCTCTCCAACGCAGACGTGAAGGACGTGAGCAACATGATCCGCACCCTCATCGATGCGCGGCGGGTGGCCACCAACGAGCAGCTGAACTCCTTGGTCATCCGCGATACCGCCGATAAAGTGGCCATCGTGGAGCGGCTGATTGCCGCCAACGACAAGTCCAAAGCGGAGGTGTTGGTGTCCGTGGAGCTGCTGCAGGTGGACTCTTCCAAGCTGCGCGACATAGGGGCGAGCTTGTCCAGCTACAGCTTTCCCATTACCTTGGATCCCACGCGGATCACCGGCGCTCCCGACAAAACTCGCATCCCGCTGACGCGCTTGGACGACCTCACCCGCTCCATGTGGGGCACGGTGGTGCCCAACGTCACCATCAACCTCATCAAATCGGCCGGCCAGGCGGAAACCCTGGCCCAACCCGAGCTGCGCATCACCGAGGGAGAAAAGGGCAGCGTGGTGATTGGCGATCGCGTGCCCATTCCCACCACCACCTTCAACACCTCGCAAACGGTGGGAGGTAACATCGTCCCCATTACCGCCTTCCAGTACCAGGACGTGGGGATCAAGATCAACGTGGAACCATTGGTGCATCACAACAACGAGGTCACGCTGAAGTTGGAGGTGGAGGTCTCGGAGCTGGGGGAGTCGGTGGAGGTGGCCCAAGGTCAACGGCAACCCAAGATCGGCACCCGTACGATCAAGTCGGTGATCCGCTTGAAGGACGGGGAGACCTCGCTTCTGGCGGGCCTCTTGCGCTACACCAAGCGAGAGAGCAAGGCGGGCATTCCGTGGCTTTCGGACCTGCCGGTGGTGGGGGGGCTGTTCCGTTCCACCCAACACGATTTCAAAAAGACCGACCTGGTCCTGACCTTGACCCCCCACATCATCCGCAACCCAGACATCACCGAGGAGGATTTGGCGCCCATTTGGGTGGGGACGGAAACCCGGGTGACCATCTTTGGCACCGCACCACGGGTGCAGGGACCGGCGGAGCTGGGGATCTTCCAGAAACTGCTCACGCAACCACCTCCACCCCCAGAGGTGGGCCCTGAGGAGGTGGAGGAGCCACCCAGCAAGTCCCCGCGCTTTCGGGAGTACCACGAGCCAGACGGTACCAGCTTCTTGGCACCGACGGGCAAGCCAGGGGGGCAGCTTCAGCTGCCGGAGGACAAGAAGGCACCGGAGGTTCGAGCGGCCGCGGTGGCGGACAGCTTCGGTTTGGCGCGGGTGAGCTTTTTCCCGCAGCGCCTGCCACTGGTCCTGGGGCAGGAGGGAAGCCTGGTGGTGGTGCTGGAGGGCGGTGTGGCAGGGGTGAGCGGTCCACTGCACTTTGCCTACGATCCGGCCCGCCTGGAGGTGCTGCGGGTGGAGGCAGGCCACGTTCAAACCGGCGACGGGTTGAAAGAGGTGCGGGTGGCCCATACGCCGGTTTTGGGCTGGCTCACCGTCACCTTCCCTGGCACGGCGGTGGGCACCACCACGCTCTTGAAGCTCTCGGTGCAAGCAAAAGCTCAGGGGGAGTTGCCTGTGGTCTTTGCTGGTCCGGTGGGCACGGCGGTGAGCGAGCACGCCACGGTGGTGGCGGTGCCGTTGGCCCCGGGGAGTTCCTAGGGGGTGCCCATGCGGCGGTGTCGTGGTTTCACCCTGGCGGAGTTGGTCATGGTGGCGGCGCTGCTGGCCATTCTGACGGCCATCGCCGTGCCCACCGCCCGGTTCATGACCCGCCGGGAACAGGAAGCGGAGTTGCGCTTGGCCCTGCGCCGCATGCGCAGCGCCATTGACGAGTACAAGCGTTTGGCCGATCAGGGGATGATCCAAGTGGAATTGGGCACCGAAGGGTACCCCAAGAGCTTGGAAGAGCTGGTGGAAGGGGTGGAAATCATCGGCCAGAAGACCAAGCGCAAGTTTCTGCGACGCATTCCCGTGGACCCCATGACCGGGAAGGCGGAGTGGGGATTGCGCTCGTACCAGGATGAGCCGGACTCCACCACCTGGGGTGGGCAAAACGTGTACGACGTGTACTCTCTGTCGGAGGCCACGGCGTTGGACGGGACCAAGTACAGGGACTGGTGATGATGGCAGAACATTCCTGGCAACGAGGTTTTACGCTCATTGAGCTGATCATCGTGGTGACCATCGTGGGGATTCTCGCCACCATTGCCGTTCCCGCCATGCGTCATGCCCCCATTCGCGCCAAGGAGGCGGCGCTGAAAGCGGACCTGTACACCTTGCGGTCGTGCATTGACCAGTTCCACGGGGATCGGGGCCGCTGGCCCACGTCGCTGGAGGAGTTGGTGAGCGAAGGCTACCTGCGGCGCATCCCCGTGGATCCCATCACCGGCTCAGCGGACACTTGGGTGGTGGAATACGCGGAAGCGACCGGCGAGGAGACGGAGCGGGAGCTGGAGGCGGGCCCGGGGATCATTGACGTGCGCTCGGGGGCCGAGGGGGTGGCGTTGGACGGCACCCGCTACGCTGACTGGTGATGCGCGCTGCCGAACGGGGCTTCACCATGGTGGCGGTGGTGGTGGCCATGGCGGTCATGGCCATCATGATGGGGGTGGCGGTCCAGACCGTCACCTTCCAACGCCAGCGGGAAAAGGAAGAGGAGCTGATCTTTCGCGGCGAGCAAGCAGTGGAAGCCATTCGCTTGTTTCGCGCCCGCAATGGTCGTTTCCCCCTGACCCTGCAGGAGCTGGCCGAGGCCAAGCCGCGGGTGTTGCGCAAGATTTGGGCTGATCCCATGACCGGTCGGCCCGACTGGGTACCGGTGTTTTTGGGGGAAGAGGGCACGGCGGAGCTGGTGGGAGTTGGCATCGGCATCGGCATCGCCGTCCCCACGCCGGCACCGGGAGAACAGCGGGACAGCCAAGCGCGGGGGCCCATCGTGGGTGTGCGCTCCCGTTCGTGCCAGGAGTCCATCAAGCAGTACCAAAACCGCCGCCGCTACTGCGACTGGAAGTTCGTCTTTGATCCGCGAAGGTTCCAGCCCCCGCCACCGCAAAAGCCTCCTGTTGCGAACCCTTGAGGGCCCCCAACCCTGTCCCAGCCAGGGGTCATCGCCGGACTTCGCCTAGGGGCTAGGTTCACGGTGGCGATCCGGTTAGCCCTACCCAAGCACGGGAAGACCGGGAATCTTCCCAGGGCAGGCCGAAGGCGCTTGGCAGCACCACGTGCCCGTTGCGGGGTGCTTTCGGGGTGGCGGCGCTGGCAGGAAGAGGGTGGGCTCCCGGCTTGGGGATGTGCATCCAAGCTCTGCTGGGAGCCCTAAGTGGAAGGCAGGGTGATGTCCGTTCTTCACGGAAAGGGACCAGGCCTGCCAAGGTTCCTTTTCCGGTCAGGTTGATCGCTCCGTTGGGTCGCAAGGCCCCAGCGGGCACCCGAGTTGGCTTTCACGGCAGGCTAGAATGATTTGCCGGCTTGCAGGTTTCGGGAAGCGGTGGGAAAGGGTGTGGTTGGGGCCACTGGATGATTTCTAGGTCTTTGCCTTGTGCAGCTCATGGGGCCTTTCCTGGGGTGCGAGCCGGCAGGAGGAGGAGCAGGTGACCACGAGGTCCCCCAGCCGGCCGCGTGGCAAGTGGGTTCCCCGATCGTTGCTGCTGGGCCTGGCCCTGGCCCTCGCGGCAGTTCCCGTAAGCCGCTTCCAGGTGGGTGCCCTGCCGCCGCGCGAGGCCCTACCGCTGCGGCTTCCTTTCCGTTCGGTGGTGGAGGTGGAGCACCTGGCCCCTTCCCACTGGGGTTTTTTTGCCTGGGTACGGGGAGAACGGCTTACCTTGCGGTTTTCCTCGGCACAAGCCGGTGACCTCATCAAGGTCAAGGCCCGCGGAGATCACCAGGTTTGTACGGTGTGGCTGGAGGTGGGAAGCCAACCTGTGGCCAGCCTGCAGTTTCCCCCCACCTTTGTGGAGCGATGGGTGGTGGTGCCGATCGGCCAGGGACCGGTGGCGCTGCGCCGGCAGGATTCCAGCTGTGTGTTGCACTTTGCTCGCGTGACGCGGCAGGGTTACTTAGCCCTTACGGGGGAGGGACTGGGGGCGGCTTTCCTTCTTTCCCGGCACCGGCCGCCCGATGTGGCAGCCCGCTGGAGCACGGCGCTGGCTCCTTCCCTGCCCGTTTGGGGTGCGGCGATGCTCGCGTGGTTGCGGTGGCTTCGTCGGGGAGGGCGTTTCCCCTGGTGGGGGTGGTTTCCGCTGGCCGTGGGAGGGTTGCAGCCGTTGGTGTTTTCCCTGTTTGCCACCCTTGCTGGGGGTAGGCCTTGGTATCCACCGGACACCCTGTGGCTTTGCTGGTTGTGGCCGATGGCGCTGGTGATGGCCGTGGAAGTCCCCCGGGTGGCCTTTTTGGCGTTGCGTGGGCTGAGGCGGCAAAGAGGGCAATGGAAGGAGTGGTGGGCGGGGCTGCTGGCTTTTCTGGGTCAAACGGTGAGTGTTTCGGAAAGCTTGGTCTTTGGCCTCTTGGGGGGCCTGACGGCGCTGTGGCTAGTGGTCACCTTGCCCCGCACGCCGATGGAATGGGACGAGGTGCTCTTTGCCCGTGCCCTGGTGAAGTTGGATGTGGTGCAGCACAGCCCTCACCCGCCCGGTTATCCGGTGTACGTGGCGGCAGGAAAGCTCCTTACGGCGCTGGGCATCCCGCCCGTGCACGCCAGCCAATTGGTTTCGGTGGCCGGGTTGATCCTGGCCTTGACTTCCCTTTCCGCCTGGCTCCGCAGCCTAGGGATCCCGCCATGGCCTCGCCTGTGGACCTGGTTGGCGGTGCTGTTCACCCCGTGCGTCATCTTTGCCGCCAACGTGGGCTTGTCGGACATGTTCGCTGGCGGGCTGGCAGTTTTCGCCTGGCACCTGTTGTGGCAGGTCCACCAACAGCCCACGCCGGGCAGGGCCGTGGCGGCAGGAATAGTGACTGCCCTGGCCCTGGGTGCCCGACCCCAGGAGCTGCTGTTGCTGTTGGTTCCCGGTACCTGGTTCGTGGTGCGGGGGATGATCCGGCGGCAGTGGGCCTGGGTGTGGTTTTTGTCCGCCGGCCTCGTTGCCACTGTTTCGGTTTGGCTCCCACTGATGTGGCTCACCGGTTGGGAGCGGTACTGGCAAGCCTTTTGGGAGCTGCATCGGTGGATGCAGGAATTTGAGGGGCACACCCGCTGGCCTCACATGCCTTGGCTATGGTTTACCCAGGATTGGCTCTTGCGTCCCGTGGGTGGCCCCATGTTGGGAGCGTTTTTTTGGCTGGGGGCCATTGTGGCCACTGCAGCCCTCTGGCGGTCCGGGCGGCGGTGGGTGTTGGGGGCGTGGGCTGCCGGAGGCAGTTACCTGTTCCTGGCACCCTTTTTCATGACCGCCGAGGCAGCGGTTCGCTACGCCCTTCCGGGCTTTTTGCTCTTGGCCTCCCTCTGGGGCGGGCTGGTGCTGCGATGGCCACGCTTCGGTTGGCTTCCCGTGGCCGGCTGGGTGTTGGCCGCCTGTTTTTGGGTGCTGCCGGCCCTCACCCTGCGCGCCGCCGAACCCAATCCGGTGTGGGCTGCCTTGGAAATGGCCCGTGACCGAGTTCCCACTGCCCCAGTGTGGGTGGCCTCCGGGCTCACCCCCCACGCGGAGGTGATCTTTGCTTGGGATCAGCGGCGGTTCCAGCCGGTGGCCCTGGAGCGGGGCTTGCCCCCCAGAGGGTTTTTGGTGGTTTGCGACCGTTGGGTCCGCGGGCGAGTGTGGTTTTCCTTGGTCTGGCCCAAGGAGCCCATGGCTTCCTTGACCAGGCGCCGGTACCTCTCCGCACGGGTGGTGGAGCTGGGGGTGCGGTAGACAGGGTTCCTTGGCTTCTAGCCTGTTGGGCAAGAGGCGGGAGCTCACAGGGGAGGCCACCGGTTCGGGGTAAACTATGCCGTTCATGGAAGGGGACCTCTCCCTGATCGTGGAACGCACGGAAGGCCCCACGGCAGCGGTGGGGGTGTGGGTGCGCAGCGGCTCCGCCCACGAAGCAGTGCAGGAGGCGGGGATGACCCACCTCCTGGAACACCTCCTCTTGCGCCGCTGCGGGGACCGTACCCCGGAAGCCATCGCCGAGCTGGTGGATTCCCTGGGTGGCAACGTGAATGCCTACACCACCCGCGAAGCCTGTGCGGTGGTGGCCCATGTGCCGGCCACCCGCCGGCAGGAGGCGCTGGATTTGCTGCTGGACGCCATGTTCTTCCCCAGCTTCAACGACGAGGATGTGGCGCTGGAGCAGCGGGTGGTGGCCGCAGAGTTTGACCTGTACCGAGACTCGCCGGGGGAAACGGCAGCGGAAAAGGCCCTGGTGGCCTGTTGGGGGGAACATCCCCTCGCCCGCCCCATTCTGGGCGACGCGCAGGTGGTGATGAACCTCTCCCGCTCGGCTTTGCTCGCCTTCCACCAGAGCCGGTTTGGCCGCAACCGGGCGTTGTTGGTGGCTGTGGGCCCGTGGGACGAGGGAGAGCTGGCCGACCGCCTCGCCGTCATGCCACGGGCCGCCAATGGTCAGGTGATTCTGCCGCCTCCGGCTTGGCAGTCGCGCCTGGTGGTGGAGGAGCGGGACAGCCTGGAGCAGGTGTACGTGCACTTGGTGTTCCCCGGTTTGGCGCAGGACGACCCGCAGTTGCCCGTCCTGGAGGTCCTAACCCAGCTGCTGGGAGGAGGGCCGGCCAGCCGCCTGTTCCGCCAGCTGCGGGACCGCTTGGGCTTGGTCTACGAGGTGGGCAGCGGGCTCCTGGTGACCCAGGTGGCGGGGGCTTTGGAGGTGAGTTTTTCTGCCCCCGCAGCGCGGGGACGCCAAGCCTGGGAAGCCCTCCTGGGGGTCTTGGAGGAAGTGGCGGGGGGTCGGTTGGAGGATCGGGAGGTGGAGCTGGCCAAGAAGGCTCTTTTGGCCTCCATCGTCCTCGGGGCATCTTCCCCCGATGCCCTGCTGGAGGCCCACGCCGGGGAGTTTTTGAGCCGCAACCGGCGGTTTTCTCAACAGGAGCTGGAGCGAGAAATTGGCCAAGTGAGCGCCCAGGAGGTTCGCGCCATGGCGTGCAAGGTGCTGGATCCGTCGCTGCTGGCTGGCGCCGTCTGCGGTCCCCGTGGGCAGGTTTGGGTTCCGCCTTTCCTGGTGGGGAGGATTCGGTGAGCGTGGCGGTGCAGGTGGAGGTACTCCCCCACGGCGAGGGTCTTCCCTTGCCCGCGTACGCCACCGCAGGGGCCTCGGGGGCCGACGTTTGCGCGGCAGTGCAGGAGGATGTGGTCATCCCCCCTGGGGGGCGGGTGGCGATCCCCACGGGGTTGCGCTTTGCCATCCCAGCCGGGTATGAAGTGCAAGTGCGCCCCCGTTCGGGTCTGGCTTTGGCCTTTGGCGTCACCGTGGCCAACGCCCCGGGTACCGTGGACAGTGACTACCGTGGCGAGCTGAAGGTGATTCTGGTGAACTTGGGTTCCCAGCCCTTTACCGTGCGCCGCGGGGATCGGGTCGCGCAGCTGGTACTGGCTCCGGTGCTGCGGGCTGTGTTTTTACCTGCGGAGGGGTTGCCGGAGACCGCCCGGGGTGTGGGTGGGTTTGGTTCCACTGGGGTGTGAATGCGGGTGCACGTGTTAGCCTCCGGCTCTTCCGGCAATGCCCTGGTGGTGGAGTGTGGAAACCAGGCGGTGCTGCTGGACTGTGGTCTGGGACCGCGGGTCTTGGCTGCCCGACTGGCGGAAGTGGGGGTGGCCCCTGAGCGCCTGGCGGGTCTGGTGATTTCCCATGAACACCACGATCATGTGAAGGGCTTGGCGCATTTTTGCAAGCGGTTTGACGTCCCGGTGTACGCCACGATGGGGACCTGGAACGCCCTCGGGGGGATCGTGGACCAGGGGGAGGTGCTGCGCTCGGGTCGGCCCTTGTCCTTGGCCGGTTTGACCCTTCATCCTGTTCCCACCTCCCACGATGCCGCCGAACCGGTGGCCTTTGTAATGGAAGGGCGTGGCCTGCGGCTGGGGCTGGTCACCGACACCGGGGTGGTGACGGAGCTGCTGTTGGACCGGCTGGCCGGCTGCCATGCCCT
>JANXCP010000086.1 GCA_025060245.1 Thermoanaerobaculum sp. | reverse complement strand
CCCGAAATGGCATCGTGGCCACCAAGGCCGCGGTCAAGACCCCGATGGCGAAGAAGTACAGTTGCTTCGTCCGCATTGCCACCTCCCCGCGCCCTAGAATAGGAACGTGGCAGGGCCGCGGCATTATGGCAGATGGGTTTTGGGGGCAATGGTGGTGCTGCCAGCCCTGGTATTGGCTCTGGGGCTGGCGACACCTTTGCCCGAGCTGGCTCCTTGGCGCTCTGGGCCGCCCCCTGGTTGGTGGGCGGCAGCCAACCGACAACTGGAGGTATGGCAGGCGTCGGGGGTGAAACAGAAGCTGCGCTTTACCTACGTTCCCTTAGACCAAGTGTCGGACCACTTGCTCCTTGCCGTCTTGGTGGGAGAGGATATCAACTTTTTTGACCATTCAGGAGTGGATGTGCGTGCATGGTCAGAGGCCTTGCAGCAGTGGATGGAGGGTGGTCGCCTACGCGGGGCTTCTACCCTTACCCAACAACTGGCGAAAAACCTTTTCCTCTCGCGGGAGCGAACCCTGCGGCGCAAGCTCAAGGAGCTCTGCGTGGCGTGGCAGTTGGAGCGGCAGTTGGGGAAGCGGCGGATCCTTGAGCTCTACGTCAACGTGACAGAGTTTGGCCCTGGGCTTTTTGGCGTGCAAGCAGCAGCCGAGGCGTACTTCCACTGCACTGCAGAGGATCTCAATCCGGACCAGGCGGCGGCTCTGGCGGCCACCATTCCGTCCCCCTCCCGCGATAACCCGAAAACCAACACCGCGCGTTTCCGCGCCCGCAAGCGCATCATTGCCCAAAGGGCCTCCCAAGCGACGTGGCTTGTGCCGCTGCTGCGGCAGGTGAAGGGTCAATAGGCGTCGCTGCTTTCTTGGCGGGACCGTTGCTGGTTTTTAACAAGATTCACGCGGGAGGTTTGCCGCTTGAGACGGAGCTTGTCAATTCCCCGACAAGGCGATAACCTCATTCCCATGGGGAGCCTGCCGATTCCGCCGTTTTTGGCCAAAGTGGAGGAGCTGCGCAGTCGTTTGGCTGAGCTGGAAGCCACGCCTACGCCGCAGGCGCGGGAGGAAGCAGCTGCGGTGCGGGCTCTGCTGGAAGAGGAAGTACGCCGGGTTACGGCAAACCTTGCACCTTGGGAAAAGTGCCTCCTCGCCCGCCACCCCGAGCGGCCCTACACCCTCGACTATATCAACGGCCTTTTCACCGATTGGGTTGAGCTCCACGGCGACCGTCGCTTTGCTGACGACCCGGCCATTGTGGCTGGTTTCGCTCGCTTTGAGGGTGAGCCAGTGGCCGTGATTGGCCACCAAAAGGGGCGCGACACCAAAGAGCGGTTGTTCCGCAACTTTGGCCAACCCAAACCCGAGGGGTACCGGAAGGCGCTGCGCATCATGGAGCTGGCGGCAAAGTTTGGCCGGCCCATCATCTCCTTTGTGGACACCCCCGGAGCCTATCCGGGCATTGACGCCGAGGAGCGGGGGCAGGCGGAGGCCATTGCCTTCAACCTCCGGGCGATGGCCATGCTGGAGGTACCGATCATCATCGTCATCACCGGCGAAGGGGGATCCGGAGGGGCCTTGGCCATCGCCATCGGTGACCGCGTGCTGATGATGGAGCACGCCATTTACTCGGTCATCTCTCCCGAAGGGTGTGCGGCCATCCTGTGGAAAGACCAGTCGGCGGTGCAGCAAGCGGCCACCGCTCTGCGCCTTACCGCCGCTGATATGCTGCACTTCAAAGTGGTGGACGAGGTCATCCCCGAGCCTTTGGGGGGGGCCCACATGGCGCCGCCATTGGCCATTCGCACGGTGGGTCAGGCGGTGCGCAAGCACCTCCAAGAACTGGCTCGCTTGAAACCCAAGGAGCTAACCCAGCGGCGCTTCCTGCGCTTCCGCGCCCTGGGAATCTACACGGAGCGGTGAGGCCTCCAGGTCGCCTGGTTCGGGCCGTGACCACGGCCCTCCTTTTGGCGTGGGTTCTGGCGCTGGCGGGGATCTTAATGATCCGGCAATGGCAGCGGCGCTCGGTGGTCACGGAAGCCGCGGGGCGTCCCCAGGTGGCAGCTCTTGAGCAGCCTGTGCGCGTCCAAAAGGAGTTCGTCTTCACTTACGCCATGGGCGTCAGTCCCAGTATTCGTGTGGCGGCCAAAGAATCGGTGGAGTTCGCCTCGGGTTGGTTCGAGTTGAAGGATGTGGACCTTACCTTTTTTCAAGATGGCCAGGTGGCCTATGGACTCGTGGCGCAACGGGCACGCTTCCACCCACCCAGCAGTCAAGCGGTGGTGGATGGCCAACCCCTGTTGAGCCTTGGCGGCGGTGTGGTGGCCCGGGCCCAGGGGTTCATCCTGGAAGCAGGGGCACAACAACTGCGCTCCCAGGGTTCAGTGACCTTTGCTGGACCGGGGTGGGGTGGCATGGCCGGATCTCTGGTGGGCCTGCTCGCTCAGGACGCGGTTACCCTTCGCGATGGCATGACCCTTGTGGCAGCGGAACGGGGAGGCCAAGCCGTGACCCTCGTGGCTCCCGCGGCCGAATACTGGCGGCGTTCGGGAATGGTGGAGTTTCCTGAGGGTCTTTCGTTGTTTCGCGGACTGCTCCACTTTGCCGCCAAAAGCGGCCGCCTCTTTCTCGCCCCTGGAGGCGGTCACCCAGAGAAGGCGGAGCTCTTTGGGTCCGTGACCTTGTCCGGGCGGAGTGCCTCGGGGGAGGTGGTGGAAGGGCAGTGGGGACATTGTGTCGCCGAGCAAGGTCCAGGGGGGCGCTGGCGGTTTTTGGCTGAGGCTTCTCCGGACCAGGGGTGGGTGTGGCTCCGGGTTGCCCAAACCGGGGCTGAGGTGCGCGAGCTGCGTACTTGGCGTTTACGAGGTGAGGCCGATGCCGGAGGCCTTTTGTGGTTGGCTGGAGAAGAGTTGGCCTGTGCCCTGCGGGTGCGGCCGGCAGAGATTCCAGCCCGCTTGAGCGCCCAACACTTGCGGGTGGAGTTCGACCAGGAAATGGCCAGCCACGTCTCGGCCAGGGGTGAGGTGGTGGTGGAAGAGGCAAACGGTACCATCCGCGGCGACACCCTTTCCGCCCAGTTACCCCAGGGATCGGTTGAGGTGTCCGCCCCGGGGGGCGATGGGGTGCACTTCATATCGGGTCCAATCCAAGGGGGCTGCCAGCGGCTGAGCTTGAGTCAAGGGGGTGGTCTGACCGCCCTCGGTGGAGTACAAGGGCACATGGGGCGGGAAGGGAGCGAGCTACGCTTTGCCGGCCGTGAGCTGCGTTTGGGCCCAGGTCAGTTGGGTCCGGTCACGCTTATTGGGGAAGCACGGGTGTGGGAGCAGAACCAAGTCCTCAGGGCCAATGAGGTGGTACTCTACCGCGATGAAAACCGCGTGGTGGCAAGGGGAGACGTCCGCCTCTCAAGGGTGATGGGGGCTGGCGGTGGAGGTGATGTGGGGGCGACTGAGCTCACCTTTAACCGGGAGCGAGGTGAGGCGGTGTTTCGCGGGGCAGTGCAGGTGAGAGATGGGCGGGGGAGCATCGAAAGCGAGAGCCTCTTGGCGTATTTTTCGGAGCAGGGAGAGCTCTTGCGCGGGGAGTTCAGCCAGGGGGTGGTGATCGCAGAGCGAGGAACCGGCCGTCGCATCACCGGCAGCATGGCCGTCTATGAGGGCGCCCGTGAGACCCTCACCGTCCTCGGTCAGCCGGCGGTGGCTGAGGAGCCTTCGGGTAACCGCGTTCAGGCTTCTCGAATTGTGTTGGACCGGCGCACCGGTAGCATGGAGGTGGGTGGGGAGCTGGATGCGCCCTCCCAAACCCTGTACCATCCCCAGGAGGGGGGGAGTGTGCCAACCAGGAGGACACCATTACCACGCCCATGAGCAACGGCAGCCTGGTGGCTCGTGGCCTGGTGAAGCGCTACGGGGCCCGAACCGTCGTGGATGGGGTGAGCTTGGAGCTGCATCCGGGCGAGGTGGTTGGGCTTTTGGGTCCCAACGGAGCAGGCAAGACCACCACCTTCTACATGCTGGTGGGGCTGGTTTGGCCCGACGGTGGTGAAGTGCGCCTGGCGGACGCCGATATCACCCACGAGCCCATGTTCCGCCGGGCACGGTTGGGTCTTTCGTACCTGCCACAGGAGCCCTCGGTGTTTCGCAAGCTCACGGTGGAGCAAAACCTCTTTGGCATTTTGGAGTTGCTCGGGGTTCCATGGAGTGAAGCGGAACAGCGAGTCTCCCGGCTCTTGGAAGAATTTGGCTTAGAAAAGGTCCGCCTGCAAATGGCAGAAACCCTTTCGGGGGGGGAGCGGCGGCGTTTAGAAATCGCCCGGGCGCTGGTGACGGAGCCGCGTTTTCTCCTGTTGGACGAACCTTTCGCCGGCATTGACCCGATCACCGTTTTGGACCTCCAACGGCTCATCCGTCATCTCCGCAAAGAGGGGTACGGCATCCTCATCACCGACCACAACGTCCGCGATACCTTGAAAATCACCGATCATGCTTCCATTATTAAAGACGGCAAGGTTCTTGCAAGCGGGGACCCGGCTACGCTGGCCTCGGACCCGCTGGTGCGGCAGGTGTACCTTGGAGAGGAGTTTGAGCTGTAGCGTATGACCGTAAGCCAAAAGCCGACCCTGAAGCTCGCCCCCCGTCTGCTGATGACGCCCGCGCTGCAACAGGCGATCAAGCTCCTTCAGCTAACCCGACTGGAGCTGGAGCAGGTGGTCCGGGCGGAACTGGAGGCCAACCCGTTATTGGAACTCGCGGACGGATTGGAGCACGAGTCCCCGGCGGTGGAGGACGAAACAGGGGCGCTGGCCGGGCCGGAGGAACAGGCTTTGGCTGAATCAACCCGTGGGGAGTTGGGCGAGGATGGGGAAGGGCCGGGCAGTCTAGAAGAGGTGGAACTTTCGGCGCTTTTTGCCAACGATCTCCACGACGTTTCTTCGCAAGCCGGTTGGGGGGTGGGAGAGGAAGAGGACACAGACCCCTTGCTCAACTTGCCCAATCCGGAGCCGTCCTTGGCGGACGCCTTGCTGGGGCAGCTGGCTTTGCTGCCCCTTCCCGAGGCGCTTCGTCCGCTGTGCGAGTTCTTGGTGGGCAATTTGGAGCCGGACGGGTACCTGCGCACCCCCCTTCGGGAACTTGGCCAACAGATCGGTGTTGAGGAACCGCTCATGGAGCAGGCGCTGGCGTGGATCCAGCAACTGGACCCTGCCGGAGTTGGCGCGCGAAATTTGCAAGAGTGTTTTCTTCTTCAGCTGCGGCGGCGGAGCAACCCCACGGCCATGGAAAAGCTGGCCCTGGCCGTGGTGGAGCAGGCCTTTTCCCTGTTGGTGCAACAGGAGTGGGGCAAAATTGCGGAACAGTTTGGCGTGACGGTGGAGGATGTCCGAGGTGCCATGGAGGTGCTGCGAAAACTGCCCCCTCACCCGGGACTTCTGCTGGGCAGCAGCGGACCCACTGCCATTGAACCCGACGTGGTAGTGCGCAAGGTAGGAAATCGCTGGCAGGTGGAGTTGGTGGACGACCGGCTCCCTGAGGTCCACCTTTCCCCGCGCTACATGCAGCTGCTCCGTAACCGGAGCGCAGATCGCCAAACGCTGGCGTTTGTCCGCGAGCGCTTCAGACACGCTTTGTGGTTCTTGCGTGCGGTGGAGCAACGACACCATACCATCCTGCGCGTCGCAGAGGCCATCGTGCGCCGGCAAGAGGCGTTTTTGGACCACGGTCTGCAGTTTCTTCGGCCGATGGTGTTGAGGGACGTGGCCGATGAGCTGGGGATCCACGAAAGCACCGTAAGCCGGGTGGTTCAGGGGAAGTACATGGCCACGCCGCGGGGGGTGCTTCCCTTTAAGTTCTTTTTTCATTCGTCTCTAGGGCACGCATTGGCAGGGGATGTGTCATCGGTGGTGGTCAAGGAGAAAATCCGCGAGCTTATCCTTGGAGAAGATCCCCGGAAGCCGCTGGCGGATTCAAAAATTGCCCGCCAGTTGAACCGCCAGGGGATCCGAATTGCTCGCCGGACGGTGGCGAAGTACAGGGAGGAGTTGGGGATCCCTTCATCGGAGCTGCGCAAGCGTGGCCTGTGGATGAAGGGCCATCACGAAGCGTCTAAAATAGGGCCGAGGTAGGAGGACGCCGTGGAATTTGAAATCATCACCCGCAACGTGGAGCTCACTCCGAAAGATCAGAACCTGGTAAAGAAAAAGGTGGGACGCTTGGCCAAGTACTTCCGCGAAGTGCACGAGGCGCGAATTACCTTCGCCCAAGAAAAACATCGCATGCTGGTGGACGGCTACATTCGCGCCAAAGGCGCTGAAATTGCCGCTTCTGCGGAAAAGACCGAGTGGTCGGCGGCGTTGCAAGAGGTGGTGGAGCGTCTGGAGGAGCAGGCCCGCCGCCTCAAGCAAAAGGTACGGGACCGTCGGCAAAAGGGTACCGGCCGGGAGCCCGCCTGGGAACTGCGGGTGGTGGAGGCGGAATCGGTGCGTTCGGGTACTCCCAGGATCGTGGAAACCACTTACGTGCCTGTTCGTCCCATGACCGTGGAGGAAGCCGCCCTGGAGCTGGATTCCAGCAAACAAGACTTCATCGTCTTCCGCGATGCCGAATCGGATCAAATTAACGTGCTTTACCGGCGCCGTGACAAGACCTACGGGCTGGTAACCCCGGAGACTTAAGCGTCCTCAGGAAAAGCCAGTGCGACTTGACCATCTTCTGGCGCCGGAGCACGTGCTCCTGGACATTCCCGCTCGGACTCGGGAGGAGGTCCTTTACTATGTCGCCCAGGCCTTGGAACGGAGCGGTTTAGTTAGCAGCGCCGAGGATTTGGTGGACCACCTTTTGGAGCGGGAACGCTTGGGAGCCACTCTGGTGGGCCAACATGCCGCCATCCCCCATTGCAAAATCCCCTCGCTGAAACAGGTGGTCGTGGCCTTTGCCCGAACCGGAGAACCGGTGGTTTTTGGACCCGAGCCTAAGGACCGGGCGCGGTACTTCTTTTTTGTCCTCTCACCCCCCGACGAGCCTGCCGCCCACCTTCAGGTATTGGCCGAAATTGCCCGCACCTTGCGCGATGCCGACATGCAAAACGGTTTGGGCAAGGTCAAGACGCCCCATGAGCTTCTGACATTACTGGCCAAGCGGGACCATTCATGAGCCAACAGCCACCGCTCTTGACAGTACGGCAGTTCTTGGCCCACAAGCACCTGCTCGAGCTGCGATTAGCCCTCCTCGTGAAACCCGACAGTGGTCTGGAACGGCCCATCCTCAGTCCACGTCTGCAAAAGCCGGGCTTGGCCTTGGCAGGTTTTTTGGCCTCCCTGCGACCTGGCCGAGTGCAGGTCATCGGGGCCAGCGAAGCGGATTTTGTTCGTACCCTTCCGGAAGAAGTGCAGCAGGAGCGGGTGCAGAGCCTGGTGGCGGCGCGGCCCCCTTTGGTGGTGGTGAGCAAGGGAGATCATGCGGCGGCGCAGCTGTTTGCACCCTTTTGTGAAGCCCACGGGGTGGTGCTGGGGCTTACCCAGGCCACCACCTCGGAAGTGATTGAACGCCTTTCCTCGGCTCTGGAGGTGCTGCTCGCCCCACGCACGCGTATCCACGGCAATCTCCTGGACATTTTCGCCGTCGGGGTGCTGCTGCAGGGCGCCTCCGGGCTGGGCAAGAGCGAATGCGCCTTGGAGCTCATTTACCGTGGCCACAGGTTGGTGGCCGACGACGTGGTGGAGGTCTTTCGTCTGCGCCAAGATCAGCTCATCGGTCAAGCCCCGGAAAAGGGTCGTGGTGTCATGGAAGTGCGTGGGTTGGGGATCATCAACATTGACCAGCTCTTTGGCGCAGCGGCTATACGCGACTGGAAACCCATTGACCTGGTGATCCAACTGGTTCCTGAGGAAACGACGCCACTGGAACGACTGGGCGTGGACCAGCAAGTCACAGAGATCCTGGGTGTTCGCCGTCCGCTGCTGCAAGTGCCTGTGGCCGCCGGAAGGAGCCTGTCGCTGTTGGTGGAGTGCGCCGCGCGCAGACATCTGTTGCTCCAGCGGGGAATCGCCGACATGGGTCGGGCGTTCGTGGAAGCTCACGACCACGTGCTGCAGCGGGAATGAAAGAAAAAAATAGCCAAAGGGCCATCATCGTCACCGGGCTTTCCGGCGCGGGGAAGTCCATCGTCACGCGATGCTTCGAGGATCTGGGTTTTACCTGTGTGGACAACCTCCCTTTGGACCTCATTGAACCGCTGTTTGAACGGGTTTTCGCGCAGGCCGGACCTCCTTGGGTGGTGGTGGTGGACGTGCGCACTCCCGCCTTCGCCGGCCGCTTTCCCGCGCTGGTGGGGCAACTGCAAGCGCGTTTCCCCGGTGTGGAAGTGCTGTTTGTGGAGGCTTCCGACGACGTGATCGTGCGTCGGTTTCAGGAGACCCGTCGGCCCCATCCTATTCGGCACTTGGATTTACCCGAGGCGGTTACCTACGAGCGCCAACTGCTGCAGGAAGTACGAGCCGTTGCCTCCGACGTGTTGGATACTTCCAACTACACGCCCCATGAGCTGCGAGCGGAGGTGGCGCGCAGGTTTGGCACCACCGAGTTAGCCCAGCCGCTGGTGGTACGCTGCGAAAGCTTTGGCTTCAAGTTTGGCCTTCCCAGCGATGCCACGCTGGTCTTTGACGTGCGGTTTTTGCCCAACCCCCACTTTGTGCCCGAGCTCCGTCCCTTGCCCGGAGACCATCCGAAGGTGGCAGAGTGGCTGGGCCAACAGCAGGAGGTGGAGGAGGTGTACCAGAAGTTGAGGGGATTGGTGAGCGAGCTCTTACCACTTTACCAGCGGGAGCAGAAAAGCTACGTGGTGGTGGCCTTTGGGTGCACCGGGGGCAAGCACAGGTCGGTATACTTAGCGTCTCGGCTGGGGGACGAGTTGCGCCAGGCAGGCTGGCTGGTGCGAGTTCACCATCGCGACCGAGATAGGGAACCGTAACGAATTGGGGCAGGGGGACTGCGCACAACTATGGTGGGGATCCTGATCATCTCGCACGGTAGCTTGGCCGAAGAACTGCTGTCGGCAGGCCGAAAAATTGACTCAACCCTGGCTCAGCAGGCAAAGGCACTGTCGCTGGAATGGAACGTGGACCCCGAGCAGGCGCGCCAACAGATTGCCGCTGCCCT
>JANXCP010000085.1 GCA_025060245.1 Thermoanaerobaculum sp. | reverse complement strand
GCAATTTTGATATGCATAAAAACCTCCTAGTCGCAAGATCAACATAAATTGGCCCAGCGTGGTTGTCAACGGCTCCTAGGGTATGATCCCCCCATGATGGGCGGCCTGACCTACAAGGCAGCGGGGGTGGACATTGATGCCCAAGAGCGTGCCTTGGCCCGCATTCGCCAGCTGGCGAAGGCGACCTTCACCCCAGGGGTGCTTTCCGAAATTGGTGCCTTCGGTGGTCTTTTTACGTTGGAACCGGACAACCCTCGCGGCGCGGTGCTGGTGGCTTCGGCTGACGGTGTGGGTACCAAGCTGCAGGTGGCCCAGCAAGTGGGCCGGCACGACACGGTGGGGGAAGACCTGGTCAACCACTGCGTCAACGACATCCTGGTCCAAGGGGCCCGTCCGCTTTTCTTTTTGGATTACGTGGCCACGGGGAAATTGGAGCCCCAGGTGGTGGTGGCGCTGGTGGAGGGGATGGCCCGGGCTTGTGCCGCCCACGGGTGTGCCCTGCTGGGGGGTGAGACGGCGGAGATGCCGGGCTTTTACCCGCCGGGAGCGTACGACCTGGCAGGCTTCATTGTGGGTGTGGCCGCCCGGGACCGTTTGCTGGATCCGGCAGGGGTGGTGGCGGGTGACCTCCTGGTGGCCCTTCCCTCTTCGGGTCTCCACACCAACGGGTACTCGTTGGCCCGAAAGGTGCTCCTGGAAAACGAGGGTCTTGCCCTGGACAGCCACCTACCTGAGCTGGGGTGCACTTTGGCCGAAGAGCTCCTGCGGGTGCACCGCTCCTACTTTGCTGCCCTGTGGCCATTGGTGGAACGGGGGCTCATCAAGGCAGCAGCGCACATCACCGGTGGGGGGATCCCCGACAACCTGCCCCGCGCCTTACCTCCCCACCTTGGGGCGGAGGTGGAGCTGGGGAGCTGGGACGAGCCGCCGGTTTTTCGCCTCATCCGCCGGCTGGGCCAGGTGCCCGAGGAGGACATGCGACGGACCTTCAACCTTGGGGTGGGAATGGTCCTGGTGGTGGAGGAGGCAAAGGTGGCCGAGGTCTTGATGGCCCTGGCCAGCCAAGGGCCGGGGTGGGTGCTGGGGCGGGTGGTGGAGGGCCCGGGCGTGCGTTTTGTGGGGCAGCGGCGTGGATAAGGCCCGAGTGGCTGTGCTCCTTTCCGGGCGGGGATCCAACTTCCTCGCTCTGGCGGCGGCCTGTGGGCGGGGGGAAGTGCCGGCGGAAATCGTGCTGGTGCTCTCCAACCGAGCCGAAGCCCCGGGGTTGCAGCGGGCGCGGGAGCTGGGAATCCCCGCCCAGGCTATCCCCTCCCGTGGACTGTCGCGAGAGGAGCATGAAGCGCTGCTCTTGCAGGCCCTGCGCCAGGTGCAGGCGGAATGGGTGTGTCTGGCGGGGTACACGCGGTTGCTGTCCGCGCAATTTGTCGCCGCCTTTCCTCGCCGGATCCTGAACATCCACCCCGCTCTGTTGCCCGCCTTTCCCGGGTTGGACGCTCAGCGGCAAGCTTGGGAGTACGGCGTCAAGGTGACCGGTTGCACGGTGCACCTGGTGGATGAGGGGTGCGACACGGGACCCATCGTCCTGCAGCGGACCGTGGAGGTGCGGGAGGAGGACACGCCGGAAACGCTTTCGGCACGCATCCTGGAACAGGAGCACATCGCCTACCCGCAAGCGCTACGCTGGCTCTTGACGCGGCCTTGGCGGGTGGAGGGCCGCCGGGTGGTGTTCTTGCCGGTGACCTAAAGGCAGAAGGAGTGGGCTGCTTCCCGCCCCATGGCGGGGTTAACCCGGGCGCAGGACGCCAACCCTGGAAAGCTACGAGTCTTCCCCGTCCACCGCTACCGTGATCACCTGCCGGATCTCGCGGTAACTCTTCCTGGGATCCACCAGGACCGGGGGAGGGGAGGCCAGGCTCAACTCATAAAAGGTGTCCTCGGTGGGCAGGATAGGGGTACCCACCGGGTCAAAGGCGTAGTTGCCTGCCCCGGCAAAGGGTTCGTCGGCAAAAATGCTGGCCGCAATGCAACAGCCCAAGACCCAACTGGCGTTTTCCATGGCGCGGGCCTGCAAAAGGGTGCGCCAGACGTGATCGCGCCTCCAGGGCCACCAGGCCACCGCTAGGAGGATGTTGGCCCCGCCCGAGAGCACCAGGCTGCGCGCCTGCTCGGGGAAACGCACGTCATTGCAGGTCAAAAGGCCCACCGTGCCCCAGGAACACTTTACCGCGACGTAACGGGTTCCCTCTCTCCACAACAGGTCCTCCCGGTTCGGCAGGAACAGGTGCACCTTGTCGTATTGCGCCACTTCTTGCCCACCGTGCCAAAGGGTCAGGCGGTTGTAGCCGTCTTCGGTAAAGGTGCCAAAGCAGAAGAGCTGGCTAGGGAAGGCACGGGAGAGGGAGGCAAAGTGCTGGCGTGCCACTACCGGCGGGATCAGCTGCCGGTACCCGGTGAGGAAGAGCTCAGGGAAGACCACCAGCTCAGCCTCCCCTCGTGCCGCCCGTTCCGCCTCCGAAGCCATCCGCTGCAGGTTTTCCTCCACTGCGCCGCAGACAAACCGGGAAAGGTAGACGCGCATGAGCTTAGGGTAGCCCCACGGGAAGGGGGTCGGCAAAGGTGGGGCGGTAGAACAGCTGCCCTGAAACGCCCACCAGCTTCACCTCCACCGGGTGTACTCCCTCCGGGAGGGGTGGGCGCAGGAACGCCAGCTCGTAGTACCCCGCCAGGGCACCCCAGAGGCGGCGCACCGCTTGTTCCGGGAAAAGGTGGGTCTTGGCGTAGAAACCCCCGGTATCTTCCGCCACCTGCATGAGACCCAGCTCCAACGTATGGTAGTCCGCGTCGGTGATATCCAAGGAAAAAACCGGTATGCCCGCCCTCTCCAACAGGTGCACCGCCTGAAGGTACTGCGACGGAAGGTAAAAGGACGGAGCCCAGAGGCGACCCAACCCCCAGCCCAGGATGACCAACACCTTGGTTCCGGGCAGGCGGAGCAAAGCTTGGGCCAGAGCCAGCAAGCCCTGCTCGTGGGTGGCCGCTTTTTTCTGCACCGCTTCCGGCAGCTCTGCCGCAAGGCTTGGCCCGGCCTCGCTTGGGCTACGGCGGGGTGGAGGGCGAAACAGGTGCAGGCGCATCAGCTCCGCCACCTGGCCGTGGTCGCGGGTGTAGTCGGCAAACAGGTGGAGGCGGGAATCCTGCACCACCAAGGCGACCCAGTCCTGGGGGGGAAGGCGTTCAATCAGTTGGGCGGCACGGTGCTTGAAGGCCAAGAGCCCCGAGGCCCGGGCCTTCTGTAAGTCCCGTTGCACCAGGAACGTCACCAGCCGCCCAGACGGGCTTTCTCCGGAAATCGGGCGCTGAGCTTCCTCCTCCGCCCCCACCCAGCGAACGGCCAACAGGGACACGGGCTCCCCGGCCACCCACACCTGGAAGTGCTCGGGTCTCAGGTGGCGTATGGGCTCCCCCTCGCGGTCCAGCACGCGTACCTGGTGGAGCACCACCCGCACCTCTACCTTTTCTTGAAAGGGCGGGATTGGCGGGGGGAGGAAGGGTGCGAGCATTTAGCCAGGGGTGGGTGGAGATGGTTGCTGCCGATGGCGTAGGGTCAGCAGGGCAATGGCGCCCACGGTCAAGGCTGCGCCGGCAAGTTGTTGCAGCACCAGCCGTTCCCCCAGCACCAGCAGGGATACGGCGGTGGCCACCACCGGGATCAGGTTGGAGAAGGCGGCCACCAAGCTGGGCCGGGCTTGGCTGAGGGCGTAGTTCAACAAGGCATAAGCACCGAAGGAACAAAACACTCCCAAATACAGCACCGCCGCCCAGGGCTGCCAGGTGTTGGGCAAGGGCTGACCCTTGAGCCACGCGGCACCGGCGAAGGGGAAATAAAGGACCACGGCAAATATGGCTTGCCAGCGGGTCACCGTGAGGGCGTCCAAGGAGGCCATGAGGTTTCGGGCGACAAGGGTGTACACGGCGGCAGAAAAGGCAGCGCCAAGGATCAAGAGGTTGCCCACTAGCGTGCCCCCGAAGGCGGGTTCCCCTTTGGCCGACAGCAGAAGCCCCACGCCGGTGAGGGAGAGAACGATGAGGACCGCGTCCAAGAACGCCACGGCGGCTTTCAGCAGCACTACCTCCAGGAGCAACACGAAGACCGGGATGGTGGCAATTAGCACCGACGCGGTGGAAGCCAGGGTACGCTGCAAGCCATAGGATTCCAAAAAAAAGTACGCTCCCGGTTCCAAGAGCGCCAGCACCAAGAGCCGTTTTAGCTGCTCGGCGTTGACGAGGGCGTTGGGCATGACCGGGCGTAGGGCGAGAAAGAGCAAGGTGGCCACGGCAAAGCGGGCAAATACCAGCTGGGTTGGCGAGAAGGCGGACAATGCCACCTTGGACGCCACGAAGGAAGTGCCAAAAAGCACCGCCATGCCCAACGTGGCTACGAGAGCCTTACCCGAAAGACTATGAGCCGCTTGCATCCCTAATCCCTTATGGTGGTCAACCTTGCCCCGTCACCAAGAAGAGGAGGCTCCGCCACCGCCGAAGGAACCCCCTCCACCGGAAAACACGCCACCGGAAAACCCGCCGGCAAATCCCCCGCCAGACCACGTGCGCCGGCGAGGTGCTGGCGCCATGAGGGGTGCGAGGGCCTTGCGCATTGAAGTTCCCGCGGCGGTCTTTGCCAAGAGCACCTTGAGGAGTGGGAACAGGATGAGCCAGCCTAAGCCGGTGGCTATCCCCACCAATGGGTGGAGGGCCATGGGGAACGCGGCCCAGAAAGGTAGGAGGAAGAGGTACAACACCCAACTCTGACAGCCGGTGCTGAGCAACGCATGCAGGGAGAAAGAGCCAATGACGAGGATGAAGATGGTGAAAAAGAGGATAAAGAATGGCAGCTTCGTGCCCATGCTCCGGTTTTGGGAAGGGCCAGTCGCTGCGGGCTTGGGAACGGTCTCCCCTTGAATGGCCCGCGCCACCGCCTCCACGCCAGCGCTAATACCCCCGGCGAAATCACCCGCACGGAACGCGGGCTTCACCAGCTGATCCAAAATCCGCCGAGCGAGGGCATCGGGGAGCACCGATTCCAAGCCGTAACCCACTTCCAGCCGCATCTTTCTCTCCCCTTTGGCAATGAGGAAGAGCACCCCGTTGTCCTTCCCCTTTTGCCCCAGCTGCCACGTGCTGGCGACCCGGTGGGCGTAGTCTTCCAGGTCCTCCCCTTCCAGGGAGGGGATGGTCAGCACCACCACCTGCGCTCCAGTGCTCTGTTCAATCTGCGCCAGGCGCTGCTCCAGTTGTTCCCTGCTGGCCTCATCCAGAAGCCCCGCCAGGTCGTTCACCCGCCCGGCCAGGAACGGCACCTCCAGGGCCGGAAGGGGGACGGCAGGGGCAAGGAAGCTCAAGACCGCCAGGATGGGAAGAAACCTGTTCGTGCCCATGGCCTCAGCGCTCCGACAGGCGGAGCCGGTCGGCCAGCTCGTTGGTGTCCCCCGGCTGCACGGCAAGCCCAGCTTCCACGAGGAGTTGGGCGCACTGGTAGATCCCCTCCACCAGGGCTTCCACAGCACGGCCTTGACGAATGCCCTGGCCAACGGCGTTGGCGATCTGTTGCCAGCGGCTTGGCGGTACACGAGAGGCAATCCCGCGGTCTCCCAATACCACCACCTGCCGTTCAAAGAGGCTGACGAAGATCAGCATGCCCACCCGCTGGTTGGTGGCAAACACTTCTTCGGTGAGAAAGGCGTGCTCGGCACGCTCGCGCACTTGCACCGCCAATTCCTCGTCGCTGAGGAACAGGCGGCTGAGGAACGGTGAAAGGTGAGTGGCCGAAAGCCCTATGCCGGCCCCCACCAGCGGTGGGGCCAGGAGCCAAAACTCCCAGGGCAGCCCCCACACGTCCACCAGGCGCAGTAGCAGGGTTACCAGGACCGAGCCGGTTAAGGCCCCCAAGGTGGCGGCCCGCCAAACCGCTTGGGGATAGCTTCCCGAACGAGCGACCACCACGGGCACCACTTCCGCCGCGGTCTGCCGCTCCACCGTTTGCACCGCCTGGCGGACCCTCTCCTGCGCCTGGGGGTCAAACAACGCCGAAAGCTTCACGCCCCGCCCCTTGACCGCAAGCTTAGCACGCGGCGATAGTGGGCCATGGTGCTCTGGGCAGCCGCCTTAGGTGTGACCCTCTGTCCACTACCTGCCCCTGTGGGGTGTGTGCCCGTACCCCCAGTGGTGGAAGGGCAAATCTGGCACCTCCCTGCCAGGGCCCGGGCATCGCTGCGCTGGAGTGTGGATGGCCGGGTGGTGGCGGAGGATGAGCTGGTGGGGTATGGGGAAGACCTGCTGCGGGTGGCAATGGTGCTGGAGCCCACGGGGTGGCAGCACGCGCTGGGCTTGGAGGTGAACCTTGGCAGTGTAGGGGTGCGGAGCGCGACGCTGGGTCCCATCTTTTGCCCCTTCTACCTGATCCTGCATGGGTTTCGTTGGCATGCGGAGGGTGTGGAGGTGCGCTTGGCCAACCAGGGTCCCGGCCCCTCACCCAGGGTTCCGGTGCGCTGGAGCATCAACGGCGTGCCCCACAGTGACCAGGTGATGGATTCCCTTCCAGCGGGCGGCTTTGCCGATTTGCTGCTGCCCTCTGCTGCCAACCGCCTCCTGGGTGAGGCGTTGGTGGCCGCCAAGGGCCAGGTTCGTAAGGGTCGCGGGTGGGTGCCGGTGTGGGTGACCCTCGCTGTCCGGCCTGGCCCGCTGGACTTGGAAGGGCCGCACAAGACCTGGCAGTTCCTGGTGGGCTACGCCCACCTCCGCCAGGTACGGTGACAACCCTAGGGGTGGCCGTGGCTATCGCGGCTGGGGCCGTAAATCTCCGGCAAGGTCAAGCCTGCCTGACGCATCAGGACGGTCATGGCTCCCCGGTGGTGGGTCTGGTGGAACAATAAGGCCATTACCGTCTGCCATTTCGTCCAGCGAAAGCCGTAGACCTCGTGCTCCTCTTCCAGAGAGCGATCACTCCAGGACCCCTTCATGGCCTCCACTGCCTCGCGAGCGATGGTCTCATAGGCTTGGACCAAGCTCACGGCGGAGCGGGCCACCTGGTCCTGCGGTGGTAGCGCCGGCAGCTGGAGGCCCACCTGGGTGAGGATGCCCGGGATCGCCTCAACGATGTGCCACGCCATCTCCCCCAGCGACCGGTCCTTGGGGGTGACGCGCTGTCCTAGGGCTGCGTCGGTGAGATGGCGGAAAAGCCTGCCGGTGATCTGCGCTTCTCCGGAAAACAGGTCAAGGAGTTGTTGCAGGGACACGTTCATGGTCTTCCTCCCCAGTTGTACTATCCCATGCCACCTGGACCCCCCCTACCTCGCGGAGAAGGGTCAAGAACTCTTCCTCCTGGGCAGGGGAAATAAAGATTCGCTGATGGGCTGCGAAAAGAATCCCCTGGGACAGGTCCGAGGCGTACACCCGCACCTTCCCCTTGGGGTCCCAGAACACCCCTACGTGGTACCCCGGGAGGCTGGTTCCGGCGATCCGAAGCAGCCCCTTAGGTTGCCAGGGCCGAACCGAGGCCCCAGCAATGGGAAAGCGCTTGCAGTGGGAGAACAGCCGCACCACCAGCTGCCCCGGCTCCACCGCATAGGCAAGCCGCCGCGGTCCCATCAGGACCATGAGCACCGTGAGCAGCAAGGTAAGGACCATCGCGCCAACGATGAGGGCTAGCCAACCCGGCGTTGATGCCGGGGTCGTCGGCTGGCGCAGGGGGAACTGGTGGGTGCGGCGAGCCTGGAGTGCGGCCAAAAACCCGGGAAAGTCGGCCGGGGCCACCAGTACTGGAGAGGTTTGGGAAAAACGCAGGAGGATCACCGGCGAGCGGCAGTCGGTCGCCTGCCAAACTTTCCCCAAACTTTGGTAGGAAAACCACCCGCGGCAGTAAGCCTCCAACCTCGCCCCCGACAGTTTCCTCCCCCGTCCGGGGGAGATGACCGCAGCCTCCTGCAGCTGGTCTAACGCGAAGCGCTTGCGCAGGGTCAGGAGCCCTTCCTGCGAGATCACTTCTAAAGTGTTTTCGGTGAGCGAAAAACGAGTGACAGGGGGTGTCACCACCGCTGTGCCCAGGACCAGCACGGTGGCGGTAATGACGACCAAAGCGCCCAGGAGGACCCAACGCCAAAAGGGGGCCTTGGCCTTTCGCGCCGGCATCCACTGCCCAGGCATATACATGCGGCTATTGTAGCCGTGTGCATGGCCCCCCGGGGTACCCAGGTGTGCACGAAAAACGGGCCGCACCTTGTTGGGGCAAAAGAAAACCGCCGGGGAAACCCCGGCGGTGTGGTGCTGTCATAAAGGCAGAGCTACAGCGTCCAGCGCAGGCCCAGTTGGAGCATGCTCAGCTCACCGGTGAGGTCGGCCACGTAAGGGGTCATGTCCTCGTACTTCACCAGGCTGTAGGAGAGGAGTCCATCCACGCCCTTGGCAAGGCGGGTGAGGGCGGTGAGGTTCACGTCCCAGCGCTTGGTATCCAAATTGGAGAAGGTGTGCACCAGGCTCAAGTCGTAGTCACTCCAAGGCAGCTTTGCCAAGACGTCGGCCGGAACGTTCATGCGGATTTGGTCCATCATCTCCGTACCGCGGGTGAGGGCCACTTCCCCCATGAGCTGGAAGGAAGTGGAAGGCTTCCAGGTGGCGGTGACAAAGAAGTTGCGGTACTGGGAGGTGTTTTCCACGGAATCCTTGGCGGAGCCAAACTGGCCCCGTGTCACACCGGCCGCTCAACCATCCATAACTGGGATGCAGAAGAAGGCCTTGGTTTGCATTCTCCCCAGCGTGGCCCCCAGGTGGGCTTGCCACTCCTCTCCAGGGATCCAGCCGACGCTGGCGGTAATCCCGGCCACGCTCTTCGCCCAGTCGGTCAAATCCAGGTCCTGATTCTCCCCGTCCCACCAGCGCACGCTCAGGTTGGCCAGGAAACTGGTGGGCGTCTGGTAAGAAGCCGAGGCCCGAGCTTCCCAAAAGCGCGAGGGCGAGGCGGTGAGGTCGGCGACCCGCGCCGCGTACATCTGGTAATACTGCACCGAGCCGGGGACCACTGGCGAGGGGACTGCCACTGTTTGCATGGGATTGGGGTTGCAGGCGGCGTTTAAGTGCATGAAAGGATGGGAAATATCGGCAAACGCCAGGGCTGCCCGCAGGTTCAGGC
>JANXCP010000084.1 GCA_025060245.1 Thermoanaerobaculum sp. | reverse complement strand
GAACAGGGCCTGCGCTTCGCCATCCGCGAAGGCGGCCGAACCGTCGGCGCCGGCACCGTCACCGAGATTCTGGAGTAGGGGCGGCCGTTGGGTCTGAGGGGCGTTTATGCGTGACCACGTGATGCTTTCCTGCGGTGAGTGTAAGCGGCGCAATTACACGGCTACGCGGAACAAGAAAAAGCAGACGGCACGGCTGGAGGTGAAGAAGTACTGTAAGTTCTGCCGCCGTCACACGGTGCACCGCGAGGTGAAGTGAGCGGCGTATGAGGTGCAGGCCAGTAGCTCAATTGGTAGAGTCCCGGTCTCCAAAACCGGTGGTTGGGGGTTCGAGTCCCTCCTGGCCTGCCAAAAAGTTCCCGTGGAGGCAAAGGGCATGAAATGGTGGGGGGAAGTTAAGGCGTTCCTGCGCGAGGTCTCGGCGGAAACCAAGAAGGTAACCTGGCCGTCCCGGGACGAAACCTTAGCGACCACGGTTGTGGTGATTGCCGCTTCGTTTTTCTTTGGGATTTTTTTGTACCTCTGCGACTTGCTCTTTCTCAATGTGGTGAAATGGGTTTTTAAGGTTTTGGGCTAAAAGGGGTCATTGGCGTCATGCCTCTGCGTTGGTACATCGTGCACACCTACACCGGTTTTGAAGAAACCGTGAAGCGCGCGTTGGAGCAGCGCATTGAAGCTCTCGGCATGGGTGATCTCTTCGGCGAGATTCGCATTCCCACGGAAACGGTGGTAGAGGTGCGCGGAGGCAAACGCCGGGAGGTGGAGCGGAAGCTCTTCCCTGGGTACATCCTGGTGCAAATTGACCTTGATGATCCCAGGCGTGGGGATGAGGCGTGGCATTTGGTGCGCAACACCCAAAGGGTCACCGGGTTTGTGGGCGCCGGCAAGAAGCCCACACCGTTGACCGATGAGGAGGTGGAGCAAATGCTCCATCAGGTGGTGGCCGCCAAGGAAAAGCCGAAGCCGAAGTACGTGTTTGAGAAGGGCGAGCAGGTGCGCATCACCGACGGCCCCTTTGCCAGCTTCACCGGCGTGGTGGACGACGTGAACTTGGACCGCTCCACGGTGCGGGTGATGGTGACCATCTTTGGTCGTTCCACCCCCGTGGAGTTGGAGTTCACTCAAGTACAGAAGGTGGGGTAAGAGGCCATGGCAAAAAAGATCGTGGCGTACGTCAAGTTGCAAATTCCAGCGGGGCAGGCAAACCCAGCCCCCCCCGTGGGACCGGCACTGGGCCAGCACGGCCTGAACATCATGGACTTCTGCAAGAACTTCAATGCGCGCACGCAGAAGATGGCTGGCACCATCATCCCCGTGGTGATCACGGTGTATTCCGACCGCACCTACACCTTTATCACCAAGACGCCGCCGGCCTCGTTCTTGTTGGCTAAGGCAGCGGGGGTGGAGAAGGGTTCGGGTGAGCCCAACCGCGTCAAGGTGGGGAAGGTAACCCGGGCGCAGGTGGAGGAGATCGCCCGCACCAAGCTGCCAGATCTCAACACCACGTCCCTGGAGGCGGCCATTCGCACCGTGGAGGGAACTGCCCGCAGCATGGGCATTGAGGTGGTGCCATGAAACATTCAAAGAAGTATTTGGCGGCCAAGGCCAAGCTCCAGCCGAAAAAGTATCAGTTGCGGGAGGCGCTGGAGCTTTTGAAGGAAATGCACTACACCAAATTTGACGAGACGGTGGAAGTGGCCATGCGCCTGGGGGTGGACCCGCGCCACGCCGATCAAATGGTTCGCGGTACTGTCCTCTTGCCTCACGGGACGGGGAAGACCAAGCGCGTCCTGGTGGTGGCGGCGGGTGAGGCGGCCAAGGAAGCGGAGCAAGCGGGCGCCGATTACGTGATGGGTGAAGAGGCGGTGGAAAAAATCCAGAACGGGTGGCTGGATTTTGATGCGGTGGTGGCCACGCCCGACATGATGCGGCACCTCTCCAAGTTGGGTAAGATCCTTGGACCTCGCGGTCTCATGCCCAACCCCAAAACCGGGACGGTCACCACGGAGGTGGGAAGGGCGGTGGCCGAAATCAAGGCAGGTAAGGTGGAGTTTCGGGTGGACAAGACCGGGATTGTCCATGCACCGTTGGGCAAGCTGTCCTTCCCCGTGGATCACCTGGAAGAGAACGCTCAAGCGCTCATTTCGGCCGTCCTGAAGGCCAAGCCGGCAGCCGCCAAGGGGCGTTACGTGCACTCGGCGGTGCTCTCCTCCACCATGAGCCCTGGGGTTCCCCTGGACCTGGCGCAACTTGAGGCGAAGTGAGGTAGAAGGGTATGCTGACACGAGAGCAAAAAGAGCAGCAGCTTCAGGGTCTTAAAACCGCGCTGGTACCTGCTTCGGGGGTTTTTGTCATGGACTTTAGCGGTCTCACGGTGGCCGAGGTGACGGAGTTGCGCCGGAAGGTCAAGGAGGTGGAGGGGAGCTATGTGGTGGTCAAGAACACCCTGGCTCGCATTGCCCTGGCCGGGTCGGCCAAGGAACCGGTGACCCGCCTCTTCGTGGGTCCAACCGCGGTGGCCTACACCTCCAAGGACGTGGTGGCCTTAGCCAAGGTACTGGCGGAGTTTGCCAAGGGGCATGAGAAGCTGAAGTTTCGCGGAGCGCTGGTGGAGGGCCAGCTTTTGGACGCAGCCGGCGCTCAGCAGGTGGCCAACTTGCCCAGTAAACAGGAGCTGGTGGCGCGGCTGCTGTACCTGCTGCAGTCGCCCATGCGGCGCTTGGTGGTGGCGCTCAACTGGCCGGTGAAGAGCCTGGCGGTTACGCTCAAACAAATTGCTGAGAAAAAGCAGCAGAATTAGCCGAAGCTGGCTAAAATAAGAGGAGCAAAGGAGAGAAAAATGGCGCAAATTCAGGAAATTGTTGAGCAAATTAAGAACATGACCGTTCTCGAGCTGAATGACTTGGTCAAAGCCCTGGAGGAGGAATTTGGTGTTTCCGCAGCGGCGGCTGCCATGCCGGTGGCCATGGTCGGCGGGGCGGCAGGCGCTGCGGCCGCTGCCGAGCCGGTGGAGGAGAAGACGGAGTTTGACGTCATCCTGGAAGATGCCGGGGATAAGAAGATCAACGTGATCAAAGTGGTGCGCGAAGTGACTTCCCTGGGGCTTAAGGAGGCCAAGGACCTGGTGGAGGGCGCTCCGGCCAAGGTGAAGGAAGGAATTTCCAAGCAAGAAGCCGAGGAGATCAAGAAGAAGTTCGAAGAGGCTGGCGCCAAGGTTAAGATTGTCTGAGGCTTGCGCGCTAGCCTCGGGCTGCCTCGGCGAGTATCATGACTTGAGGAGGCAGGCGAGGAGCAACGGGCGTCCCTTTGGAACGCGAGGGCTTGGCACGGCCGATTGCTACGGCGCGGCTGTCAGTTTCGCAGGTGATGGTAAAGCCAAGCGGGGGGCGTGTGCCCCAACCGCTGCTTTTCTTCTGTGGGCGTTGGGTTTTTCGCCAGAGTTTCTGGCAAGCCAAAGGCTAAGGAGTAGGTACCTATGACCAATACCACGGTGGTGGAAGTGGGTGAAAAAATCAGCTTTTCCAAGATCCGCACGGCTATTCCCCTTCCCAACCTCATTGCGGTGCAGAAGGCGAGCTATGAGCAGTTCCTGCAAATGGATTTGCTGCCCGAGGAGCGAAAAAACGTGGGCTTACAGGCGGTGTTTACCTCGGTGTTTCCCCTTGCCGATTTTCGCTCTTCCTGTGAGCTCCACTTCGTGCACTACGAGCTAGGGGTTTGGGAGTGCAAGTGCGGGGCGCTGCAAGGCCTCAAGTACTTGCGGCTGGAGTGTGAACACTGCGGCAGTCGCATTCGTGCCGCGGAGCCCCATGAGCTCACCACGGTCTGCCCCCACTGCGGGCAGGCCACCGCCAATGCGATTCCCCGCTGCGCCACCTGTAACTCTCCGGTAGGCCTCAAGGTTCAGTTCACCGAAGACGACTGCCGAGAGCGGGGGTTGACCTACGCCGTACCTCTTAAGGTGCGTGTCCGGCTGGTGCTCTTTGAGGATGGCAGTGGCGAACGCCGGATCCGCGACATCAAAGAGGAAGACCTGTACTTTGGCGAGCTGCCCCTCATGACGGCTACGGGGACCTTCATCATCAACGGCACCGAGCGGGTGGTGGTGTCGCAGCTACACCGCTCTCCTGGGGTTTCCTTCACCTACGAAACGCCCACCTCCCTTTTGGCCAAGATCGTTCCCTACCGGGGCTCATGGATTGAGTTTGAATTTGATAAGAAGCAAATTCTCTACGTTCGCATTGACCGAAAACGGCGCTTTCCCGGAACGGTATTCCTCCGTGCCTTAGGGTTGGAAACCAACGCGCAGCTGCTGCAAACCTTCTACCATACGTTCCCGTTGCACCTGGGCCCGAGGCCAATCCTTCAGCTGGATCGGCGGGTTCTGGCGGTAGAGGAGGAGCGGGCGGCCGCCAAGGGTAGCTCTCGTGCCGCCGAGCCGAGCCTCTTTGCCGGGCTTAAGCTCACCGCGGAACTGCGGCAGCGGTTGACCCAGGAAGGCCACCTGCGCGTGGAGGTGGACCCGCGCAACCTCTTGGACGCCGTACTGGCCGATGATCTGGTCCATCCGGAAACGGGGGAGGTGCTCTTTGAAGCCAACACCCCCTTGAGCCTGGAAATCCTTGACCATGCCCAGGAGTTTGGGGTTTCCCAGCTGTTGTTGGCCTTCCCCACCTGGGACCTGGTGGGGGAGATCCTCACCAAGACCGTGGAAAAGGACAACATCCGTTCCAAGCGCGATGCGGTGATGGAAATTTACCGCAAACAGCGTCCGGGAGATCCCCCGACGGAGGATTCGGCCAACGCCCTCTTTGACGGTTTGTTCTTTGACGAGCGCAAGTACGACCTCTCCGAAGTGGGCCGTTTCAAATTCAACGTCAAGTTGGGCCTAAACAAGCCGTTGACCCAGCGAACCCTGGACCGGGAAGACTTCGTGGCGGTGGTGCGCTACCTGATGAAGCTTTCCCGCGAGGTGGGTCGGGTGGACGACATTGACTCGCTGGCCAACCGGCGCGTCCGGGCGGTGGGGGAGCTTTTGGAGAACCAGTTCCGCGTCGGGTTGGTGCGCATGGAGCGGGCGATCAAGGAGCGCATGACCATCCACCAGGACATCGCCCACGCCATGCCCCACGACTTGGTGAACGCCAAGCCGGTGGTGGCGGCGGTGAAGGAGTTCTTTGGCTCTTCGCAGCTGTCGCAGTTTATGGACCAAACCAACCCCTTGTCGGAGGTCACCCACAAGCGGCGCCTTTCCGCTTTGGGCCCGGGTGGGCTTTCCCGGGAGCGAGCGGGGTTTGAGGTGCGCGACGTGCACGCGACCCACTACGGGAGGATCTGCCCCATTGAAACGCCAGAGGGTCCCAACATTGGGCTCATCTCCTCCCTCTCCTGCTATGCCCGCATCAACGACTACGGCTTCATTGAGTCACCGTACCGCAAAGTGGAAAAAGGGCGGGTGTTGGACCACGTGCGGGTGGTAGAAAAAGGCGATGGGCCGTTTCAGCTGGGGGAAGCGGCGGAGGCGGCCAATAAGAAGCTGGCTACGCAAAAGACGCGGCTGGTGAAGTTTGAGCCCCACGTGTTTTACCTTTCCGCCTGGGACGAGGAAACCCTCAACATTGCCCAAGCCAACGCCCGCATTGACGAGCGGGGATACCTGTTGGACGAAAAGGTGATTGCCCGTTCAGGTGGCGAGTTCGTCCTCATTGATCGGGAAAAGGTGGACTACATTGACGTGTCGCCCAAACAAGTGGTGTCGGTGGCGGCGGCCCTCATTCCCTTCTTGGAGCACGACGACGCCAACCGCGCCCTCATGGGGTCTAACATGCAGCGGCAGGCGGTGCCGCTGCTGCGCACGGAGGCGCCCATTGTGGGCACGGGTTTGGAGGAGGTGGTGGCCCGCGACTCCGGGGCAGTGATCGTGTGCCGGCGGGCGGGGGTGGTGGACACGGTGGACGCGCAGCGCATCATCGTGCGCGTGGAAGCGGAGGACCCAGAAACCGGGCGGCTGCGCGATTTTGGCGCCGATATCTACCAGCTCACCAAGTTTCGCCGCTCCAACCAGAACACCTGCATCAACCAAAAACCCATCGTGAGGCCCGGACAGCGGGTGGTCAAAGGCCAGGTGCTGGCGGATGGACCCAACACCGACCGGGGTGAGTTGGCGCTCGGGCGCAACGTGTTGGTGGCGTTCATGCCCTGGCGGGGCTACAACTTTGAGGACGCCATCGTGGTTTCGGAAAAGCTGGTGAAGGAGGACTACTTCACCTCGGTGCACATTGAGGAGCTGGAGGTGGCCGCCCGCGACACCAAGCTGGGGCCGGAAGAGGTGACGCGGGATATCCCCAACGTTCCTGAATCCGCCCTGCGGGATTTGGATGAGGCGGGGATCATCCGCGTCGGGGCGTACGTCCGGCCCGGTTCCTACCTGGTGGGCAAGGTGACCCCCAAGGGAGAAACCCAACTCACCCCGGAAGAAAAGTTGCTGCGGGCCATCTTTGGCGAGAAAGCGGGTGATGTGAAGGACGCCTCCCTCAAGTGCCCGCCGGGCATTTCCGGGGTGGTGGTGGGGGTGAAGATTTTCTCCCGTCGTGGGGCGGACAAGGATCCTCGCGCCCTAGCCATTGAGGAACAGGAAGTGGCCCGTATCCGCAAGAACTCCGAGGATGAAAAGCGCATCATCCTTGAGGAGCGGAACAAGAAACTGCGTGAGCTGTTGGAAGGAGCGCAGGTCACCCAGGAGGTGGTGGCTCCCTCCGGGCACCTGCTGGCCCAAGCAGGGGGCCAGCTGCCGGCGGAGGTGGTAGATCTGCTGCCGGTGGGGGAACTGCAGCGTTTGCCCTTGGCCGATCGGACCATCCTGGAGCGGGTGCGCTTGCTGGTGGGCCAGGCCGAATCGCAGATCCAGGTTCTGGAAAAACTGAACCGCGAGCGTATTGAGCTGCTCACCGCCGGGGACGAACTGCCCCCTGGCGTCATCAAGGTGGTCAAGGTTTACGTGGCCATGAAGCGCAAGTTGCAGGTGGGAGACAAGATGGCCGGACGCCACGGGAACAAGGGGGTGATTTCCGTGGTACTGCCGGAAGAGGACATGCCGTTTTTGGAAGACGGCACGCCGGTGGAGATCGTCCTCAACCCCTTGGGGGTGCCGTCTCGGATGAACGTGGGCCAAATCCTGGAGACCCATCTGGGCTGGGCGGGGAAGGTGCTGGGCAAACGTTTTGCCACCCCAGTGTTTGATGGGGCGACGGAGGAGGAGATCCGGCATTGGCTGGTCAAGGCCGGTTTGCCGGAGGATGGCAAGGCTCGGCTCCGTGATGGCATCAGCGGGGAGGAGTTTGAGCAGCGGGTTACCGTGGGCTACATCTACATGCTCAAGCTGTCGCACTTGGTGGATGACAAGATCCACGCTCGCTCCATCGGGCCCTACTCCCTCATCACCCAGCAGCCGTTGGGGGGCAAGGCCCAGTTTGGTGGGCAGCGTTTGGGCGAAATGGAGGTGTGGGCGCTGGAAGCGTACGGCGCGGCGTACACCTTGCAAGAGCTGCTCACGGTGAAATCGGACGATGTGGATGGCCGGTCGCGGGTGTACGAGGCCATCGTCAAGGGGAAGGTTCCCGAAGAGCCGGGCCTTCCCGAATCATTCAACGTCTTGGTGCGTGAGCTCCAAAGCCTTGGTCTGGATGTGGAGCTCATGAAGCGCCAGGTGGAGTCGTGAGGTGACACATGAGTGGATTGCCTCCGCAGGCTAGGGGTTTTTTCACCAAACCGCGGGCCATCAACGACTTTGACGCGATCCGCGTGTCGCTGGCCTCGCCGGATAAGATCCGTTCTTGGTCCCACGGTGAGGTGACCAAGCCGGAGACCATCAACTACCGCACCTTCAAGCCGGAACGGGATGGGTTGTTCTGTGCACGCATCTTCGGCCCGGTGACCGACTGGGAGTGCCTTTGCGGCAAATACAAGCGGATGAAGTACAAGGGCGTGGTGTGCGACAAGTGCGGCGTGGAGGTGACGCGCTCGCGGGTTCGTCGCGAACGAATGGGGCACATTGAGTTGGCGGCACCGGTTTCCCACGTGTGGTTTTTCAAAGGCTTGCCCAGCCGCATTGGCCAGCTGCTGGACATGACCATCCGCGATCTGGAACGGGTGCTGTACTTTGAAGCCTACGTGGTCATTGACCCCGGGGATGTGCCGGAGCTCGAGGAAAAGAAAGTCATTACCGAGGAGCAGTACCGGGAGTTGCGGGCCAACTACGGGGAGAGCTTCGTGGCCAAGATGGGGGCCGAGGCGATTCAAGAGCTCCTGAAGCGGGTGAACTTGGACGAGCTGGCGGCGGAGCTGCGACTGCAGATGCGCACGGAGCAATCGGTGGCCAAGCGCCAGAAGGCGGCCAAACGCCTCCGGGTGGTGGAAGCCTTCCGCAAATCCGGCAACCGCCCGGAGTGGATGATCCTTGAAGTCATTCCAGTTCTGCCGCCGGAACTGCGGCCGTTGGTGCCTCTGGACGGCGGACGTTTCGCCACCTCCGACCTCAACGACCTTTACCGGCGCGTGATCAACCGCAACAACCGTCTCAAGAAGCTCTTGGAGCTCCGCGCCCCCGAGGTGATCGTGCGCAATGAAAAGCGCATGCTACAGGAGGCGGTGGACGCGCTGTTTGACAACGGTCGCCGGGGCAGGGTGATCAAAGGCTCCAATGGCCGGCCCCTCAAGTCGCTGTCTGATGCCCTCAAGGGCAAGCAAGGGCGGTTCCGGCAAAACCTCTTGGGCAAGCGGGTGGACTACTCTGGGCGCTCGGTGATCGTGGTGGGCCCCGAGCTCAAGCTTCACCAGTGTGGTCTGCCCAAGGAGATGGCCCTGGAGCTTTTCAAGCCCTTCATTTACAACGTCTTGGAGCGGAAAGGTCTGACCAACACGGTTAAGTTGGCCAAGGAGTTGGTGGAGCAACGGACCCCGGAAGTTTGGGATGCTCTGGAGGAGGTGATCCGCGAGCACCCCATCTTGCTCAACCGCGCTCCGACATTGCACCGTTTAGGCATCCAAGCCTTTGAACCGGTGCTGGTGGAGGGAAAGGCCATTCGTATCCACCCCCTCGTTTGTGCGGCCTACAACGCCGACTTTGACGGGGACCAGATGGCGGTGCACGTGCCCCTGTCCCCTTTGGCACAGCTGGAGGCACGGGTCCTGATGTTGGCACCACGCAACATCCTTTCCCCAGCTTCCGGTAAGCCCCTGGCG
>JANXCP010000083.1 GCA_025060245.1 Thermoanaerobaculum sp. | reverse complement strand
TCAGATGCTGGTCACGGTAGGGGGGGATCACGCCCGCCTCATGGCGGAAGCCTTTGGTCCCACCGCCCGGTGGGTGGCCACAGCGGAGCAAGCCCAGCAGTGGCTGGCGGAAAACCTCCGGGAGGGTGACGTGGTCTTGGTGAAAGGCTCGCGGGGGGTGGGGCTGGACCAACTGGTGCGGGCCTTGGTGGGAGGGGGTGGCTGATGCTGTACCTTCTGGCATGGCAACTGCGCGACCTCTGGAGCCCGTTCAACGTCTTTCGCTACATCACCTTCCGCTCCGCCCTGGCGGTGGTGACCGCGTTGTTGGTGGGTCTGTGGCTGGGGCCCCGGCTCATTGACCGTTTGCGCCGCCTGGCGATCCGGCAGGCCGTCCGTGAAGAGGGGCCTGCCTCCCATCGCGCCAAGAGCGGCACCCCCACCATGGGCGGCCTGCTCATCCTGTTCTCCGTGACGGTGGCTGCGCTGCTGTTTGCCGATCCCACAGAACCCTGGGTTTGGGTTGCCTTTGGCACCACCTTGGCTTTCGGGGGTATCGGCTTTTTGGACGATTGGCTGAAGGTGAAGCGGGGGAAAAATTTGGGGCTGCGGGCCTGGGAAAAAATGGCGCTGCAGCTGGCAGCCGGCCTCACCGCAGCGGGAATGGTGCGCTTGGTGGCCGGGCACGCCACCCATGGGGGTATGCTCTACGTGCCCTTTTTCAAGAACGTGCAGCTGGATTTGGGGTGGTGGTACATCCCCTTTGCCGCCATGGTGCTGGTGGCCTGCTCCAACGCCGTGAACCTCACCGACGGCTTGGACGGCTTGGCCATTGGCTCCAGCCTGCTGGCCTCGGGAACCTTTGCCGTCTTTTGCTACGTCGCGGGGCATGCCAGGATCGCCCAGTACCTGCAAGTGCCCGCGGTGGCTGGCGCCGGTGAGGTGGCGGTCTTTTGCGCCGCCCTGGTGGGAGCAGGCTTGGCTTTTCTCTGGTTTAACTGTCACCCCGCGCAGGTGTTCATGGGGGACGTGGGATCCTTAAGTCTCGGGGCAGCCATCGGCATTGCCGCGGTCATCGCCAAACAGGAGCTGGCCTTGGCCATCGTCGGCGGGCTTTTTGTGGCGGAGGCCGCTTCGGTCATCCTCCAGGTGGCCAGTTTCCAGCTGCGGGGTAAACGCGTGTTCCGCATGTCCCCATTGCACCACCATTTTGAGCTCTCGGGCTGGGCCGAGACCCAGGTGGTGGTGCGCTTTTGGATTGTGGCAGCGATGTGCGCCTTGGCCGGCTTGGCCACGTTGAAACTGCGATGAACACACCCTCTTGGCGGCGGGCATTGGTGGTGGGATTGGGGATCTCAGGGGTGGACGCCTGTCGGCTGCTCCGCGCTCAGGGCGTGGCGGTGAGGGCCACCGACCAGGCTTCCCGGGAAGCTCTGGCCTTCCGACTGGCCGAGATCCCACCTTCGGTGGAGGTGCGGCTCGGGGATGTGGGGCCGGAGGTGCTGGACGGGGTGGACGTGGTGGTGGTCTCCCCAGGGGTCCCACCCCAAGCCCCCCTGTTGCAGGAAGCCCGAGGGCGAGGGCTGGAGGTGATCCCGGAGGTGGAGCTGGCCTTCCGCTTCGCCGGTGACACCCCCATCGTTGGCATCACCGGCTCCAATGGCAAGAGCACCGTCACCGACCTGGTGGGGCAAATCCTCAAGACCGCGGGGTTCCAGGTGGCGCTGGGGGCCAACTTGGGTCCTGCGGCCTCGGGGATCGTCCTCCGGGGCAACTGGGATGTGATGGTGTGGGAGTTGTCCTCTTTCCAACTGGAACTGATCACCACCTTGCGGCCCAAGATCGCGGTTTTCCTCAACTTATCGCCGGACCACCTGGATCGCCATGGTTCCCTGGAGGCCTACCTGGCTGCCAAGGCAAAAATTTTTGCCCACCAAGGCCCAGAAGACCACGCGGTGGTCAACGCCGATGACCCGTGGGTGGCGCCCCTGGCGGTTCCCAGTCAGCGCCATACTTTCTCGTTGCGCAACCCAGAGGCCGACGCCTACTACGACGGCAGCCACCTCATGCTGCAGGGACGCGTGCTCATGGCTCGGCAAGCCCTGCGCCTACCGGGGGACCACAACGTGGCCAACGCCCTGGCGGCTGCCCTGGCCTGCCGTCTGCTGGGCCTGGAGCGGGAGACCCTGGTGGCGGGTTTGCGCCAAGCCCGCTCCCTGCCCCACCGTCATGAGCTGGTGGCGGAAATTGGCGGAGTTCGCTACGTGGACGATTCCAAGGGCACCAACGTGGGGGCAGTGGTAGCGGGGCTTTTGGGTTATCCAGACCAGCGCGTCCACCTGATCCTGGGAGGCTTGGGCAAGGGGCAAGACTTCCGCCCTCTGGTCCCCGCGGTGCAGCAAAAGGTCCGGCGCGCCTACCTCATTGGGCAAGCGGCCCAGGAACTCTGGGAGGTGCTGGCACCGGTCTTACCCTGCGAGCTATGTGGCACCCTGGATGAGGCGGTGCGCCGCGCTGCCGCCTGTGCATCGCCGGGGGACGTGGTGCTGCTGTCGCCCGCCTGCGCCTCCTTTGACCAATTCCGCGACTACGCCCACCGCGGGCACGAGTTCGCGCGTCTGGTGCAAAGTTTGGGAGGGGCCGATGCCTAAGCGGAAGCAGCTGGACCGACCCCTCCTGTTGGCCACCCTGGTGGCGGCCCCCGTCGGGATCGCCCTGGTGTTCTCCGCTTCGGCCCCTTTGGCGCGGGACTACTACGGCCTCCCCCCTTGGGATTTTGCCAACCGCCAACTGATGGCCTGGATCCTTGGCATGGTGCTCATGTTGGCTGCCGCTTTCGCCCCCTTGGAGCGGGTTTTGAGCCGCTGGTTTGCCTTCACCGCCCTGGCGGTTACCTGGATCCTGTTGGTGATCCCCTACTTTCAACCGGCGGTGGCGGGAACCCACCGCTGGCTGCGGTTGCCCATGGGCTCCCTGCAACCTTCGTCGCTGGCCAAGGTCACCCTTCCCTTGGCGCTGGCGGTGGTGCTGGGGGCAAGGTCGGCCCATGCAGCGGCAGAGCAACGCTCCTGGCCCACCGCCCTGGGCATCGCCACGGTTACCGCCGCCCTGGTGTTCTTTGAGCCAGACTTGGGGACCGCCATCTTGCTCTTAGGGACGGTCTTCGCCCTGCTGGTGGTGGCAGAAACCCCGCCGCTGGTGTTAGCGGGGGTGGGGCTTGGGGGCCTTTTCGTGGCCACGGCGGGCGTGTTGGCGGAGCCGTACCGCATCAGCCGGGTCGTTGGCTTTTTCTCCGGCACCACCTACCAGGTTCAGCAGGCCCTCATTGCCTTGGGCAGCGGCGGCGCCTTGGGAAGAGGTCCAGGGGCCAGTGTGCAAAAGCTCTTCTTCCTCCCCCAACCCCACACGGACTTTATCTTCGCCATTGCCGGGGAGGAGTTGGGGTTTGTGGGGGCGCTGCTCCTCCTGGGCCTGCTGGGACTCGTGGCGGGGCGCTGTTTCATTGCCGCCCAGAGGGCGCCTTCCCGCGCCGCCGGTTTGTTGGCCTGCGGCGTTGGCACCCAACTGGCTCTCCAGGTGCTGTTCCACGTGGGGGTGTGTTTGGGCTTGGCGCCGGCAAAGGGCATGCCGTTGCCCCTCATCTCCTCTGGCGGGTCGGACCTGGTGGCGCACCTGACCGCCCTGGGCCTGGTGCTGAACGTGGCCAAGGAGGGCTCATGAGGGTCCTGGTGACCGGGGGCGGCACTGGCGGGCACTTTTACCCTGGATGGGTGGTGGCCCAGGCCCTCCGCGAGGCCGGCTGGCAGGTGTTCTGGTTGGGGAGTACAAACGGCATTGAGGCCACAAAGCTTCCCTCCTCGGGAATTCCCCACCGCCTCCTGCGCGTCACCGGCGCGGTGGGGGCTAGGCCCCTGGCGGCCCTGGTGAGCTTGCTGCGGCTGGTCCCTGCCCTCGCCGTGGCCAGGGGGGTGGTGGGCCGCTTCCGCCCGCAGGTGGTGTGCTCGGTGGGCGGCTACGCCTCCTTCCCCGGGGCAGCCGCCGCGGCAGCGGCAGCAGTCCCGCTGGTCATTCAAGAGCAGAACGCCTGGCCTGGCCTCACCCATCGCCTCTTGGCACCCTGGGCAGCCGCCATTGCCTGCGGCTTCCCTCAGGCCCTTCGGGCCTTCCCCTCCCTCCCTGCCAGCTGGACAGGAAACCCCATACGCCGGGAATTTTTCCTCCTCCCGCCGGCCCCCGCCCGGCGCGCCCTACTGGTGCTGGGGGGAAGTCAGGGCTCTCAGTTCCTCAACCGTGTGGTCCCCAAAGCCTTGTCCCTACTGCCCCCTGGCCAGCGCCCGCAGGTCGTTCACCAAAGCGGTGAGCGATGGGAGCAGGAGGTGCGGCAGCGTTACCAAGAACTGCAGGTGGAGGCGCGGGTGGTAGGGTTCCTGCCAGAGCCATGGCAGGTGTTAAAGGAGGTTCCGCTGGTGGTGGCGCGCGCCGGCGCCTTGAGCGTGTGCGAGTTGGCCGCTAGCGGACGCGCCGCCCTCCTCATCCCCTTCGCCCATGCGGCGGGTGGGCACCAGTTGGTAAACGCCCAGGCCCTGGCCGGCACCGGCTCGGCCCTGGTGGTGGAAGAGGCGCAGGCCACCCCCACGGCTGTGGCAGCTCTGCTGCAGGAGCTCCTACAAGACCCCTCGGCCCTGGCGGCGAAAGGCGCTCTGGCAAAGACCTTAGCTGTCCCCGATGCCACGGAACGGGTCGTAAGGCTTGTAAGTCGGGTGGCGGCTCAAGCGGAGGTGAGGGGATGAACTTTGGCCGGGTTCGGCACCTGCACTTCGTCGGGATTGGCGGCGCCGGCATGTGCGGCTTGGCCGAGCTCTTGCGCGCCGAGGGGCTCATGGTTTCCGGCTGCGATCTGGCGGAAAGCGAGGCCACGCGGAGGCTGGCCACTTGGGGGGTGAAGGTCCACCGAGGCCACCACCCCCAGCACCTGGACGGCGTGGACGTGGTGGTGGTCTCCTCGGCCATCACCCCACAGAACGCCGAGGTGCATGCCGCCCTTCAGCGGGGCATGCCGGTGATCCGCCGGGCGGAAATGCTGGGGGAGGTTTCACGCTTGAAATGGACCGTGGCGGTGGCGGGCACCCACGGCAAGACCACCACCACTTCCCTCACCGGCTACATCCTCACCCAGGCCGGGTGGGATCCCACGGTGGTGGTGGGTGGGCGGGTGCACTTTTTGGCTGCCCACGCCCGCCTGGGCCGGAGCGAGTACCTGGTCTGCGAAGCGGACGAGTACGACCGTTCATTCTTAGCCCTGCATCCGGTGCTCGCGGTGATCACCAACGTGGAGCCGGAGCACTTGGATACCTATGGCACCGTGGCCCAGTTGGAGGAGGCGTTCATCCAGTTTGCCAACGCGGTGCCCTTTTACGGTGCCGTGGTGGCCTGTTTGGACGATGCCGGGGTCCGGCGCCTCATCCCCCACCTGCGCCGGCGCCTCCTCACCTACGGTTTTGCCCCGCAAGCTGACCTCGCGGCACGCCAGTGGCATCTCTCCCCCCAAGGGGCCAGGGCGCGCCTCATCTTCGCGGGCCAGGAGCTGGGGGAGCTCACCGTGCCGTTGTTGGGCCGCCACGGCTTGGCCAACGCCTTGGCGGCCACAGCGGTGGCGCTGGAAATGGGCGTGGCGTTTGAGCACATCGCCCAGGCGGTGGCCTCCTTTACCGGGGTGGCCCGGCGGTTTGAGGTCAAGGGAACAGCGGGCGGAGTTACGGTGGTGGATGACTACGCCCACCACCCCACCGAGATCATCGCCACCCTCCAGGCGGCGCGACAGCGCTTTCCGGGCCGACGGATCGTGGCGGTTTTTCAGCCACACCTCTTCTCCCGCACCCAGACCTTCGCCCGAGAGTTTGGCGAAGCCCTCCTGGAAGCCGACCTGGCCTTTGTCCTGCCCATTTACCCGGCGCGGGAGCAACCGCTGCCGGGGGTTTCGGCCGAGCTGGTGGTGGAAGCGGCACGCAAGGCAGGGCACCGCAGGGTGGAGCTCCTCCCCTCGCTGGATCAGGCCGCTCCCCTCCTGGCCCAACAACTGGTGGACGGGGACGTGGTCTTGACGCTGGGGGCCGGCAACGTGGTGGAGCTGGCCCAAGCGCTGCTGGAGGAGGTTGAGGCATGAGGCGTCGGCTGCCCACTCCACCGGCTTGGTGGCGCAACGCCGGGCTCTTTGCACTGGTGCTGGCCAGCGCCGGCGTGCTGGGACACGCCTGGCACATGCGCCACATCGAAGTGGTCGGTGTGGTGCGCTTTAACGCCGAGGAGGCGCGGCGTGTGCTGCGGGAGGCGATGGGCAAACCGCCGCTGTTGGCCCCCGCCCCTGCCCTCCGTGAGCGCCTCCTCGAGCTCCCCTGGGTGGAGGAAGCCCAGGTGGTAGTGGAGTTGGACGGGACCGTGCGGTGCATTTTGCGGGAGCGGGAACCGCGGGCGGTGCTGGCGGATCAGGTTCCACCCCTGTGGGTGGATGCGGCGGGCCAGACGCTGGGTCCAGCGCAAGCAGAGCTGCCACTGCCCAAGCTTGTCGGCTTTGCCCCTTACCCAGAGGAGCGGGCCGAGATCCTCCGGCTGCTCCCTCGGCTCACGGCCCAATGGGGGCAACCGGTGGCCACCTGCCAGCGCCTGGGAGCCCGCGAAATTGCGCTATCCTTTTCCGGCGACACAACCACGGTGATCTTGGATCCGCAAGCCCCGGAGGCCCTGGAAACGGCCAAAGAGGTGGTCCAAGCATGGGGGCATGCCGGCTTGGGCTTGGTGGCGCGAGTGGACGTGCGCGTCCCCGGGCGGGCCTATGTTCAGCCCCTGGAGGAGGGGCGGTGATGCTGGGCGACGGTCCCCCGTTGGCCGCCTTGGACGTGGGCGACTCGCGGGTCTTGGCCCTGCTGGCGGAGGTAGACGCCAACGGGCACTTGGTGGTGCGCGGTGCGGGGGTTTCCCCGATGCACGAGGGCATGGAGGCGGGCCAGGTGGTGGGGTTTCGCTCGGTGGTGGAGCGCATCAAAGAAGCGGTCCAGGAGGCGGAAACGACCGCCCGGGTGCCCATGGAACGGGCCTGGGTTTCGGTGTCCGGGCCCCACGTGGTGGGTCGCCTGACCACCACCGCCCTGCCGGCGACCACGCGCCCCCAGCCCGTCACGGCACGGGACCTGCAACGCCTATGGGAGGCGGCGCGGTGGCAGAACCTGCCCCCGGGCCACGTGGTGCTCAACGTGCTCCCCCATCACTTCACCCTGGACGACCAGGAGCACCTGGCCAACCCCGAGGGGATGGTGGGGAGTCGGCTGTCCATGTCGGCCCTGGTGCTCTCCTGCAAGGAAGGCCCCCTCCGAAGCTTGGAGAAGGCCATCAACGATGCAGGGGTGGCCGTGGAAGGATTCTTGTTTGCCCCGGTGGCGGCATCGCTCGCCGTCCTCACACCGGAGGAAAAGGCGCTTGGGGCTCTGGTGGTGGACCTGGGGTATGGCACTACCAACTTCGCCCTCTGGCACCGCTCCCGCGTCCTCGCCACCGGCAGCATTCCCTACGGTTCCAACAACATCAACACCGATTTGGTGCACCTGTACGGCACCACCTTTGCCGCAGCGGAACAGATCAAGCGCAGCAAGCTCACCCTCTTGGTGGAAACGGTGGACGAAGACGAGGTGGTGCTGTTGCCCACCCTCGCTGGCGCCACGCACAAAGTGGCCCGCCAGGCGGCCTGTCAGCTTGCTGCCAGCCGTTTTGTGGAGCTCTTGCAGCTGGTAAGCCAAAGCTACCTGCCACAGCTGACGCGCGAGCTGCGCTTGCTGTCGGTGGTCCTGTGCGGCGGAGGCTCCTACTTGGAGGGCGCAGACCGAAAGGCCAGTACCTTTTTTGGCTGTCCCGCACGGCTCGGGGAGCTTCTGGCCTGGCAAGATGCCACGGGGTGCCTGACCCAGCCGCCTTTTCCCGTGCGCTCTGCCGCCTGCGCCTTGGGCTTGTTGCACTACGGCAGCCAGACGATCCAAGGAAGGTTAGGCCCAATGGCCGCCCGTTGGCCCCGGCGAAAATCAGCCATTTGGGACCGGGTCATGGGTTTTTGGCAAAAATGGGGAAAAAAGGAGGGAGCCAATGATCACCTTTGATGATGCTCAGGAGCAGCTGCCCGTGATCATGCCTGATGAAGCACAAGCCCCCGCGGTGTTGAAGGTGGTGGGGGTGGGAGGGGGAGGATGCAACGCCATTACCCGCATGATCAGCGCGGGGGTCAAAGGGGTGGAGTTCATCGCCGTGAACACCGACGGCCAATCCCTGGAGCGCTGCCCTGCGCCCACCAAGGTACAACTCCTCACTCCTAACTCCCGCGGCCGCGCCTTGGGGGCCGGGGGGAACCCCAAGGTGGGCAAAGAGGCGGCTCTACAAAAAACCGATGAGCTGCTGGAGGTGCTGGCGGGGGCCGACATGGTGTTCATTGCCGCGGGCATGGGAGGGGGCACGGGAACCGGCGCCGCACCGGTCATCGGCAGGCTCGCCAAGGAATCGGGGGCTTTGACCGTGGCCGTGGTCAATACCCCCTTTAGCTTTGAGGCCAGTGAACGCATGCGCATTGCCCAACAGGGGCTTGCCGAGTTGGCCAGCTGCGTGGATACCCTCATCGTCGTCCCCAACGCGCGGCTGGAAGAGATGGCCCCTGCCGATATGACGTTCAAGGACGCCTTCCTCTTGGCCGATCAAGCGTTGCACCACGGCGTGCGGGGGATCTCGGAGATCATTAACGAGGTGGGCGTGATCAATAGGGATTTTGCCGATGTCAAGGCAGTCCTGGAGGGGGGAGGGATGGCGCTCATGGGCATTGGCGTCGCTTCAGGCACCCACCGGGCCCTGGAGGCGGCGCACCACGCCGTGAGCTCACCCCTTTTGGACAACGTGGCCCTCCAGGGGGCGCAGCGGGTGCTGGTGAACTTTGTCACCGGCCCTGACGCCACCTTGGGGGAGATTAGCGAGGCCGCCCGTTGGATTCGGCAGCAGTGCGCCGAAAACTGCACCTACCTCTTTGGCTACGTGCAGCGGGATGACTTCCAGGATCAAATTCAGGTGACCATCATCGCCACGGGCTTTTCCGCAACTGAGCGTCCGGAGGCCAAAGGGCTAGGGCAAGCAGAGCCCCAACCCAAAAGGGGAGAGGTGACGACCCTCAACCCCTTCCTCCCTGCGGGCAGCGACGTACCCAACTTTGGGGTGCGAATCCGCCCGGATGACTTCCACTTACCCACTGTGCTGCGCCGGCAGCTGGACTAGGATCTAGCGTTTGCGGAAGAGGGCCTCAAAGGCTGCCCTGGGGTCCTTAGAGGAGGGCTCCTCGCTGGCAAATTCCTGCACCAGGCGCAGGGAGAAAAGCTGGCAGGCATTGGCCGCGCTCTTGTCGG
>JANXCP010000082.1 GCA_025060245.1 Thermoanaerobaculum sp. | reverse complement strand
TAGAATCAGCGCCTGGGCAAGCTTGTAAGCGGTCATTGGTTTTGGGGGCCGCACGTGCCCCGAGTGCGGGTCTGTCCACTAGAATGCTCCCGCCATGAAGAAGACCCCCATGTTGCAGCAGTATCTGGAGCTCAAGGGTCAATACCCAGATGCGCTGTTGTTGTATCGGTTGGGGGACTTTTACGAGCTGTTTTTTGAGGATGCGGAGCGTGCGGCACCGGTGCTCGGTGTGGTTTTGACCCGCCGACGCCACAACGAATCGGTGGAATCTCCTATGTGTGGGATTCCCCACCATGCCCTTTCCAGCTACTTGGGCAAGCTTCTGGAGGCCGGCTTCAAGGTAGCCATCGCCGAGCAGGTGGAAGAACCCCAAGGCCAACGCCTGGTGCGGCGGGAGGTAACGCGGCTGGTGACCCCGTCCACGGCAACGGAGCCGGAGCTGTTGCCCGCGGGGGAGCGGAGGTTCTTGATGGCCATGGCCGGGAAGGGACCTTTCGCCCTGGCAGCGGCGGAGGCGGGGGCAGGTGAGCTGTGGGGTTTGTTTCCGGCCAGCGAGGAAGAAGTGCGAGAGCTTTTCCTCCGGTTGCAGCCCAAAGAGCTCTTACTGCCCCAAGGAATAGGGGAGTGGATCCACCTTTGGCCGGCCCAGGTCAAGCTACCCCTGGTGACCTACCTGGAAAAGAGCCGGTTTTTCCCGGCGCGGGGTGAGGAGGAGGTCAAAAGAGCTTTTGGTGTGGGATCATTGCGCGGTGTTGGCCTAGAGCCAGGTGAGGAGGTCCTGGGCCCGCTGGCAGCGCTTTTGAGCTACCTGGCGGAAACTCATGGCAGTACGCCGCAACACTTCGTGTCCTTCCAGCGGCTCGACGCGGATCAAGGGTTGATCTTGGATGCGGCGACGGTGCGCAACCTGGAGCTCCTGCGGGATTCCTCAGGGGGGACGAAGGGCTCGCTGGCGGCGGTGCTGGATGACACCTGTACCCCCATGGGTGCGCGGTTGTTGCGCGAATGGTTAGCAAGACCCGCAGCACCTGCCGTGGCGGCGGAGCGGCATGCGGCGGTGGCGGAGCTCATGGAGCAGTACTCACTGCACCAGCAGGTTCGGGAGCGGTTGCGGCAGGTGGGGGATTTGCAAAGGGTGGCGGCGCGGCTGGGCTTGCAGCAGGCGCGTCCAGGGGAGCTGGCGGCCCTGCGGGAGGCGCTGCCGGCGGTGGCGGCGTTGCGGCAGCTGCTGCAACAGGCAAACAGCAATCTGTTACTCACCTTTGCTCAGGATCTGGACACCCTGCAAGATCTCCAGCTTGATTTGCAAACCACCTTGGCGGAACATCCGCCGGCGGTCCTGGGCCCGGGAACCATTGCCTGGGGGGTGGATGAGACCCTGGATGCAGTGCGAAGGCTCGCCCACGGGGCCAAGGAGGTGTTGGCGGAGGTGGAGGCCCGGGAACGGGAACGCACGGGTATCGCGTCGCTGAAGGTCCGTTACAACTCCTTCTTCGGTTATGCCTTTGAGGTTTCCAAGGCGAATTTGGACAAGGTCCCGGCGCATTGGGTCCGTCGCCAAACGTTGACCCAGGCCGAGCGCTTTGTCACCGAAGAGCTCTCGCAGCTGGAGCAGGAGATCCTCACGGCAGAAAAGAGGGCGGAACAGCGGGAGCGGGAGCTTTTCCAAGAACTGCAGGCTCGCCTGGCTTCCCAGGCGAGGAGGGTGGCGGCGGCTGCCCGCATCCTGGCGGCGCTGGACGTTCTGGCAGCCTTTGCTCAACGGGCGCGGGAGCAAAGGTACTGCCGGCCCCGTTTGGTGGAAGTGCCGGTGCTGCGCCTGGAGCATGCCCGGCATCCGGTGGTGGAGGCCATTGGTACGGAACCCTTCGTGCCCAATGACCTGGACCTTGCGGCGGAGGAGCGACAGATCCTCATCCTCACGGGGCCCAATATGGGTGGCAAGTCCACCTTCCTTCGCCAGGTGGCGCTGGCGGTGGTGATGGCCCGTGCCGGTTCTTTTGTTGCCGCCGATGCAGCGGAGATCGGACCTTTTGATCGCATCTTCACCCGCGTGGGGGCAGCGGACGACATTGCCCGCGGCGAGTCCACCTTCATGGTGGAAATGAGCGAGGTCGCGCACATCCTCAGGCACGCCACGAAGTACTCGTTGGTGGTGCTGGACGAGGTGGGGCGAGGGACCGCTACCTACGATGGCCTTTCCCTCGCCTGGGCGGTAGTGGAGCACTTGCACGGCTTTCCTGGGGGTGGACCGCTGGTGCTCTTTGCCACCCACTACCACGAGCTCACGGAGCTGGCTCAGCAGCTACCCCGTGTGGTCAACGCCTCCATGGCGGTGAAGGAGTGGCAGGGAAAGGTCTTTTTCCTCCACCGTGTGGTTCCCGGGCCGGCGGACCGTTCCTACGGCATCCACGTTGCCCGCTTAGCGGGGGTGCCGGAGGGGGTCTGTCAGCGGGCGGAGGAGATCCTGGCTCAACTCTCGTTGGCGCAGGGAAAGGTTCCCCGCCCCCCTGAGCCCCATTGGCCCCGGCAGCTTTCTTTGTTTGCCGAGGATTTCCAGTGGTTAGCTGACCGCCTGCGGGAGCTGAACTTGGAACAGCTCACCCCGCTGGCGGCGCTGAATTTGTTGGCGGAGTGGAAAAAGGAGGTAGGGCCATGAGCGGGCACCCCTGGTTGGTGTGCGGGGTGGCGGGGGACCGCCTGGAAATGGAGGAGCGAGCCCTGCTAGAGGAGCTGCAGCCAGGGGGCGTCATCCTCTTCCCGCGAAACCTTGTTTCCCCGCAGCAGGTCCAAGAGCTTACAAGCGAGCTGCACCAGCTGCCCGGTAACCCTTACGTGGCGGTGGATTTGGAGGGGGGTCGGGTGAACCGTTTGCGGAGCTTGGTGGGAGCGCTCCCCTCCCCGCAAGAGCTGGCTCCCCACGGGCCGGAGGCGGCTCGGCAGTTGGGGGAGGTCTGCGGGGCGCTCTGTGCGGCGTTGGGGGTTGACCTGAACTGGGCACCAGTGGTGGACGTGGCCGGTGCGGGCTCGTACCTGGGCGGGGAGGGTCGGTGCTGGGGGGACAACCCGGAGGCAGTGGTCACCCTGGCGGGGGCGTTCTTGACTGGCCTGGAGGCCTTTGGGGTGCGGGGGTGCCTGAAGCACTTTCCGGGGTTGGGAAGCGGCGAGGTGGATTCCCATGAGCAGCTGCCCCAGTTGGCCGAAACCGTGGTGACACATCAGGAAGTGTTCCACCGCCTCGCCGCGCCGCATCGGGCGGTGATGGTGGCCCACGCCTTGGCACCGTCCCTGGGGGAAGGGGTAGCTCCTGCCTCCTGTTCCCCTCAGGTACTGAGCTGGCTGCCGCCGCAGGCGGGTTTGGTGGTGGCAGACGACGTGGAGATGGGTGCTCTGCAGGGGTGGGGTACATTGGGGGAGCGAGCGGCGGCGGCGCTGGGCGCGGGTTGCCACCAGGTGCTCCTGTGCCACGCTTTGGCTTCGCGCCGTTCGGTGGCCTACTATCTGGACCTTTGGGCGGAAAAGGATGGGCAGCTGGCCCGGCTCTTGCAGGCAGCTGCGGCTGCCGTGCAGAGCTTTCCTCGCCCGCCACTGGCGCGGGTTGATTGGCGAGAGGCCCGAGAACGGGTGAGGGATCTGCAGGCCCGCTGGGAGGCGTCATGAGGATGGAACGGGCAGTGGTGCTGCTTTCGGGGGGGATGGATTCTGCCACTGCCGCCGCTTGGGCGCGGGCGCGGTGGAACTGGGTCGGTGCCCTCACGGTGGATTACGGGCAGCGGCATGCTCTAGAGCTGAGGGCGGCCGAGCAAGTGGGCAAGGCCCTCGGGATGGACGCGCACCTGCAGGTTTCCGTGGGGCTCCACGCCTTTGGTGGGTCGGCCCTGACGGACGCGTTTGAGGTTCCAAAACATCGCCAGGGGCGCGGGGAGTCCATTCCTGTGACCTATGTTCCGGCGAGAAACACGGTGCTCTTGGCCCTGCTCTTGGCCTTCGCCGAAACCCGGCAAGCGGCACACCTGGTTCTCGGTGCCAACGCGCTGGATTTTTCCGGTTACCCGGATTGCCGTCCCGACTACCTGCGGGCCTTTCAGCGAATGGCAAACTTGGGTACAAGAGCAGGTCGGGAGGCGGAGGGGTTTTTCCTCCACGCACCTCTACTTCATTTGAGCAAGGCTGGGATTGTCCGTTTAGGCAGTCAGCTGGGGGTGGATTTTTCTTTGACTTTTTCCTGCTATGACCCCCCGGCGGAAGGGGTGCACTGCGGGACTTGCGATGCGTGCCACCTTCGGCGGCGGGGTTTTGTGGAGGCTGGCATCCCTGATCCCACGAAGTACGCGCAGCCAGCAGCCGATCTGTAGGTTTGGAGCAAGGTGATACGACTTTGATAGCATGGACCGGTGCGAGGCAGCGTTCTGACAAGGCGACCTGAGCCTAGCCCTTGCAAGGTGGTTGGCGATCCACGGACCAGAGGGAGGGAAAGGTGAGCGTTAAGAACGGCTACCGGTGGTTTGCATTGGGGGATCTCAACGGGTTTTTCGGCCTCATGTTTGACAACATGACGGTGCTCTCATTTCTCGCGGGGATTTTGGTATTCGGCTTTGGCTTTCCCGCCGATATTGTGTACCAAAAGATGTTTCCCGGCACCGCCTTAGGGGTTTTGTTCGGTGACCTCGTCTACACTTGGATGGCCTTTCGCCTGGCCAAGAAGACCGGTAATCCTCACGTCACAGCCATGCCCTTGGGCCTAGACACCCCTTCCACCATCGGCGTTGCCCTCGTGGTGCTGGGTCCGGCTTTTGTCTCCCTCAAGGCTCAGGGGTTGCCCGAACGGGAAGCGGCCATGATGACCTGGTATATCGGTATGGCCACCATGGTGATGATCGGCTTGGTAAAGACGGTGCTTTCCTTTGCCGGTCGGTGGGTGCAAAAGGTCGTTCCCCAGGCGGGGCTTTTGGGCTCCTTGGCGGGTATTGGCCTTGCCCTCATTGGCTTCATTCCCCTGGTGGATATCTTTGGCATGCCGCTCATTGGGTTGATGTCCTTGGGTTTGATCCTCTACAACCTGGTGGCGCGCGTTCGCTTGCCCGGGCATGCACCGGGAGTCCTGGTAGCCATCGCCCTGGGTACCGCCTTGTACTACCTTTTGGGTCCTCTCGGGTGGATCGGGGGCAGTTTCCAACCTCTGCCCGCCGCAGAGTTTCACGGCGGCTGGCCGCTACCCAATTTGGGTTTCGTGGAGGGGTTCGTTCCTGCCCTCAAGTACTTGCCCATCGCCATCCCCTTCGCCCTCTTGACGGTGGTTGGGGGGATCAACGTGACCGAGAGCGCACGGGTGGCTGGGGACGACTTCAACACCCGCGACATCCTGCTCACCGAGGCGGTGGCGACCCTACTTGCCGGGGTATGCGGGGGGGTGGCCCAGTCCACGCCGTACATTGGCCAGCCGGCCTATAAGGGGATGGGGGCGCGGGCTGGCTACACCTTGCTCACGGGGTTGTTCATTGGCCTTGGGGGTATTTTGGGCTACATCGGGTACATCGTGGAGCTGATCCCCCGGGCGGTTCTGGCGCCCATCCTCATCTTCGTGGCCCTGGACATCATGGTGCAGGCGTTCTTGGCCTGCCCAGCACGCCACGCTCCGGCGGTGGCCTTTGCCTACTTCCCCACGGTGGCACGGCTCTTGGCTATTAAGTTGGGCAACCCGCAGATCGTGCCGGCAGCCCAATTTGCCGCGCTCCTCCAGGCCCCCGGGAAGGAGCTGCCCGAGGTCTTGGTGACGGTGGCCCTGGGGAACGGGTTCATCTTGACGGCCATGCTCTGGGGTGGCTTCCTTGCCGAGTTGGTGGATCGCCGCTTCAAGGTGGCCTCGGGGTATCTGGCGTTGCTGGCGGTCATGACCTTTTTTGGGGTGGTCCACTCCGCCTCGCCGGAAGGGGTGATGTACCTGCCCTGGACCCTGACGGATGCGTTCCAGCGGGCGGTGGCCTTCCAGTTCTCCGCCGCCTACTTGGTGCTGGCGGCGGTGGTGTTCGCCTTGGGGCTGACCAAGGCCGCTCGGGAGGCACCGGAGGCGGATTTCGGCCACCCTGACCGGGCCTAGAACGATGCGGGGATAAGCCTTAAGGTAGGTCTTCTTCGTCCAGCCCGAAGTAGTGGCCGATTTCATGGATCACCGTAGCACGGATTTCTTCCTCTAACTCTCGGCGGGTTTGGCAATGACGCAGCAGCGGGCCGCGAAACAGGACGATCCGATCAGGGAGCACGTTGCCGTAGGATGCTCCGCGCTCTGGGAGGCTGAGGCCATGGTAGAGGCCAAAGAGCTCCTCCTCACCATCGGTTCCGGCAAGAGCCAGGTCCTCCGGTGAGGGCTCCTCCTCCACCACAATGGCCACGTTGTCCAGCAAATCAAGGAACTGTTGGGGCAGGCCTGCCAGGGCCCGCTCCACCAGATGGGCGAACTCCTCTGCCGACAACCAACTCACGGTTACATCTTACAGGGGAACGCCTGTCGCCGGACAGCGAAATTCAGTAAGCTTGGCCCTTGTGGGCGTTCTTCGGTGGAATGGCCCCAAGGAGGGCGCATGGAGCGGATCGCCGCGGCTGCCGGCTTGGTGTGTTTTTTGACCCTGGCCTACCTTTTTTCCGTCAACCGCCGGGCAGTGGCCTGGCGCACGGTCCTTTGGGGCTTGGCTTTACAGGTGGCGGTGGCGTTGCTGATCATCAAGGTTCCTTGGGGTTTTGCCCTGTTTTCCTTTCTCGCCAAGGTGGCGCGCAGGTTCTTGGAGTTTTCCGATGCCGGTTCGCGGTTTGTCTTTGGTGATGCCTTCACCGAGCACTTCTTCGCCTTCAAGGTTTTGCCCACCATCATCTTCGTTTCCAGCACCATGGCCCTGCTGTACTACTACGGCATCCTGCAGCGGGTCGTGGAGGCCATCGGTTGGGTCATGATGCGCACCATGAAGACCTCTGGCGCTGAATCCCTGTGCGGGGCAGCCAACATCTTCGTCGGGCAAACGGAGGCGCCTCTGTTCATCCGACCTTATGTGGCGCGGCTGACCAACTCGGAGCTGCACGCGGTCATGGTGGGAGGCTTTGCCACCATGGCCGCAGGTGTTCTGGCGGTGTACATTGGCTTTGGCATCCCGGCGGAACACCTCTTGGCTGCCTCTGTCATGGGAGCCCCGGCAGCGTTGGTGATGTCTAAGCTCATGTTTCCTGAGACCGGCGAGCCGGAGACCCGTGGCAGCGCCAAGACGGCACTGGAGCGCAGCTGGGTCAATCCAGTGGATGCTGCGGCAGCGGGGGCCACCGACGGGCTCAAGCTGGCCCTCAACGTGGCCGCCATGCTCATCGCCTTCCTGGCCTTACTTGCCCTGGTCAACGGTCTCTTAGGTCTGGTGGGGCGGGCGGTGGGTTTGCCCGCTCTTTCCCTGGAGCTGATCTTTTCGTACCTTTTTGCGCCGGCGGCCTGGTTGGTGGGGATTCCCTGGAGCGAGTGTGGTCAGGTGGGTGTGTTGCTGGGAAAAAAGACGGTGCTCAACGAGTTCATCGCCTATCTGGACCTCAAGACCATCATGGAACAAGGCGGGGTTGGAACGCCGCTGAGCGATCGCACCGTGGCCATCGCCACCTACGCCCTTTGCGGGTTCGCCAATATTGGCTCGGTGGCGATCCAAATTGGCGGCATTGGGGCCTTGGCGCCTAACCGGCAGCAGGATCTGGCGCGTTTGGGTCTGCGCGCGCTTCTGGCGGGAACGCTGGCGAACCTGGCTAATGCGGCCATTGCGGGTATTCTTCTCTAGGAGGGCGACATGTACCGATGGTTGGGGGTGGTGGTGGTGGTCTTGCTACTTGCCGGGTGTCCGCGGGACGTGACCCAGTCTCCCGTTCCCCAGGAAGACGTGCTGGTGGTGGGGCGGTTGCTGGCCATGACGCCGGCACCCCAGGAACCAGCTGTGGTCCACGTGGAGGTACGGCTGGGCGTGCCTGAAGCGCTGAAACCGGCGATGCGCCGGGAAGGCCGGCCCATTCCGGAAGCGGAGAAGGAGGTCACCGCCAAAGTGCGGGTGGACCGCTCCAGCGTGTGCGTGGTGGATGGCGAGCCAGGGGAGCTTTCCCGCCTGCGGGTGGGACAGGAGGTGGTCATCGTCCCCGTGAGCGGGTCCTGCGCCATGGTGGGGACCAAGGTTCTGCTGGCAGACGCGGCGGAGGTGTACGATTTTCGCTCGTACCAGGTGCGGTTTTTGCCGAAGTCCCTGGAGGCCCTGCCCTCGTGGGTCACCGACCGTACCGATCCAAGGGCGATCAACTCCTCGGGAAAGGAGGTGACACCGGTGCCGGTGGGAGACGGGAGGGTGCTCTACTTTTCCGCCGGTCTGTTGCCACCAGTGAGGGAAGGGGATCCCCCGCGCGGACCCCTCCGCCCAGGCATGAGGGCTTCGCAAGCCCTCTCCCCATGGGCAGCCCAGGGCGGGGTGCGTCCCTACCGTACCCAGTTCCAAGGAGACCGATGGTCCCCACCCCTCCCCGTGCGCCTTCCCGGGCTGCCAGAAGATGCCTGGGTGAGGGTGACCTGGGTGAGCCCCGCCGAGGATTGGTTGCTGGCGGAGGTGCGAACAGCTGACCAGCCACCGCGGCTGATGGAGAGCCGGAAAGATCCCCGGGGGGAGTGGATGCCGCTGGCGGAGGTGGAGGAGGCCGCAGGTAGGGCAGCGGGGGATGGGCAGCGATTTGGGAGCTCCTTGGCGGCTTTGGTTTGGACGGTTTACGACGTGAGCGCTTCCGATCTGTGGCTGAAGCTGCAGGGGCAAGCCGGCCAGCCCCTGGAGCCGCGCATCAACACCTTGGGTTCAGAGTGGGCACCGCGCGTGGGCCCCAACACCACCCTTTACTTTTGCCGCGGGGATCGCCAGTTGCTCTTCGCCCGGCAAACGGTGGCGGAGGTGAGGCTTCCGGGAAGCCAGAGGTTGCCGTTGACGGAAGCGGCGCCCACCGCCGATGGCCGACTCCTGTTCTACCGCCTGCCCCGTTACACGCCGGTGGAGTTGGATTGGGACCTTTACGTTTCCCGCTGGGAGCAAGACCAATGGGGACCGCCCACACCCGTGGACACCTTCCGCTTCCCGTGAAAGGTTCGCTTTCTTTTCGGAAAGACTGCAAACACCATGGAAGGGAATTCCAGCAAGCCGTAGAGCTTCCGTGGCCCCCCTGGGGTGCCAATTTGGTTGGAAAGCGCGGAAGGTTTCAAGGGGGGTTGCAACTGGTTCGTGCCAACTCTTAGGGGCGATGCAACCCACCCTTACTCGTTTTTCACCTCCCAGAGGTCTTTCACCGCGGGGTGATCCCACGGGATGCGGTACTCGTCGGGGTCGTTGAGGTCGAAGCAACGGGTCACCAGGTAAAAAAGACCGCAAGGGTTGGTGAGGGGCCGGTACCCATGGGCCACGCCTGGGGGGATATACACCCAGGCATCTTTCCCCTCGCCTAACACCAGCGTTTGGCTTTGCCCGGCCGTGGGGGACTGGGCGCGTAGGTCCAAAAGAACCACTTTGAGCTTAAACGGGGGCGGACAAAACCACACATCCGCTTGTTTTAGGTGGTAGTGGAGGCCCTTGATATGCTCGCCCACCGTGACCAATGAGTAGTTGAGCTGCGCCACTTCCAC
>JANXCP010000081.1 GCA_025060245.1 Thermoanaerobaculum sp. | reverse complement strand
AGCAGCTGCTGGGCGAGGGCAGAGCGGACGCCGTCGTGGGTCTGCTCCGCTGCCAACCTGCGCCAAGCCAAAACTTCCAGTTGGCTAAGTTCCCACCAGAAGTGATCGGTTTGGGGGTTCACCCACACCCGATGGTCACCGCCCTCCCCCCAAGATCCCTCGGGAAGCTCCATGCGCCCGCGGATTTCCCCCACCACCTCGCGCCCCGGGGTCGTGGCCTGGACCTGCGGGTGCCTGTCCAACTTTTCCAGCACCCTTTGCAAGAACTCCACCCCCTCAAACCACCAATGGCCAAACAGCTCCGTGTCAAACGGGGCCACGATCACACCCCCGGCTGCTTCCTCCAGGCTGGCGACGACTTCCAGGAAGTGATGGGCGTGACTCTCCACCGCTTGGGCAACTGCCTCCGGCTCGTAGGGTTCTTTAGCAGCCAAATCGGCCTTCGGGTGGGTTACCCGCCACAGTTTGAGTCCCGACGGCCAGTGCCGTTTGTGAAAGTCGAGGTACCGCGCCTCCCCGGGGTACCCGTGCTCCCGCGACCACACCTGGAGCGAGGTGTGGGGATCGCGGAACAACGCAGCCACTTGCGATTGCCCAATCCACCAAGGCTGGTAGAGGCAGGGGCCGGTGGGAACCTGACCGGTCCACGCCCCCCCGGCTGAGGCGGGCGCGGGTTGGCCTCCCAAGGCCAGGTGGGAGTCCAAGATGGTCCAGGTGAACCCAGCTTCTTCCAACAGGGTTTCTAAACCCGGCCGGAACGGTTCGGAAGCTCCGGTCACGGGGTGACGGAAGGGCCCCGAAGGACGGTACGCGCACTCGGGGAGCCAAACTCCTTCTGCCTTCTTGCCAAACACCCGCTGGTGGTAGGCCTGGGCGAGGAGCAACGACAGGCGAGCCGACCGCAGATCGTGGACCAGGGGGAGGTAGGCATGGGTGGCGGCGCAGGTCCCCAGCTCAATCACCCCCTGGTGGGCCAGGTGGGCGAGGGCCCCCACCAGGTCGTGGTCCATGGCGCGGAACCAGTTCAACCGCTGCTGGAAGAGGTGGCTCCAGAAGCGAGCCAGGGGCTGGTCATTGGCTTGCTCTGCCGCCGCGCAGCGGCTTTCTAGGTAGTTGATGAGTTTTCCTGGAAAATCCTTGTTGCGCCATTGGGCTGCCAGCACCGGGGAGACGGTTAAGGTGAGCTGGTTACGCGCCCCGCGCTTTCCCCGTTCGTGCAGCATGTGGACCAGTGGCAGGTAGCAGTGGGTTGTGGCTTCAAAAAGCCAGTCCTCACCGTGGGGCCAGGTGCCGTGGTGCAGCACCCACGGGAGGTGGGTGTGGAGGACGAGGGCAAGGCGACGAGGACCGCTCATGGTTGTTCTCCTTCACCGCTGGCTTCCCGCAAAAAACGGGCTGCCTCTTCGGGTGGGGTGGGGTTGATGGCATACCCGGAGCCCCATTCAAAACCGGCAATGCGGGTAATTCGCGGGATGAACTCAATGTGCCAATGGTAGTCGTACTCGATGGTGGTCCAGTATTGCGGTTGCCCCGGTCGGGGGTGGGGACTGGGGGCCGTGTGGAGGATCAGGTTATACGGTGGATCTGCCAAGAGTTGGCGAATCCTTCGCAAGAAATCCCGCATTACCTTGCCCAGCTCCAAGAGCAGGGTGTCGGAGGCGAGGGCGAAATCGTGGCAGTGTTTCTTCGGTAGGATCCAGGTTTCAAAGGGGAAGGAGGCGGCAAAGGGTTCAATGAGGATGAAGTGCTCGGTTTCCAGTGCCACGCGTTCGCCAAAGGCCTTTTCCTGCCGGATGAGGTCGCAGAAGATGCAGCGCTCTTTGTGTGCCCAGTGGGCGCGCGCCACGTTGAGCTCCTCCACCACCACGGTAGGGATGATGGGGGTGGCAATGAGCTGACAATGGGGGTGGGGGAGGGAGGCCCCGGCATCCCGGCCTTTGTTTTTGAATAGCAACACATAACGAATGCGAATGTCGCGGCGCAAGTCGGCCAAACGTTCACGCCACGCCTGCAACATCAAGCGAATCTCCTCGGCAGAGCGGTCGGCCACCTCCCGGTGGTGATCGGGTGTTTCAACGATGACCTCATGGGCGCCAATCCCGTTCACCCGATCAAAAATCCCCACCCCTTCCCGGGTGAGCTCACCCTCAATCCGCAGGGCGGGGAACTTGTTGGGGACCACACGCACCTGCCATCCGGGGGTGTTGGGCTCGGGGTGGGGACGGCCCAAGACGAGGATTTCCGGAGGCGTGGCATGCTCCTGGCCGTACTCAAAGGGGCAACCATTCGCCGTGGAGGTCTCGGGCTGTGGCTGGGCAAACTCATGCGGGCGGAACTTGCGTTCCGTGGCGATGATGGACCAACGCCGGCGAATGGGGTCAAAACGTAGCTCAGGCATGCTCCTTCCTCACCCCCTCTCGCAGCACAAGTTGTTTCATGGCTCATCCACCTCCACCAGCTCCAGCCGATAGGAGCCCCAGGGAGGAAGGCGAAGGTTGGGCGTTTCCACCACCATCAGCACCTCCCCCCGGGGAAGCGGCAACGCCGCCTCCATGATCTTCCCCACCGCGCACCAGCCTGGCCGGTCGGCGGGGAGCACGTAGCGTACCACGTTCGAGCCAGAGGCCAGGGTCACCTTCACCGGCAGGGGTACCCGCTCCCCTTCGGCAGACTCCACGCGCAACCAAAGGCTCTCTCCATCCGCCCGCAGCGCCAAGCGTAGCCCCGCCGCCTCCAACCAATGGGCCACAGCCCATTCAAAGTAGGTGGTGGTTCGGCCATCCAGGACCGGAGGGGGCCAAGTGCGAGAGAGGGGCACTCTCGTGCGCAGTTCACCCCCTCGCACGGGTACCGCGAGCTCGGCCAACACCTCGCGCCCTGCTGCCACCAGGGCGTCGGCCAAATGCTGGCGGAAGAGTTGGTCGTAAAGCGGGGCCAGGACCGTGGGGTTATCGTCGCCAAACCACCACCACCAGTCACTGCCCTGGGCCACCAGCCAAGAATCCCCCCCGTGGTGAGCCCCCGCTTGCCGGCAACGGGCCAAAAGCTCCCAACCCTTGCACTTTTCCTCGTGGCCAATCCAGGTGGCAAAGGAGGCACCAATCCACGAACCGGGGTGGAGCCGGGCCAGGGTTCTCGGCGGTTCCTCTATCACTCGTTGGTGGAGGGTAACCAGGCGCAGGTCACCGGAAAGCTTCAGAAGCTCGCCCAGCCGCGTGAGAAAACGCACTCCCCCTTCGGGGAACGAAGTCCAGGGGTTTTCCCCGTCCAAGGCCACCAAAAGCCCCCCATCGGGCGGCAGCTGGCGCAGGGCATAGGTGAGACCGGCGACGAATTCCTGGGCTGCCTCGGATTCCGGCAGCTCTTGGGCGCGAAAGCCAATGTAATCGGAAAGGCCCCGATGGCGGAAGAACAGGGCCGGTCCTTCGCCGCGAAGCCGCCAAGGGTAGGCCAGCTCCGCGGCCAAGCCGGTTTCACCGGACACCGCATGACCCAGAGAGGCTGCCAGGATGCCTTCGTCGGTAGCCAACCAGGTCACCCCGTGCTGGCCGTAGAGGGCTACGGCTTCCTCCGAAAGGGCCCCTTCCGGCGGCCAAAAGCCGTGCACGGTAAAGCCCAGATCTGCCATGAACTGCTGGGCCTTCTGAATGTGGGCAGTGGCATCCTCCAACGACGAGAACGCGGGAAAGCCCCGTGCTGGAAGTTTGACGGAGGCGGTGGCCACGCGGGTGTCCAGGAGCAGCGGTAGGAGGGGATGGGCGAAGGGCGAAGTGGACACCTCCACCCCCGATGCCGCCAAGGCGCGGTAGAGCTCGATGAGCTTGCCGGGGCAGTTGGCCAGCCACTGCACCAGTTGTTCCCGCTCCTCTTGCGTGTATCCGCTCTTCTTTTCTACCAGTTCGGCGATGAGGGGCTCCCAACGGGCGTTGGGCGCGGCATAGGCCAACACCGCCAGCACTTGCAGGTCGGTGATGTGCTGTTTGCCCAGGCGCGACGGGAGTTCCTCGCTGCCAGCCCCCTTGACCTGCTCCGCCAGGCTGCGCAAGCGAGGCACGCGTGCCCACTGCCGGGAATGGAGAAGGAAGGCCCAACGCAGCAGCTCTTCCAGGGCCCCTGGAGTGATCTCCCCCGCCGGAGTGGCTAGAGCCGCAAGCATGGGGTCTTTGGCCCGTCCCTCCGCGTAGGCCAAAAGCTGCTCTAGAAAGACCGGGGTGAGATTGATGACCTGCCCCCCCACGGCGGTTTCCCGCAGCGCGTAGGCCAGGGTGAGGTACTCACCGGCAGCGTGGAGCAGGACCCACGGGGCATGGACCTTGCCGTCGGCGGTGCGGTAACGGGGCTGGTGCAGGTGCCACAGAAAGGTGACCTTGGCCATCAGTCTTGTCGCACCAGCTCTTCCACCTGCGCGGCGAAGGCGGCGGCCATTTGGTGGGCGGCCTGCTGTGTGGGCCCCTCGGCATGCACGTGTAACGCCGGCCGCAGACGATCGGGGCGCAAAAGAACCCAACCCTCGTCTCGGGTTACCTTCACTCCTTCCAAGAACGACATGTCAAGCCCGGCACACCGATCCACCACCTGGCGCATGATGCGGCCTTTCTTTTCCACCGGACAGGGGATGCTCCAGTGAGCCACGTTGGTCTTGGGAGCCCGCTTGGCCAGCTCGCTCAGCGGTTCCCCGACCTCGCTGGCGGCCTTGATAAAGGAGCCAACGGCGAAAAGGGCATCGGGAGCGCAGTGCAGAACCGGGAAAATGAAGTCACCGTCGCCTGCCGAGGCAAAGATCACCCCTTTTTGCCGGGAGGCTTCAATCAGCGCCCGGGGGGCCGAGAGGGTCTCGCGGACGCGGATGTTCGCCGCTTCCAGGGTGCGGGCAAAGGTGGAAGGGGCAAAAGCCGGGAGCACCACTTCACCCCCCGCGGGCCGTTGCGCTACCAGCAGGGCGATGAAGAGGCTCACCAACTCCATTCCTTGCCAGATACGTCCTTGGTCATCCAACACCACCAGTTTTTCTCCATCGGGGTAAAGGAACACCCCCATGTGGGCTTCCAACGCTTTCACAATCGCAGCCAGTCGCTCCAGCGCCTTGGGGATGTCCGCGGGTAGCAGGGCCTCTTCCCGCTCTGTATGGGCATTCAGCGTCACCACGTCACACCCCAGCTCGGCCAACAGGCGAGGCAAGATCACCACCGCCGCCGAGTGGGCATAATCCACCACCAGTCGGTAGCGTTGCGACAGGGGTCCCTCACCGAGGGCTTTGAGGTAAGCTTCCGCGTAGAGGTCCAACACCCTTGGCTGCTCAAAGATGAGGCCAATTTCCTGATGGCGAACCCGGCGAAATTCCTCGCGCAGGAACACCCGTTCCACGGATTTGGCAAAGGCAGTGGAGATATCCACGCCGTGCTCGTCAAAAAAGCGAATGGAGGTCATCCCTCGCACCAGCTGGACCTGCTGGAAAGACACCCCACCCTTTTCCCCAAAACCCTTGAGTTTGTAGCGCAAGACGGGGACGGGCATGAGCCCCAAATCCACCACGTGTACTCCCGTAGAACCCACGCCTCCCACAAAGGCGCGCCGCAGCATGCGCGAGGCAGGGTGACCGTCGCGGGCGGTGAGGATCGTGCTCCCCGGTGCCAGAAGCGTGCCGTAGGCCGCGCCCAGTCGGGCTGCCACCTCTGGGGTAAGCTCCAAGTTGGTCAGTCCGGTGACCGCCCCTTCTTCAAAGGCGGAGGTGCGCCACCGCTCGGCGTACACCAAGTTGGAGTGCACCACGGCGTGGTCTTCCACCACCTTGGAGGGCCAAATCTTGACCCCCTCTTTCACCCGCACACCACGACCCAGCACCGTGGCATCAGCGACGATGGCCCCCTGCTCGATCACCACGTGCTCGCCGGTTTGCACACCGGCCCCAACCACTGCCCGCTCCAGGCGGGTTCCAGCACCTAAGCGGCTGCCGGTCCAAACCACAGACCGGCGCACCTCTGCCCCCTCACCCACCTCCACCTGCGGTCCCAACACCACATCCTCCAGACGTGCCCCCTCCCCCACCCGGCACCCTTCCCCCAGGACCACCGTGCCCCGGACCTCCGCCGAAGAGGCCACCTCCACCGAGCCCTCCGCCCAGTAGGGCCGGCCTCCCACCTGGCGCAGGGTCCCCGCGGGGATCAAACGAAGGGTGCCGGCGAAAAAGTCCTGGTGCACCTCCAGGTAGCTCTCGGGATCCCCAATATCCCGCCAGTACCCCTGGACCACGCAACCGTACAGGGGAACGTTGGCCTGCAAAAGCCGCGGGAATAGGTCGCGGGAGAAGTCGTAGGGCTCATCCAGAGGCACCTCCTTGAGGACTTCCGCCTGCAATACGTACACCCCGGTGTTGACCGTGTCGGAGAAGACTTCCCCCCAAGTGGGTTTTTCCAGGAACCGGCGGATGCGGAAATCGCCGTCTACGATGACGATGCCAAATTGCAGCGGGTTGGCCACCCGCGTCAGGGTAATGGTGACCTTTGCCTTTTTCGCCTCGTGAAAGCGCAGGATAGCACTCAGGTCAAAGTCGCACACCACGTCGCCGGAAAGAACCAGGTAGCGGTCTGATGGCACCAACTGTGCCCCATGAGCCACTGCCCCGGCGGTGCCGTAGTCTTGCTCCGCCTGGTAGAAGGTGAGCTTCATCCCGAACCGCGATCCGTCGCCCAAGGCTTGCCGGATTTTCGCCGGCTCATGGTAGGTGAGCAGGATGGCCTCCCGCATCCCGTGCTGGCGCAGGTTTTCCAAGACCAGCTCAAGGATTGGGCGGTTCACCACGGGAAGCAACGGTTTCGGGATGTTAGCTGACAGGGGCCTGATCCGGGTGCCAAACCCACCGGCCATGATAATCGGGATCATGGCGCCTCTCCTAAGCAGCGGTGAAGGGCCCGCTTGAGCTCCGCCAGGTCGGCGGACTTGACCACGTACTCATCGGCTAACCAGGAGGAAAAGTCGTCCTGGTAGCGGGCGTAGGCGGTGGCTAAGATCACCGGCAGTTTGGGATCCCGAGCCTTGAGCTCGCGCAGCAGGGCCAAGCCCAGGCCCTCAGCCAGGCGAATGTCCAACACCACCGCGTCGGCCCCGGTTTGCTCCAGGTGTCGGCGGGCAGCCTCCATGGTGGTGCAGGTGCTGACCTGGTAACCCGCCCTTTGAAAGACTTGGCGGTAAAGCTCCAGGATGGCCTCGTCATCGTCCACGAACAGCACCCGCTTCATGGGCTCCTCCCTAAAGTGACAGAAAACCTCACCCAGCCCGGCTCGCTCTCATCATACTCCACGTGCCCTCCCATGGCCTCCGTGAGGCGGCGGACGGAAGCGAGACCCTCCCCAGGCCCTCCGCCTTGCCCAGGGCCACCACCGAAGGGGTTGGCCCGTAGCGTTTGCGGCAAGGGGTGCCCGTTATCCGCCACCGAGATTCGCACGCGATCCTCCTCCTCCACCACAGTCACCCGCACCTCCCCGCCCAGGCCTACAGCCTTGATGGCGTTGCTCAGTAGGTTCTCAACGCAGCGCTCCAGGTAGCGAGGATCGGCCCAAACCCTCACGGGGTAGGGTGAGGGCGCAAAATGCAGGGCCACCTGCCGGCTCTCAGCGAGCGGCTGCCAGGAGGCGACGAGCCGTTGCACCAGCTCGCCCACATCTACGGACGTGAGTTCCATTCCCTGTCCGCGACTGGCCAGCTCACGCACGAGTTGGTTGACCTGTTGTTCCACTCGTGAAAGCCCCTCGGCGACCCGCCGCCCCCAGCGTTCCCAGGCCTCGGCGGTGGGCGGTGGGTGCTGCAGCAGGTGCTGCAGCAGTCCGGCGGCGGCGGTGAGGGGGTTTTTGATGTCGTGAGCAAGGGCGCGGGCGGTCTCCACCAGCAGCAGGGCGTTTTCCGCTCGACGTCGTGCCTCTTGTTCGGCCTGAAAACTGGCCCAAAGTTCGGTGCGCTCCAAGGCCACCTGCAGGTTGTGGCACAGGGCTTGGGCGCCTTCCAGGAGCGGTGCGGTGATGGGGGCGTGGGTGACAAAGTTGTCGGCCAACAGTACCCCCCAAAAGGCCCCTTGGCGGACCAACGGAACCACCAACAGCACGGGGGATTGCAGCGTTGCCACCCAGTGCTTCACACAGGGATCCTGAACATCCCGGCGCGCCAGAAAGCCGCGGGTCCATCGCCCGCACGTTTCCTCCACCGGCGTGGCCAAGGCGTGTAGCAGATCGGACAGTCGGGCTCGTTCCTGGGCGATGACCTCCGGCTGCAGGGTGCGCAGACGGGCCAATGGGTTGTCCCCACGGGAGCGCAGTTCATGCCACAACCGGCCCGCCTCTTCCGGGCTGCGCGGACCTACCCCCAGCCATCCTTCCAGCTGACCATTGGAACGCCGGAGGAGGAAGGCGCGGTTAAACCCAAAGCCTTGGCCAGCGGTGAGGGTAACCAGGGCAATCCAACCGGCATGCTCAGGCGTGAGCGCCCGCTCCAACAGCTCTGCCGCCAAGTGTAGCGCGCTGAGGATCTTGGTGGTCCTCCCGGCCAGCTCGCGGCGGCCCCGCCGCGGGTAGCGGAAGATGGACCCCTTCGGCCCTGGGCCTCTGGCTCGCACCGTCAACCCGCTCAAGTCTAACCCAGGGCCTGAGCCTGTTCCGCCAAGACAAAGCCGGCTTCGTCGTAGAGCAGGAAAGGACGCGATACCTTCACCAAGACCCATGGGCTCGCCTTGGGAAGTTCCAAGACCGTTTGCCAGGGACCCACCCGTGGCTGCCACCACCGGGATTTTTGGACCAGGGGTAACCTCAGGCCCGTCAAGGTCTCGTCCATGGTTACCAGCCATAGGCAAGGGGTGCGGCCGCATCGCCAGGACAGGCGTGGGGTAAAGTAAAGGTCCAGTTTGCCCTCGGCGAGGCGTGCCTCTAGCCGCTGGCGGTTCTCACGGGCTGTGAGGGGGTAAAAGACCTCGCGAGCAGTGGCAAATTGGAGGTGAAACCGGCGGCGAAAGACCAGCTGGCTGGTGTGACACTGAATGGCGCGATACTTCGTGCTCACCTCGTGGGGGCTACCCGAGAGGACTGCCAGCTCTTGCTGGGGTGCCAAGTGGGCATGGGTGGCGTAGCCCAAAAGCCGCAGCTGGGGGAAGCGCTGGCCAAGGGCAAAAGCCAGCACCGCCGTGGCGGAGTGGTCGGGGTGGTGGTCGGCCAGCACCGGGGCGATGAGATGGGTGGGTTGGAAGCGTTCCACCTCTTGTGTAAGCCGGTCAACCAGTTCCTCACCCCCGTGCAGCAGGAGCTGGGTGAGCTGGGTGTCGGGCCAGCGCAAGAATTGAGCCGCACAGGGGCTAATGCCCAGGGTTTCCAAAGCCCGCTGGACTTCCCCTTGTCGGCGGAGGGCAAATCGGACGCGGTCGTGGGCCTCCAATTTAAGCTTGCGGTCCAACACCCTCTGCGGCCAAGAGTTCCCTTCCCCAGAGGTGAGAAAAAGCGGCAACACCGCCGCTCCCACCCTGGCCGCCCGCTGGAGGAGGATCCCGGCCCCCAGGGATTCGTCGTCAGGGTGAGGGAATAACCCCAAAAAGCGATGCTGGGCGGTGACCAGCAGCTCGGTCATGGCTTCCGGGATGTAACCACGCCACCTTCCTAACTTGGCTACCCCTGCGGGCGGGTTACTTT
>JANXCP010000080.1 GCA_025060245.1 Thermoanaerobaculum sp. | reverse complement strand
GGGTTCCCCTGCACCTGACCTCCCCAGGGCCGCTCCTGCTCCACGGCTGGGCGGAAGGCAAGGACGTGCGCTTGGGCAGCTTGTGCTACGCCTGGGATCAAGGAACGCCCACCTGTGTTCCCTTGGGTGGGGCGGGGAAGGGGACCCTGCGGCTTTCCGCCCCTGGCCCCGGCCGCCACTGGCTGGAGTTGCGCTTCCTCGCCCCCGGGGAGGGGACGGTGGTGTTGGACAAGCTGGAGGTGGAGCGGTGAGGGTGGGGGTGTTCCTGGTCACGCACAACCACGCCACGACCCTGGCCGCGGCGCTGGAAGGCCTATGCCAACAGGGCGAATGGGTGGAGCAGGTGGTGCTGGTGGACAACCGCTCCGCCGACAGCACCCTGTACGTGGCCCAAGCTTTTCTCCAGCGGCTTCCCCTCCACATCCTCCCGCTGGAGGAGAACAAGGGGTTTTCCGCCGCCGCCAACCTGGCACTGCGCCACTTGTCAACGCCCTGGGTACTCTCCCTAAACCCCGACTGCCGGCTCTTGCCGGGCTTTCTCGCCCAGTTGGTTGGGGTCGTCGGCCAAGACCAGCGAGTGGGAGCGGCCTGCGGCCTGCTCATGCGGGGCGAGGGCGCGCAGCTGGTAGAAACCGCCATCGTGGATTCAGCGGGCATGGTCGTCCAGGCCAGCGGCAGGCACCTGGACCGGGGGGCTGGGAAGGCGCTGCACCGTCGTTGGCTGAAACCGGCCTGGGTCTTTGGGGCTTCCGGTGCCTGCGCCCTCTACCGGAGGGAGGCCCTGGAGGATGTGGCGTACCCCGGGGGGGAAGTGTTTGATGAGGGCTTTTTCGCCTACCGTGAGGACGCAGACCTGGCTTGGCGGCTGCAACGGCGGGGCTGGCGGTGCCTGTTTTGGCCCTCCGCCCGCGGCGTCCACGCACGGGGTCTGAAACCGGAGCAGGGACGCGGAAAGGACGCCCTCGTCAACCAGCACTCCGTAAAGAACCGCTTCCTCCTACGCTTGGCCAACGCCGATTGGCGCTGGCATGTGGCCTGCTTTCCCTTTTGGCTGCTGCGGGACCTTTTGGTGGTGGCGGCCTGCCTGTTGGTGGAGCGCTCTTCCCTTACCGGCCTGGCCCAGGTACTGCGGCTTTTCCGCTTCTATCGCCAGCGGGGAAAGGCAAACGCCGCCCGCGCCCGGGTCAGCGGGTGGGCCATGGCCAAGTGGTTTTTCCCGGGTTGGCAGACGCGGAGGTACCAGGGGTGCGTCTGGTGATCCTAGGGACGCGCGGGGTTCCCGCACGTTACGGCGGGTTTGAAACTTTTGCCGAGGAGCTGGGGCAGCGCCTGGTGCAGCGGGGCCACCAGGTGACCGTCTACGCCCGCCGCCACCTGGTTCCCCCGGGGCTGGCCGAGTACTTGGGCATGAGGGTGGTGGTGCTCCCCTGCCTGCGGCAGAAACACCTGGAGACCCTAAGCCACACCCTGTGGTCCGTTCTCCACCTGCCGAGGAAGGAGTACGATGCGGTGCTCCTGTGCAACGCCGCCAACGCGCCGTTAATCCCGCTGCTGCACGCCAAGGGGTTACCGGTGGCGGTGAACGTGGACGGGCTGGAGCGCAAACGGCGCAAATGGAACTGGCTAGGTCGGCGGTACTACCTGCTCTGTGAGGGTTTGGCAGCCCGCTGGGCGGATCGCCTGGTCACCGACGCTCGGGCGGTGCAGCGCTACTACCGCCGGGTGTGGCGGTGCGAGTCGGCCATGATCCCCTACGGAGGCGACCTGCCCTGGCCCACCGGGGAGGAAACGTTGAGCCGGTGGGGGCTTTCTCCAAGAAACTACTTCCTGTACGTCTCCCGTTTTGAGCCGGAGAACAACCCGGACCGAGTGGTGGAGGCTTACCGCGGGGTGCCTGGCACGGTCCCGCTCGTGATGGTGGGGGGAGCGCCCTACGCCCGGGCCCTCACACGCAAGGTGGAAGCCCTGGCCAACCAGGACCGGCGGGTGGTGCTCACCGGCCCCATCTACGGCCAGGGGTACCGAGAGCTCATGGTCCACGCCCTGGCGTATATTCACGCCACGGAGGTGGGGGGGACGCACCCGGCGCTGGTGGAGGCCATGGGGGCGGGACAGGTGGTGGTGTTCTTGCTGAACCGGGAAAACCGCGAGGTGGTGGGGGGTGCGGGGTTAGGCTTTTCCTGGACCGGCACCCCAACCCTTGCCCAGCAGCTGCGCTACGTGCTGCACCACCGGGACGAGTTGGAGCCCCTCCGTCAGGCTGCCCGAGCCCGGGTGGCGCACCACTATCGGTGGGATCAAGTGGCAGAGGCCTACGAGGCGCTCTTGGAGGGGATGTGCTGCGGGAAAGCGCCAAGCTAATCGCCTACCGCAGGGTGCTTTGGGACAGTCTGCTCGCCACCCTGGCCTTCCTGCTGGCCCACCAGCTGCGCTCCCACCTGCTTCCCCTGTTGCTGCCACAGCTCTTTCCCACCGGGTTGTACCCGTTGGCTCAGTACCTGCCCCTTTTAGCCCTGGTGTTACCCCTGTGGGCTGGGCTTTCCCTGGCATTTCCCGCGGGGCTGCCGGGGTTGCGGGTTTCCCTGGGCCGGGAGGTGGCGGCGGCCTGGCGCACGGTGGCCTTGGGCGTGATGGTGTTGGCAGCGGTGGGTTACCTGTTCCGCCTGCAGTTCATCTCCCGCCCGTTCCTGTTGCTCTTTGGCTTGCTCAACGGTGCGCTCCTTTCGGTCTCCCGCCTGGTGGAGCGGAAAACCGCTTTGGGCCGCAAGCTGCTCTTGGGTCCCGAGCGGGTGGTGGTCATCGTGGGGACCTCGCAGGCAGCGGCGCGGTTGGCCCGGCTGCTGCAGCAGCACCAGGCCTGGGGATTCCGCCTGCTGGGTTTCGTGGGCCTTGAGGCAGGGGCCAGGAGCCCGGTGCGGGGGTTGCCGGTGGTCACCGAGGTGCACAGGCTGCCGGAATTTGTGCAGGAAACGGTGGTGGATGAGGTCATGGTGGCCTTGCCCCTGTCCCAATTGGGCAAGTTGGAGAACACCTTTGCCCGCTGTCAGGAAATGGGGTTGCGGGTGCGGGTGGTCCTGTCGCCCTTCCCCCACCTGAAGCCACGGGTGGAGGTGGAGCCGCTGGGGGATCAGGCGCTTTTGACCTTGGCACCCTCGCCCATTTCGCCGTTGCCCCTGTTCTTTAAGCGGGTCATGGACGTCACCGTGGCCGGCCTCGGCTTGGCCCTTTTTGCCCCACTGCTCCCACTTTTGGCCTTGGCGGTCAAGCTGGACTCGCCGGGTCCGGTGTTCTTCCGCCAGCAGCGGTGCGGGCTGCGGGGCCGAAGGTTCGTGCTCTACAAGTTGCGCACCATGGTGGAGGGGGCAGAGGAGCTGAAACCCCATTTGGCCCACCTGAACGTCATGGATGGACCGGTGTTTAAGGCCCCCAACGATCCCCGGGTGACCCGGGTGGGCCGGTGGTTGCGCAGGTTTTCCCTGGATGAGCTGCCGCAACTGTGGAACGTGCTCAAAGGGGATATGTCCCTGGTGGGCCCCCGGCCGCCACTGCCCGAAGAGGTGGCGCGGTACGAACCTTGGCAACGGCGGCGACTGGCCATGAAGCCGGGGCTCACCTGCCTGTGGCAGGTGTCCGGGCGCACGGAGCTTTCCTTCCGCCAGTGGATGGCTTTGGACCTGGCTTACATTGACTCCTGGTCCTTAGCGCTCGATCTCAAGATCCTGGCCAAGACCTTGCCGGCGGTGTTGCGGGGAAAAGGGGCAGCCTAAGGCGGTGGATCTCCCGGCGCACGTTGGAGGTCATGCGTTCCTGGCCCCATAGGTACCCCTTGGCACGGCCCTCCACCGGCAACGCCGCTGTCCCCAGGGGCATCACCGCCAAAAGCACCCAGGCCAAGGCAAGCCACAGCCGCCGAGGGAAAAACTCCCGTCCCCGGCGGGGGTGAGGGGGCTTGCCAAAGGCTGCCCAAGCCACCGTCCCCACCGCCACCAAAGCAAAGGGCCCCAGGGAAGCGAGGGGGAGTCGGGGAGCGGTAAGGACCACCAGCACGACCCACAAGCCGGCGGGAATTGCCAGGTGCAACCCCACCGCCACCATGCGCCGCCGGGGGGTGGGTCCCCTACGGCCGTACCAAAGGTAGGAGCAAAGGGCCACGGTCACCGGGCGCAGGAGCAGGACAGCCAACAGCGCCGTTCCCCACCGCCAGAGGTGGGGGTCCTGGTGGAAAAAACGTGCTAAGCCGGCCAGGAGCCCGTCCTCCATTCCCAGGCCCGGCAACCAGCCGAGCCCGAGGAAGGCCGCCCCGGCCGCCCCCTGGAGCAGCAGGAGGTGCCGGTGTAAGGAGCTGCCCGGGGGAAGTTGGGGGAGCACCAGGGCCACCGCCACAGCCCACAGGAAAGGGGGCAACCAGTAGGACCAAAGGGCGGTGTTGGTGGCGGCAAAACCGGGGGAAGGCTGGTTGACCAACGCCCAGGGTTGCGTCCACGGGGCCAGGGACAGGCCGATGAACTCTCCTCCCGCCGCCCAGGTGGCCAGCCCCTGGCTCACCGGCAAGAAAACCCAAAACAGCGCCCAGCTCCCCAAGGCCCACAGCCAGGAAGCCAGCAGCACGGGCAGGGAAAGGATCCGGACCACCAACGGTATGATAGCCGCCGTGGGACGGCGCTGGCTCCTGAGCTTGCCCGTGCTCCTGGGGACCTGGCCCCTGTGGCCGCAGGCGGTGACTCAAGGGCGTACCTCCCAGGGTTTACCTTGGGCCGTGGTGGAGCTTCCTGGGGGTGACAGCGAGGTGGTGGCCGCCTGGGTGACAGGCGATCTGGAGCAGGGCCCGCCCGGCTGGGAGCCCTCCGGCTGGACGGGGGGGTTGGCCTTCGTGGCCAGTGCCCCCGCGCTCCAGGCCCCCCTGTTGTTGGCGGAGCGCCTGCAGGTGTTGCCCGCCAGCCGCGCCGTGGTGTTCCTTGGGCCGGTGCCCGCGCGGGAGCTCTCGGCGTGCCTGCACCACCTGGAGGCGGTGCCCTACGCTCCCCCGCCCCGGGCGCCGTGCGGGACGGTGGATGGCAGCGTCACCTTCCATCGGCGGGAGGTGGAAGGCTTTCGTCTCAGCTTTCCTTTACCGCCCCCTTGGGATCCCCGCTTTGAGCTGGCACCCGCCGCCGCCTTCGTCCTGGATCGGCGGTTCCGGCAGCTGGGTTTTAGCGGGCCGGTACGGGTAGAGCGGGAGGTGTGTCCGCAGCTGACCTTGGAACACCGGGGTGACAAGCCGTACCAAGCCTTTAACCTGGCACGGGCCTCCCGTCAGCAGCTGGCAGCACCGGTGGCGGAAGGTGAGCTAGCGCCATTTTTTCTTCTGCAACGGCGGGAGGTGAACGGGTGGGCGGTTAACCCGCGGGAGTTTGCGGTGAAGGTGGTGGAGCGGTTAGGTTGGGGAAGACCCCTGGGGCCGGCCTTCCTTCCCCTCACCCCTGCTCCTGCGGCAGTGGAGGAACTGTTGCGGCAGAGCCTGTTGGCCTACATCGGCCAAGGGGAGGTTTGGCAGCGGGAACGTCGCGGCAGCTTTCACGAGGTGGCCACCCTGGCCAACGGCGCGGTGCTGGTCCTGCGGGAAATACCGGCAGAGGTGGGCATCCTGGCGGTGGGCTTTGGCGGTGTGGAGAGCGAGGCGGCTCGCGGCCTGGCCATGCAGCTGGCCGTGCTTGCCAGCCAACAGGGCTTGCCCAGTCAGGTGGCGGCCGGCGTGGGGACGGCTGCGGTGGGGGTGGTGGGGAGCAGTGAGGAGCTGGTGGAGATCCTGGAATCCCTGGTAGCGCAGGTGACAGGTTGGCGGGGCACAACCACCGGGCGAGCGCGGAGTCGCGCGTTGGCTGCCTGCGGGTTGGAGGGGGTGGTGCGGGGAGAAAACGTGGCGGTGGCGTTGGCGCTCCCCGAAGGCGGGGAGGAGCTGGGGGAAGCGGCGGAGAAGTTCCTCGCCAGCCTGCCCGCGGGGGAGGTGCGGCGACTCCCCTCCCTGCAGACGGGGCTGTGGTGGCAGGCGGCAGAGGGACCAGCGGAAGTGGTGGCAGTGGTTGAGCTCCCGGGTGACCTGGCGGGATTGGTGGCGGCCCAGGCCTTGAGCCAACGCCTGCAGGCGCAAGGGGCGGAGGTGAACGTGCAGTCCTTGGCCGGCTTCCTGCTGCTGGTGTTTGGCCTAGCGGGGGAAGGGACGGTGCAAAGCCAAGACGAAGCCCTGGCAGGGGCGTGGGATACGGCGCGCATGATCACCGCCGAGGACGTCCGCCAGGCCTGGGAGCGGCTCACCCAGCAGTTTTTCGGCTCTGCGGCGCAAGGGGTGATGCGGCGGGCTCTGGCGGTGTTCCTGCCCCCCTTGGCCAGCACCATGTGGCGTGCTCCCGAGGCCAGCGCGGTCCGGCAACTGGTGAACTCGCTGCCTGGTTACAAGGCCCTTGCCCGTTTTGGCTTTGGTCCCGCCGACCAAGGGCGGGGGGCGCGGCGCTCGTAGGGAGGTGCAGGTTGGTTTCGGTGAAGGAGCAAATGGACCTGCTTCTAAAGGGGTGCGTGGATGTGGTCCGGCCAGAGGACCTGGAAGCCCGGTTGGCCCAGGCCCAGGGGGAAGGGCGGGGGTTGGTGGTGAAGGTGGGGTTTGACCCCTCGGCCCCCGACCTGCACCTGGGGCACACGGTGGTGATCCGCAAGATGCGCCACTTTCAGCTCCTCGGCCACAGGGTGGTGTTCCTCATTGGGGACTTCACTGGCATGATCGGTGATCCCACGGGGAAAAAGGCCACCCGCCCGCAGCTTTCCCGCGAGCAGGTGTTGGCCAACGCGGAGACCTACAAGAGGCAAATCTTCAAGCTCTTGGATGCGCAGGAGACGGTGGTTGAGTTCAACTCTCGCTGGCTGGCGGCGCTAACTTCCGAAGATTGGATTCGCCTCACGGCGAAGGTTACGGTGGCGCAAATGCTGGAGCGGGACGATTTTGCCAAGCGGCTGGCAGCCGGGCAACCCATTGCCCTGCACGAGCTGCTCTACCCGGTGGCGCAAGCGTACGACTCGGTGGCGTTGCGGGCGGATGTGGAGCTGGGGGGCACTGACCAGCTCTTCAACCTCCTGGTGGGGCGAGACCTGATGGAGAAGGTGGGCTTGCCGCCGCAAATTGTCATGACCTTGCCCCTCCTTCCCGGCTTGGACGGGGTGGAAAAGATGTCCAAGTCCCTGGGTAACTACGTGGCGGTGGAGGACCCCCCCGAGGAGATGTTTGGCAAGCTCATGTCCATTTCCGACGAGCTCATGTGGCTGTACTGGGAGCTGCTCACCGACCTCTCCCCTGGCGATCTGGCGACCCTCAAGGAGCGAGTTCAAGCCGGGGGCGAACACCCCATGGAAGTGAAGTTTCAGCTTGCCCGGGCCATCACCCGCGACTTCCATGGGGAGGCCGCCGCAAAGGCAGCGGAAGAGCACTTTCGGCGCGTGCACCAACGACGGGAAGTGCCAGAAGAGGTGCAGGAGGTCACGCTACCCGCCGGACAAACCCAGCTCCTCAGCAAGCTCCTGGTCGCCTCGGGGTTGGCTTCCTCCCACGCCGAGGCACGCCGTCTCATCACTCAAGGTGGGGTGAGGTTGGATGGGCAGACGGTGGCCGATCCGTTCCTGGCGCTCCCCTGCGCGGCGGGGTCAGAGGTGCTGGTGCAGGTGGGCAAACGCCGGTTCGCCCGTTGGCGGTTTGCCAGCCCTGGGGGACCCGCGGCCCCAGCAGGTGGAGCAAGCTCGTGATGAGCCAGAGCACACCGGCCACCAGGTGCAACCAGCGCAAAAGCTGGCGCCATCCTTCCTCCACGCTCACCTGCAGGGCGTAACCCGAGAGCACCATCACAGCTGCCAAAACCGCCAGGCTCACACCGGTCCTTCGCCGGGGCCGTCTGGCGCACCAGGAGGGGAGGACGTGGCGGACCCATAGGACGCCGAGGAAAAAGGTGAGGAACGGCACCACCAACACGTGCAGGTGCTGCCAAAGGGCCCAGGAGGCGGGAACGGCGGTGAAAGGGTCCGGGGATGCGGGCTGCAGGCGCAGGTAGGCGAGGACCATCCCCGTCCCGCCGGCGGCCAGTTGCACGGCGGCAAAGGCCACCACCTCCGCCAGGGTCAGAAAAGAGCGTCTGGCGCCGTTCATCGGGCAACCACCTGGTGGAGGGCGAGGATGCGGCGCACCGCGGCGGTGGTGGCGTGGGCGGTGAGGGTAGCACCGGCCACCGGTGGCACCGTGTCCCCCACCTTCGGCGGGCGCTGGAGGGAGGTGCCCACCATGTGTCGGTACCACCCCTCCCGCGGGAGGTAGTCGGGAGGTTCGGCAAAGGCCAAAAGCTCCACTCGCAAGACAGCCCCCTGGGGGTCCAAAATCACCAGGAGGGTTTGGGGTAGCGTGCGCACCCGGTGGGTGTCCCAGTAGGCAAAGGCCACCAACTCTTCCCCGCGGTACACGCGGTACTGCGTCACCAAACCCGGCACCGAGTCAAACCCCTGCGCCTTGAGGGCCGATTTCTGCTCCGCGGTGAGGTAGAGGGTCCGTTGCTCAAGGGTGCAACCGGGAAAGGCCAACTGCAGGGCCTGCTCGGGGGTCTGGAGGACCCGCGCCTGCAGGCTCGCGGCCACCAGGCAGGGGAGGAGCAGAGCTCCCCCCCAGGTCAGAACTTTCCCAGCCAGGGGCTTAGAACACATAACCCAACGCCAAGTTCCACTGGTTCACGCCGGTTGCCGCGCCATTGCGCACCCTCTGGGCGTCCAACTTAAAGATGAGCTGGGGGATGGGTTGGTAGGCCAAGCCCAGGGTGAGCAGCTTCTGGTCGTTGGCCGGATGGGCGCGGTAGCCGGCGGGCACGGCGGCTTGGGTATTGATCACCTCGTAGCGCAGGAAGGGCGCCAGGACCGGTTTTTCCGCCGGGAGGAGGTCGTAGGCCACCTCCAGGTACCCCCCGGCCAGCCGACGGCCGACAGCGGAAGTCCCGGAAAGGGCTAAACGGCGGTTCAGCTCACCTGCCTCCCCGACCCTCGCCTCTGCCCAAAGGCCCCGCAGCGTCCAGCGCCCAGGTTTGTACTGGGCGTGGGCTTCCAGGATGCGGGTGGGTACGCGCAAGTTCTTGCCCGCGGTGGTTTTCAAGTCTTGTCCTGCCTCGCCGAGGTACACGCCCACACCGGCCAGAAGCTCGGGCCTTTCGGTCCAGTCCAGCCGACCCACCCAGGCCAAGCTCTCGGCCTTTGCCAGAGCCGCCGCTTGGCGGCCACCGCGCAAGCCAGCGGCGGTGAACTTGCTGGCATCTAAACCGGTGAGGATGTAAGTGCGGTAGCTGAACGGTCCCACGTCACCGAACGCCCCAATGCCCAGCTCCCACCAGGTGCTGGGGATGATGCGGGTTTCCGTTTCCGCCCGTCGGGCCGGGAAAAACGTGGTGGGCTCGTGGAGCTCGTTCACCAGACCCAGGGGCACCAGAACCACCCCCAGCCGCAGGTTCACCGCCGGGGAGGCCAAGTGGTCCAGGTAGGCAAACTCCAGCTCCACCGCGCCGCCTTTCCCCGTATGGGCGTGCTCAACCTCCAACTCGGAGTTGAAGATCCAAGCCTCATCAAACTTGAAGCCGGTGTACAGCACCGCCCGGTACGCGTCGGCCAGGTCCACCCTTCCGGAGGGGCGGCCGTCCTGCCGCGTGGCGGCAAAGTTCTGGTAGAGCATCTCGCCGTAGCCGCCCAGGCTGACCCCCGGTTTGGCGGCATAAACTTTCGCCGCCGCCGGTGCGAGCCCGATTGCCTTGGGCGCTGCCATGGCCTCCCCCAGCTCCCCCAGGCGGAGCCGCTGCAGCTCCTCGCCCAGGATGGCCAACTGCCGCTCCAGCTCCGCGAGGCGCTGGGGGTCAGCGGTCCCTTGCAGGGTTTGGATTTGCTGCTGCAAGGCTTGGACCTGCGCCTCCAGCTGCCGCACCCGTTCTTCCAGGTCCTGGGCGTGAAGGAGGGCGGGAACGAGGACCAAGCACAGAACACAAACGAACCTTAGACTCTTCATCTTTGCCTCCCTTGCTTTTCGGCCCTTTCTCGGCCAAAGAGCACATCCAGAGCGATTTTGGGTTGG
>JANXCP010000007.1 GCA_025060245.1 Thermoanaerobaculum sp. | reverse complement strand
CCTCCACCGGTGCGGCCCGGGCCATGGCGGAGGTGTTCCCGGAGCTCAAGGGGAAACTGGATGGCCTGGCGGTGCGGGTTCCCACTCAGGACGTCTCGTTGGTGGACTTCACCTTCGTGGCCCAGCGAACTTTCACCCGTGAGGAGATGTTGGACGCCTTCCGCAAGGCCGCCCAGGGGGAGCTGCGGGGGATCTTGGCCGTCTGTGAGGAAGAGCTGGTCTCCATTGACTTCCGCGGCACCACCGTTTCGGCCACGGTGGACGCCCCGGCTTGCCTGGTGGTGGGTGACCGCATGGGCAAGGTCTTGGCCTGGTATGACAACGAGTGGGCCTACGCCGCACGGTGTGTGGACGTGGCCAAGCTCTTTGCCCGGGGGTAGCGATGCTGCGCAGCATCAGCGAGCTCAAGGTAGAGGGCCGGCGGGTGTTGTTGCGCCTGGACCTAAACGTGCCGTTGAAAGACGGGAAGGTGGCGGATGACGCGCGTATTCGCGCCGCCGCACCCACGGTGCGGCAGCTGGTGCAACGGGGGGCTGTGGTCATCGCCTGCTCCCATTTGGGGCGTCCCAAGGGTGGACCGGACCCCCGTTACACCCTGGCGCCGGTGGCCCCGGTGTTGGCCGCCCACGCAGGTGTGAACGTGCAGTTTGTCCCAGACGTCATCGGCCCGGCAGCCAAGCAGGCAGTGGCAGAGGCGGTTGCCGGGCAAGTGGTGCTGTTAGAAAACCTGCGCTTTCACCCGGAAGAGGAGGCGAACGACCCCGCCTTTGCCAGGGAACTGGCGGCCCTGGCCGAGGTGTACGTCAACGACGCCTTTGGCACGGCCCACCGCGCTCACGCCTCCACCTACGGGGTGGCGCAGTTTTTCGCCGAAAAAGCTGCGGGACCCCTCATGCTGGCGGAGGTATCCGCCCTTTCCCGGGTGCGGGATGAGCCGGAGCGGCCGTTGGTGGTCATCGCTGGCGGTGCCAAGATCTCCGGCAAGCTGGAGACCTTGGAGGCCCTGGCAGGCAAAGCCGACGTGCTGTGCCTGGTGGGGGGGTTGGCCAATACCTTTCTCTTGGCCCAAGGGTTGGGAGTGGGGCGGTCGCTGGTGGAGCCGGACCTGGTGGACAAGGCCCAGGAGATCCTCCGCCAGGGGCAGCAACGTGGCTGCAGGGTGCTGTTGCCGCAGGACGTGGTGGTGGCAGAGAGCCTGGAAGCTGCAAGAGGACGCACGGTGGGGGTAGAAGAGGTTCCCCCCGAGGCCATGATCGTGGATATTGGCCCGCAGACTTTGACCACCATCACCGCGCAGCTGAGCCGTGGCACGGTGTTTTGGAACGGCCCGGCTGGGGTGTTTGAGAAGCAGCCCTTTGCCACCGGCACCCTGGGCATTGCCCGAGCGCTGGCAAAAAGCCAGGCCTTCACCGTGGTGGGAGGTGGGGAAAGCGTGGAGGCAGTGCACCTGGCAGGTGTGGCGGAGCAGATCTCTCACGTGTCCACCGGCGGTGGTGCTTCCCTGGAATTTCTCGCCGGCTACCGCCTACCCGGCCTGGAGGCCTTGGAGGGGTGAGGTGATCCTGGCCGCCAACTGGAAGATGCACGGCTCCAGCGAGCACCTGGTGAGCTATTGCGAGGCCCTTCTTCCCCGCTGCGAAAGCTTGCCGCACCAAATCGTCCTTTGCCCTCCCTACCCTTTGCTGCCCCAAGCGGTGATGCTGTGCGCTGGCTCCCAAGTGCAGGTGGGCGCGCAGAACTGCCACTGGCACCAGCAGGGAGCGTTCACCGGCGAGGTGTCGCCGTGGCTGTTGGTGCAGCTGGGCGTGGGGTGGGTGGTGGTGGGGCACTCCGAACGTCGGCAACACTTTGGCGAAACCGATGGCACCGCCGCCGCTCGCGCCAAGGCCGCGCAGGAGGCCGGCCTTAGGGTGATCTTTTGCGTGGGGGAGACCCTGGAGGAGCGGCAGCGGGGCGAGACCTTTGAAGTGTTGCAGAGGCAGCTGCACCCCCTGGAGGTGTTGGCTCCCACGGCTGTTGTGGTGGCCTACGAGCCGGTTTGGGCCATTGGTACCGGTCACAACGCGTCACCGGAGCAAATTCAGCAGGCACACCAGTTCATTCAAGCCTATATGCGCGAACAAGGAAAGGGGGAGGTGGCGGTGATCTACGGGGGGAGCGTCAAACCGGAGAACGCGGCGGAGATCCTGCACACGCCCGGGGTGGCAGGGGCGTTGGTGGGAGGAGCGAGCCTTGACGCCACCGCCTTTTGGGCTATCATTCAGGCTGCCCCGCAGCAGGGGGGCGAGGGGTGAGTTTGTGTATACGCTACTGCTGATCCTGTACGTGGTGGTTTGCCTGTTCCTGATCCTCGTGGTCTTGCTGCAGCAGGGTCGTGGGTCGGATGTGGCGGCGGCCTTCGGCGGAGGAAGCTCTCAGGTGGCCTTTGGGCCGCGCGGCTCCACCACCCTCTTGCACAAGCTCACCACGGGTTCGTTCGTCTTGTTCGTGGCGCTGTGCATTGGCTTGGCCGTGCTGTCCGGCCAACGGGGTCGTTCGGTGGTGAAGGAGCTGCAGCAAACGAAAGCGCCTGCGGCAACCCCGGCGCCTCCGCCAGCTCCCCAGTAGGGTGCGTATGGTCCGTGCCGAAGTGGCGGAAGTGGTAGACGCGCACGTTTGAGGGGCGTGTGGCGCAAGCCGTGCCGGTTCGAGTCCGGCCTTCGGCACCACCTCACCGGTGCTCCCCATCACTTGCCCCGGACCAATTTTTCCTTTAGCCTACCAAGCCGTGGGCCTGTAAGGAGGAAACGATGAAGCGGTTGAGCGCCTCATGGGTTTGCATGCTGTTGCTGGCCGCCAGCGCTGGCGCCGTGAGCCCTGGAACCGACGTTTGGATCCCCTCCGTTGGGCACGGACCCGGGCAGTTGGGTTCCCAATGGCGGACCGACGTATGGATTTCCCAGCCCTTGGGCAACGCCGTGGCCACCGTGGACCTGTTCTTTCTGCCCCGGGGCAGCACCAACACCTGGCCGGCGGAGTCCCGAAGGATCACCATCAACCCCGGGGAGACGCGGGAGTTCGTGGACATCATTCGGACCCTGTTCAACAAGGACAACGCCTTTGGTGCCCTACGGGTGATGGCGGATCGGGAGGTGTTGGTCACCTCACGGATCTACACCGTGGCGGGTACCGCCACCACCGGCCAGTTCTTTGCTGGGTTGCCAGCAGCTGCTGCTCTGGCCGCCGGCCAAACTACGGACATCCAGGGGGTGGAGGAGAGCTCCGCCTTTCGCACCAACGTGGGCTGGGTTGAGGTAACGGGAAATTCCTGCTCCATCCAAGTCCAACGGGTGGACGGCAACGGCGTGGTGTTGGCCAGCCAAACCTTCAACGTGCAGCCCTACGCGGTGGAGCAGCGGGGCAGCATCTTGAACCAACTGGGTGGCCCAGGGGCCAACCAACGGTTGCGCATTACCGTGGTTTCTGGCACTGGCAAGATCTTGGCCTTTGGCTCGCGGCTGGATAATGCCAGCAACGACCCCTCCACCATTGAAATGCGCACCCAAACCCTGGTGGACCGCTCCCGCGGGACCTACGGCGGGTTTTTCGCCAGCGCCGGCGTGGTGACCGGGGGGCTTAGCTTTCAGCTCACCTCAGGTGGGGTGTTGGGCTTCCAGGCCACGGGGATGGTGGACTGCGGAGGGGTACCCTATACCCTGGATTTGGGGCCAAATCAAACCGCGGTGGCCTTGGATAGCCAAAATACTTTTTCCCTCGCCCTCACCCACGACTACTTTGATGGCTCCACTAAGGTGCTCACCGTAGCGTGGACGGTTTCCGGAACCGTGACCAGCAGCGGCACCTCCACGGGAGCCCTTACCGGTCAGGTGACCTTTAAGGCTTCCCAGGCGCCGTGGAATAGCTGCGTGGGTCTGACCCAACCTTGGGAAGCCGGGTGGGTTAAGCCGTAGCTGCCGCTGTGGGAAAGGCTAAGAAGGTGGGCGAGGCCCACCTTTTTTAGTCGGCCACCTCCACCACCTTGGTTTCCCCTAACTTGTCGCCCATCCGGCGACCCTCAGGGTCAGTGAGTACCAGCACCAGCTCCACCATGGCAATGACCAAGCCAATGACGCCGAAGAGCACCGCCACGATCCAGCCCAAAATGGGGATCACCCAGAAGATGCTCCCTACCGCTCCCACACAGAGGGGCAAATTGCGCTTCACCGAGGTGATGGGGTCCATGGCCTGGCCGTTCAGGCGCACCGGCCGCAGCTTCATGAGCTTTTTGCCAATGGAGCGACGGTCCATAAACTCCAGCTCCAAGCCATCCCGCAGCAGGATGTAGAGACCGCCAAGAATGCCCCCGACGAAAGGGATCAAGCTCACGCCGGCGGCCAAAATGCCGTCAATGAGAGCGGCGATCAAACGCTTTCCCAAATCCGCCTTGCCCACCGCTGCTTCCGCTACGCTGGCCATGCTCTCCTCCTTGGCTAGGGTTTGTTCCCGTTTGCCTGATTTCATTCTGGGCAAGGTCTTGGCCGGTTGTCAAGGAGCGGAGAGGAGTTGGCGGTACAGGGTCTCGTAACGGTCCACGATGGGTTCTTGGGCGAACAGGCTCGCCCGTTGCCGTGCCAGCTTTTTTTGCCGCTGCAGCTCGCGGGGAGATTGCAAAAGCTGCAAAACTTTTCTGGCCATACCCACCACATCCCCGCAGTCCAAGAGGAAGCCCCCTCGCCCCTCATCCACCAGCTCGGGTAGTCCCCCCACCCGGGAGGCCACCACCGGAACCCCACAGGCCATGGCCTCCAACGCCGCCAAGCCAAACGACTCCTCCTGGGACGGCAGCAGGAAGACGTCTCCCGCACCCAGAGCGCCTTCCACAGGCGAGATGTTCCCCAAAAAATCCACCCAGGAGGCAAGACCCGCTTCCCGCACCGCCCGCTCCGCCGCCGGCCGCTCGGGACCGTCCCCGATCATGGCCAGATGACAGGGGGTGTGGTGGTGCACCAAGCGGAACACCTCCACCACATCCAACACCCGCTTCACCGGGCGAAAGTTGGAGGCGTGCACCAACACCGGTGCCCCGTCCGGGGAAAGACGTTTCCGGTAGGCTGCCTGAAGGGTCGGATCACAGCGGGTAAGGTCCACAAAGTTGGGGATCACCAGGATCTCCCGCCCCGTGCCGATCACCTCCCGGGTTTCCTGGGCTAACGCCTGGGACACCGCTGTGACCGCCTCAGCCCTGTCCAAGGCCCAGCGGACCACCGGCAGGAATGCAGGATCGGCGCCCACCACGGTGATGTCGGTCCCGTGAAGGGTTACCACCAACTTGGGCCCTCCACCCATGATCTCCTTGGCCAAGAGCGCAGAGACCGCATGGGGGATGGCGTAATGGACATGCAACACTTCCAGGTTGTGGTGGGCGGCCACGTCGGCCATATGGGAGGCCAAAGCCAGCGAGTAGGGCGGGTGCTGGAACAGGGGGTACGAGGGAAAGGTGACCTCGTGAAAGGTCACCCCGGCGGGCACCCGCCCCAGCCGGTAGGGCAAGGCGTAGCAGATGAAGTGCACCTGATGCCCGCGACGGGCCATGGCCAGGCCCAGCTCAGTGGCCACCACTCCCGAGCCCCCTACGGTGGGGTAACAGGTTACGCCGATGCGCATACCACCCGTGCGAGAAAACCACGAAGGGCCGAGGCGTTGATGGGGGAAAGGGGGAAAAAACCCTCCCCCCGCTCAGCACCGATCAGGTTCCCATAGGCGCGGTCACGGCCCTCCACCGCGGGGAGAAAGTAACCACTGGCCAAGTGGGTCGGCGGCCCGGCAGATGGGGCGAACTGCGAGCCATAGCAGGCCAGAGCGTCCAGCTTTCTGGCATAACTCGCCGTCACCTCCACAACCAAAGGGGGTTCCCCCAGCTGCCGAGGCCCTGGGTAGGCCAGGATGAGCTGCGGCCTGTGGGGCTCCCCCACCTCCGGGGCAAAGCCCTTCACCGCAGCCAGAAAGGCCACCCCTTGGAGGAGCAGGCTGGCTTCGCGGTGGTCAGGGTGAGGGTCCGCCGGATGGGGAATGAGCAGGAATGCGGGGCGCAGCTGGCGTAGCAGCGCCACCACGGCACGCCGCTGCCGCGCGGAACAGGCCTGAAGGCCGGTATCCGGCAGCTTGAGGCAATACCGGGGCACGCCCAACACCGCCGCTGCCGCCTGCGCTTCCTGCCAGCGGGTGGCTGCACTGCCACGGGAGGCGCGCTCCCCACCGGTAAGGTCCACGATGACTGCCGAGCCTCCCGAGGCGACAAAAGCGGCCAGGGTAGCACCGCACCCCAGCTCCACGTCGTCCGGGTGGGTTCCAAAGGCCACCAGCTCGGCCGGCGCCATCACCAACACTTGGAAAGCCTAGCAGAAAAGGGATCACCCGGGATCTGGTTCCGGGGGCCCGGAGCCGTGCCCCGTGGCTGGGCCACATCCTGCGCCCTGGGATCCTGCTCATTGGCAGCTGGTGAGGACAAAATCTGAGGACCCACCCAAGGGATATGAGGCAACGGTTCTAGGATGCTACAATGCCTGCGCCATGAAAGCTTTGCCTCTCTGGGCGTTGGCGGTCGCGCTACTGGGGGGCATGGCGCCCAGCGATCCGCCCACCTACATCGGCGTGGAGAAGTGCGCACCCTGCCACCGTCCCGAGTTTGAAACCTGGAGCCAGTCGGCCCACGCCGAGGCTACGCGGACGGCCAAAGCGGCGCCTAACTTTTTCCCCACCTGCTTGGCCTGCCACGCCACCAGCGCAGATGGCGTCCTGGAAGGGGTGCAATGCGAGGCCTGTCACGGCCCAGGCTCCAAGTACTGGCCGATCCCGGTGATGATCCACCGCGACAAGGCAGTGGCGGCTGGCCTTGTCCTCCCCAGCCCGGGGATGTGCAACCGCTGCCACGACGGCAAAGACCACCACACGGCAGTGGACTGGGGGGCTTTCAAGCACGACCACCGGGAAAAAAAGGCGCCGGTGGAGCTACCTTAGGGGTTACCCCGTCCGCTCCCTCGCTAAATTTTTCACGCGCAATGAGTGGCACCCAGGGCTGGCTCTTTTGCTGCCGGTGCGCCGGCTACCAACGGCCACCGGCGCGCCAGTAGAGCAAGGCCATTCCCGTGGGGGGATCGGGAAGCTCACCGAGGGCTTTGACCAGGTTGGCCGGAAACTCCAAGCCTAAGCTGAGCAGGGGGGCCAGCACCGACAGGGCACGCTCCTGGGCCTGGCCTTGGGGACGCAGGGCGTGGCGCAACCGCACAAAGCGGTGAATGCTCACTTGGCTGCGTTCTTCCAAGCGGTGCTGCAGCCGCCCCCCCAACCACCCAAGGGTGGCCCGCAATCGTTGCTCGGTGGCCGCCAAATCGCCCTTCAGATTCGGCAGCTGATGGCCCAGCCCCTGGGCCAAGGCGCAGAACTCCCGGAGGTGGCGTTCCTGCCACCGCGTCCACCGTCGCTGCAAGGCTTGTCCCTCCAGCAGCCGCCGGGGCAGGCGTGGGAACAGCACCTCCTCCGGCGCGAGCCCCAGTTGGTGCGCCCAGCGGCGCTCCCCCGGGCCCACCACGGTGACGTGAGGGCGCAGCTTCCACTGCGGCCTGGTGACCCCGGCAACGTGCCAGAGGTCCTGGGACTGCCAGTGGTAGGCCAGCTCGGCGCTCCCCAGGATGGCCAAGGAGGTGCCCAACACTGCATCCTGGAAGAGGGGGCGCAACCACACGTTGGGGGAAAAGAGGTGGGGCTCCTGGGCCAGTCGCTCCACCACCTCCTGGAGCCGCGCCACGGCTAGGCGCCGCCTCACCGCACCATCCAGGTGAAAAAGGGGGAGCTGCGGCGGGGCTAGGCGCAGGGGTGGGGGGAGGTGCAGCGCGTGCAGTTCCTGCGCCCGCTGGTGAAGGGCTTGCCATGCCGCCGGAAGGCGGTGCAAAACTCGCAACGCCGCAGGCGCAGCCGCCTGAGCGAGGGCGGGAAGGCTGGCGTCCACCAGGACTACCCCCAGCCCGCGCACCACCGAAGCCAGGAAGCGGGCGCAGGCCTCCCCCAGGGGCTGCCCGGCGGCAAAGCAGTGGAGCGCAAGGTTCAAGGCTGGCTGGCCCGCAGCGGGAAGCTGATCCGCCAAGGCGGTGAGAACCTCGCCGGAACGGGGGGAAAGGTCAGCAGCAAAGGCGCAGCGTTGTCCCGAAAGCCAGCTTTCCTTCACCTCGTGGACCTCGCCCCCCACCACCACCCGGCCCCAGCCCATTTCCGGCAGATCATCGTCCCGCGTTTCCAGCCAAAAAAAGCCCACCGCGGGTTTTCCCAGGGCTTTGAACCGTGCCACTTCCGCCGCCACCGCACAGACCTTCACCAGGCTTAACAGGGGCCCCCCCCACAGGCCCGGCTGCTGACCGGCCACCACCACCGCAGCTCCGGCCAACCATTGCTCCAGCTCTGACTCCACGGGGTTCCCCCACCGGCGGTTGGCCACGGCCAAGACCTCGGCCAGTTCTGGGGAACGGGCTTGGGGCAGCGGTTCTCCTGGGGCCGGCCAGGGAAGCTGGCCGCGGATCAAGGCCCGGGCCACGGGATGGGGCGGTTCCCAGCGGTCCAGATCCGACCACACCCAGGCGGTGACCTCAGTGGATTCGTTGGCGAGCGCCATCCTCGTGGGGGGTAAAGCCGTGGCTGAGGACAAACACGTAGGCGGCAAAACGGTCGCGCTCCGTCTCCGAGATGAGCTCAAAGATGAACTCACCCTCCGCATCCCCAGGGCTTGCCTGAACGTAGCTCACCTGGTCAGGAGCGACCCACAGCTCCGCCATCGGCCGCTTCCCCCGCAACACCTGCACCAGGAAGAAACCCTCCTGCTCCTCAGCGGCGATGTGCCAGTGGAGGTCCTCGTCGTCGTAAATGGCCACCTCGGGTGTTCCGGCGCGCAAGATACAGTTGGCGTGGCCCAACAACCAACGCCAGAAGACCTCAAAGCTCCACGGACCCTCCACGGGAACCCCTGACCCCCACCTAACGGCGGGCAGCAACCTTGAGGCGCGTCACGGCCGCCTCGAGGACCGTCTTGTGATGGGCAAACTCTTCCCCGCTGGCCAAACGCAGGGCTTCCTCGGCTCGTCGCCGCGCCTCCTGGGCCGCCTGCACGTCAATTTCTTCCGGTCGTTCCGCCACCTCTGCCAACACCGTCACCGCATCGGGACCCACCTCGGCAAAGCCCCACTGGATGGCCAAATAGGACTCCCGCAAGCCGTGGCGGTACATCAGCTCACCAATGGAAAGGGAGGCCACGAGGGGAGCGTGGCCGGGCAAGATCCCCAAAACCCCCAGCATCCCGGGCAGCTGCACCTCATCGACCAGGGCGTCCACCACCACCCGCGTGGGGGTCACCACTTTCAGGCGGAGCTTTTCCGCCATTTACGCCACCTCAGCCTTCAACCGTTCGGCGTGTTCCAGCACCTCGTCAATGGTGCCCTTCATGTAGAACGCCTGCTCTGGAATGTGATCCAGTTCTCCCTCCACGATCATGCGGAAGCCGCGCACCGTTTCCGCGATGGGTACGTACTTACCCTTCAAGCCTGTGAACTGCTCGGCCACGTGGAACGGCTGAGAGAGGAAGCGCTGGATCTTGCGCGCGCGCGCCACCACCAGCTTGTCCTCCTCCGACAGCTCATCAATCCCCAAAATGGCAATGATGTCCTGCAGCTCCTTGTACTTTTGCAGCACCCGCTGGACCTCGCGGGCCACGCGGTAGTGCTCCTCCCCCACCACATGGGGGTCCAAAATGCGCGAGGTGGAGGCCAGGGGATCCACGGCAGGGTAAATACCCAGTTCAGCAATTTGCCGGGAAAGCACCGTGGTGGCATCCAAGTGAGCAAAGGTGGTGGCGGGGGCGGGATCGGTGAGGTCGTCCGCCGGGACGTAAATGGCTTGCACCGAGGTGATGGACCCCTTCTTGGTGGAGGTGATCCGCTCCTGCAGCTCCCCCATCTCCGTGGCCAGGTTGGGCTGGTACCCCACCGCCGAGGGCATTCGGCCCAGGAGGGCCGACACCTCCGAGCCCGCCTGGGTGAAACGGAAGATGTTGTCAATGAACAACAGCACGTCCTGCTCTTCCACGTCACGGAAGTACTCGGCCACCGTCAAACCGGACAAACCCACCCGCAGCCGCGCCCCCGGTGGTTCCGTCATTTGCCCGTAGATCAGTGCCGCTTTGGATTTCCGCCAATCCGATGGGTCAATGACACCCGACTCCTGCATCTCCAACCACAGGTCGTTTCCCTCGCGGGTCCGCTCCCCCACACCGGCAAACACCGAGAACCCACCGTGCTGCAGGGCCACGTTGTTGATCAGCTCCATGATCAGCACGGTTTTGCCCACACCGGCGCCACCAAAAAGGCCAGTTTTCCCACCCTTTGAGTAGGGTTCCAGGAGGTCAATGACCTTGATGCCCGTTTCAAACATCTCAATGGTGGTGGACTGTTCTTCAAAGGAGGGGGCTTCGCGGTGAATGGGCCAACGCTCCTTGGTCTCCACCGGACCTCGCTCATCCACCGGCTCGCCCACCACGTTGAGCACGCGCCCGAGGGTCTCCCGCCCCACCGGCATGGAAATGGGTCCACCCAAATCGTAGGCCTTCATCCCCCGCACCAACCCGTCGGTGGGGTGCATGGACACGCACCGAACCCGGTTTTCCCCCAGATGCTGCGCCACCTCGGCCACCACGCGGATTTCCCCCACGTCCGATCGGTCCCGTACCTCAATGGCCTGGTAAATGGGGGGAAGGTGCTCTTCCGGGAACTCCACATCCACCACCGGTCCAATCACCTGTACCACACGTCCCACCACCTGCTCTGCCATAACCTGCTCCTACCGGCCGCCCAACGCCGCGGCCCCAGACACGATTTCAATGAGCTCCTTGGTAATGGTCGCCTGCCGCACCCGGTTGTAGGTAAGGGTCAGGCGATCGATCATCTCCGACGCGTTCTTGGAAGCTGCGTCCATGGCCACCATCCGCGCCGCATGCTCCGCCGTAACGGAATCCAGGAGGATCCGCCACACCTGGAAATCCACGTGGCGAGGCAGCAGCGCGTGGAGGATGGCCTGCGGAGTGGGTTCAAAGAGGACGCTCGCCTCGCCGTTTTCGCCGCCCAATTGCTCCCGCTCAATGGGCAACAACTTTTCCACCTGCACCCGTTGCTGGAGCAGGCTCTTGAAATGGGTGTACACCACGTACACCGCATCCACCCGCCCGCTCTCAAACGTTTCCCGCAGCTCGCGTGACAACGCGTAGGCCCCCTCAGGGGTGAGCCGGCCCATCAACTCCAAGTGCTGGGAAGCCAGAGGAATCCCCTTGTGGCGGAAGTACTCCAAGCCCTTCCGCCCCACCAGCGTCAGCTCCACCTCGGGAAAGCGGCGTTGCTCAAGGATGGTGGACACCTCCCGCAGGACATTGGCGTTGAAGGCCCCGCACAGGCCCTTGTCCCCCGTGACCACCACCAGAGCCACCCGTTCCTCCGGGCGCACCTGCAACAGCGGATGGCGTCGTTCGGGAACCTTTGCCGCCACCCGCCGTAACACCAAGGCCAGCTCCTCCGCGTAGGGTCGGGCCTCCAGGATGCGGGCCTGCCACCGACGCAGTCGGGCCGCAGCCACCATCTTCATGGCCTTGGTGATCTGCTCGGTGGCCTTCACCGAGCGAATGCGCCGGCGCAGGTCCAGACGACTAGGCAAGGGCCGCCTCCGGGTGCTCCCGCAGGAAGGCTGCCACCGCGTCCTTGCACGCCCGCTGCAGTTCCTCCTCCACCGCCCCCTCCAACTTGCCGGTGGCCACGATGGTCTCCAGGACCTGCGGGTGGTGCAGCTTGATGTAATCGTGGAGGTACCGCTCAAAGGGCCGCACCGCTGTCACCTTAAGACCGTCCAAAAACCCGCGGGTGCCGGCAAACACCGAAACCACCTGCAGCTCCACCGGCATGGTGTCGTGGAGGTCCTGCTTGAGCAGCTCCACCAACCGCTCGCCACGGGCTAGCTGACGTTGGGTTGCCTTGTCCAGATCCGAACCGAACTGGGCAAAGGCCGCCAGCTCCCGGTACTGGGCCAGCTCCAGGCGCAAGGTGCCAGCCACCTTCTTCATGGCCTTGATCTGCGCATTACCCCCGACTCGCGACACGGAAATACCCACGTTCACCGCCGGTCGCACCCCGGCGTAAAATAGGTCCGTCTCTAAGAAGATCTGTCCGTCCGTAATGGAAATGACGTTGGTGGGGATATAAGCCGAAACATCCCCCGCTTGGGTTTCAATGATCGGCAGGGCGGTGAGCGAACCACCCCCCAGGTCGTCGCGCAGCTTGGCGGCGCGCTCCAACAGGCGGGAGTGGAGGTAGAACACGTCTCCCGGGAACGCCTCCCGCCCAGGGGGACGTCGCAAGAGGAGGGAGATTTCGCGGTAGGCCGCTGCGTGTTTGGACAGGTCATCGTACACGCACAGGGCGTGCTGACCGTTGTACAGGAAATACTCGCCCATGGCGCAGCCGGCGTAGGGAGCCAAGTACTGCAGGGGGGCCGGCTCCGAGGCGGTGGCCGCCACCACAATGGTGTGCTCCATAGCGCCGTAGTCCTCCAAGGTCTTGACCACGTGCGCGACGGTGGAGCGCTTTTGCCCAATGGCCACGTAAATGCACACCACACCCTTGCCCTTTTGGTTGATGATGGTGTCCACCGCCAAGGAGGTCTTCCCCGTCTGCCGGTCACCGATGATGAGCTCCCGCTGCCCACGGCCGATGGGGATCATGGCGTCAATGGCTTTGATCCCCGTCTGCATGGGCTCTTTAACCGGTTGACGCCGCACCACACCGGGGGCGATCCGTTCCACGGGGTAAAACTCTGCCGCCGCCACTGGCCCCTTGCCGTCCAAAGGTTCCCCCAGAGGGCTCACTACCCGACCCACCAAGCTGGGGCCCACCGGCACCGAGAGGATTTTGCCCGTCCGTCGAACCTCATCCCCCTCCTTGATGGCGGTGGACTCGCCCAACAGCACACACCCCACGGAGTCCTCCTCCAAGTTGAGGGCCAAACCGTACACGCCATGGGGGAACTGCACCATTTCCCCGGCCATGACCCGATCCAAGCCGAACACCCGGGCAATGCCGTCCCCCACGGAAACCACCGTTCCCACCTCGGCCACCTCCACCCCGGTGGCGACCCCTTCCAGGTGCCGGCGCAAGATATCCGTGATCTCACCTAACTTCACGTGCATAACGCCCTCCCTCGGGCAAACTCCCCCCAGCAAACCGCTCCAACTGCCGCCGCAGGGATCCATCAAAGACCAGGCTACCCAGGCGCACCACAAACCCCGCCAACAGCTCCGGTCGCTCCTCCTGCTCCAGCTTCACCGCCGTACCCACCAAACGGGCCAACGTGCCCTCCAGCTCCGCAAGCTGTTCCGGTGCGACCGCCGCCGGCAACCACACGCGACCTCGCCTGAGCCCAAAAAATCGGTCACAGAGGACCGTGAACTCCTCCGCCACCAACGGCAGATAGCGCAGACGGTAGTGGGTTTGTAGGGCCACCAACAGGCGCTCCACCTTCACCGGCAGCTCCAACCGGCGGGAGAGTTCCCGCAACAGCGAAAGCTTTTGCCGCACAGCCAGGGTCGGCAGCTCAAAGGCTCGGATCAACTGGGGAAGCTCCTTGAAAGCCCAGGCAGCGCGGTCCAGGGCCTTTTGGGCCTTTTCCAAGGCTTGCGGGCCATCGGGTTTGGTGACGGCAAAAAGTGCCTGGGCATAGGGGCGGGCGATGCGCCGGCTCATACCTGTTCCCCCTGCTGGAGGCGCGCCAGCGTGGCGCGAAAGATGCGCTCGCGGTCCTCGGGGGTGATCTCTTTGCCCAGAATCTCCCAGGCCACCAGCGCCGCACTTTGAGCCGCCTCCCGCGCCAGCTCCTCCCGCGCCGCCGCCAATCGGCGCTTCGTCTCCTCCTCCACCTGCCGCAGGAACCGAGCCGCTTCCCGCTCCCCCTCGGCCACCAGAAGCTGGCGCTCCCGCTCACCCTCCCGTCGCAGGCGCTCCTGGAGCGCTGCGATCTCCCCGTGCAGGCCTGCCAGTTTGGCGGACATCTCCTGGTGCAAAGCCGAGGCTTCCGCCCGCAAGCGCTCCGCCTCCCTGAGTTGACGGGCGATTTCCTCCCTTCGCGCGTGGAAAAAACGGCTCAGCGGGCGCGCCAAGAACCAACCCAGGATGGTCAGAAACACCACCAGGTTGGCCACCTTCCACACCACCGTGGGGATCCCCAAGAACGTCTCAGGTCCGCCACCGGCGGCTGCGAGGGCTGGGGTGGCCCACAGGGCCATCAGGAGGCCAACCTTAAACCGCATCAAGCCAAAGGCCTCCCGAGCAGGCGCTGGGCCAGCTCCTTGGCCAGCTGGTGGGTCTGCTGGTGCAGCTGCTGGCGGACCGCTTGGGTTTGCTGGGTAAGCTCCGCCTGGAAGTGAGCCAGGCGGCGGTGACCTTCCGCGCGCGCCGCCTCCAGAAGCTCCCGGCGCTTGGCTTCCCCCTCCGCCCGCAGGCGTGCCCGTTCCCGCTGCGCCTCCGCCGCCGCTTGGGCCAATTCCCGCTCCCGTGCCCGCAACGCCTCCTCCAACGTGGCCCGTGCTTGGGTGTAGGCTTCCCGGCCCGCAGCCACCCTTCGTTCACGTTCCTCCAGAAGGGCCAAAACCGGGACTACCAGCTGGCGCTTTACCACGAAATACGCCAGCCAAAAACAAACAACGACCAAGAGAAAAGAGTAATTGGGTAGATCCACCCTGCGGCCTCCAGCTGAACGCCCGCGCCGCTCTCACCCTCGCGGCGGTTGGTGAGTTTAACAACCGCCTGGGCAAAGGTCAAACGCTGCCCTCGGGCGGAACAACCCGGCTAGGGAGCGCCACCGGCCAAGCTCAGGCCGAGGAAAAACCGCCGTCCCGGGGCTGGGAAGCCGCGCACTTCCTGGTAAGCGCGGTCGGCCAGGTTATCCACCCGCAGGGTGAGGGACAACGGATCTACCAGGAGGATACGCGCGGCCACCTGGGCGGTGAAAAAGCCGCCCTGCTGGACCCGCGCCAAGCTCACCGGATCCAAATCGGCGCGGCGGCCCACATACACTAGGCTCACCTCCCCTTCGCCGAAGCTCCACCTCCCGCCCCAGGTGCAGCTCCCCGACCATTTGGGACGCCGCAGCAAAGGCCGATCCTGGTCGTCCTCCGTGATCCAATAGGTGGCCGCCAGGCGCAGGAATTGCGCCTCGCGGCGCTGCTCCAGGGCAAGCTCCACCCCCCTTTGCCGCGCTTCGGCCAAATTGGCAAAACGCCAAGTGGTGTAATCAAAGTCCACCAGGTCTTCTACCCGGTTGGCGAAGGCGACCAGTTGGGCCAACCAGGAACCGGCCAAGACTTGGTTTGTACCCAGCTCCAGGCTGGCCGAGCGCTCGGGTTGCAGCGCGGGGTTTCCTGAAAAGGGGTAGAAACGTTCCCCCAGGGTAGGAGCGCGAAAGGCCCTTCCCGCCGCCAGCCAGAGGCGGCCCGTGCCCAACGGCAGCCCCCAGCTGACGCGGGGGGACCACTGCTCCCAGGCGCCGGCGCGATCCCAGCGGAGCCCCAGCGTGAGGTCCCCGGCCTTGCCCACACCCCACCGGTCCTGGAGGAACAGGGAACGGGTGCCCTGCTTTTTTTCCTGCAGGTCCGGGCCGAAGCTGGAGCCGGCGGTTACCTCGTCCTGTCGCCACTCCCCGCCCCACTGCAGGCGGTGTGTTCCTACCCGCGCCTTGAACACGAGCCGCCCCTGGAGGCTCTCCTTGTCCGAATCGGCAGCGGTATACCCCCAGGGGTCATCCGGGTCACGGAAGGAGAGCTGCCCCGTCAGACGGGCCAGGTGGCCCTCCACCTGCAGGTGGGGGTGCAAGGCCATGCGCCAGGGCACCGCCACCAACCGTTCACCGGCGGCAGTCCAGCGACGAGGGGTGGCCTGGGCCCCGGAAAATGGGATTTCTGTGCGGCTGCGGGAGTCCCGGACCAGAAGCCCAAGGCGCGAGTTGGGGCGTGGCCGCCAGCCAGCGGAGAAGGTCACCGCTTTCCCCCAAAAGTCGTCGTTGTCCAGGGTGCCGCTGCCGTTCCGCTCCACTCCCCACAGGGCCAGGTCCCAACCCTTCCCGGTGGTGGACCACCCGCCTTGCCATCGTCGCCACCCCTGGCTCCCCCCTTCCCCAAAGAGGCTCCAGGAGGTCCCAGCACCCTGCGGGGCCAAGAGCTGTACCACCCCCCCCAGGGCGTCGGCTCCGTAAAGGGCGGAAAAGGGTCCCCGTACCAACTCCACTTTTCCCACGCCGGTCGTCAAGGGCAGGCTCCAGTCGTAGCCGCCGAAGTAGGGGTCGTTGAGGCGAACCCCTTCAAACAGCACCAGGGTTTGGTTGGAGTTGGTACCGCGGCTGAAAAGGGAGGTCACGCCTCCATCCAGTCCCGATCGCAGCACCACCACCCCCGGGCTGCGGCGCAGCACCGCCGCCAGGGAGGCCTCAAGGCTTCGTGCCAGTTCCCGCTGGTCCACCTCGGTGACGGCAGCGGCCACCTGATCCAGGGGTTCCTCCTCGCCGGCGGCGGTCACTACCACCGTCTCGCGAAAGGTGGGCGCTTGAGCGGTAAGGTCAAAGGGTAGGAAAAGGGCTAAGACAAACCAAAACCAACGCCTCATGGTGCACCTCCCGTGCCTTTTCGGGGTGGCAGGTCTCCTGGCTCCGGATCCTCCGGCCCGCTCGCCTTCCCAGGGCGCCAGCTTCCACCGCACGCCCCAGTGGCTCTCGTGAGCGTCCGTCCCCGGTTACAGTGGCGGGGGCCGCGCCGGATTTTCACCGGCTTCCCTCAAACCACCCCGTTGGCAAGGAATCTACCAAAAACCAGAGCGCGCCAGCAAGGCGCGCTCGGTTCGGGCGGCAGAGCGGGAACGCCTACTGCACGGTGACGTTCACCGGGACCTCAATGCGCGAGGATACCGGGTCGTTGGTCTCCAGGACCAGGGAGGCCTTATGGGTGCCCTTCGGGGCCCCCGCCTTGAGGGTCACCGCCACCTGGTACCGCTGTCCCGGTTGGAGCGGCGTCACCTCCACCGTAAAGAGGTCGCTGGTGACCTTGGCGTTGGCAATCTGCAGATCGTGGTTTTGCCGGTTGTTGATCACCATGAGGGCACGACCCACCGGCGCATCGTTCGGCACCGTCCCCAAGTCCACCGTGGGTGGCGAAACCATGACGATAGCCCGCACCACACCGTTGAGGGCAATGTTCACCGTGGGTGACTTGTCCAAATTGGTCTTGACCGTTGCCTTTTGACTAAAGACCCCCACCGGGGCATTGGCGGGCAGTTTGAAGCTTACCTCCCACTGGGGTTGGTGCCGGCCTGGGATGGCCTCCCCCGCCTCCAGTTTGCGGAACGAGGCGGTGACCGGCGCTGTTCCGGTGTCCACTCCCAGGACTTTGAAATCCACCGGCTGGGAAGGCACCAGGATCACCTTTTCCTCCGCCGGCTCGCCCTGGAGGACGTTCAAGCGCACAAACCCCCGCGGCACCACATCGATGAACGCCTGCACGTCCGCCTTCACCACCACCGTGAGGGCGGGCATGGCGGGGTCGTTGGTGTACACCAACACGGCCTTGGAAATGGGACCGGTGAAGTCGGTGGTGTCCACCTCCGCCACCAATTTACCCTTCCCACCTGGGGGGATGGTGCGATCAAACTCTGCCACCGTGCACCCGCAGGTCGGGCGCACCTGCGTGACCTCCAAGGTGGCCTTGCCCGTGTTGCGCACCTCAAACACGGCGCGGATCTTTTCCCCTTTGGTCACCACACCAAAGTCCTTGATCTTCTCCGGGATATCAGCCACCGGCTTGGCGTCTGAGGGAGCAGTGGGGGCCTGCGCCCACACCACTCCGGCCATCACCGTGGCGAGCAAGCAAAAGGTCCATCGGCGCATATCTTCCTCCCTGGGCTGGCTGCTGACCCATTGGGGTCAGCAAGTGCTAGAGTACCCAAGCCCGCCCACGCGGGCAACTGTTATGCCAGAATCGTGCCATTACTACCTGCTACCCATTGGCGGCATGGCCACCTCCGCTCTGGCGGGGCTCCTGTGCCAACGGGGCTTTCGCGTGGCAGGGGTGGATGCGGCGTTGTACCCCCCGGCCTCGGAGATCCTCGCTGAGCTGAGGATCCCCGTACGGCTAGGCTTCGACCCGGAACAGCTGCCCGCCGTGGAGCACTCGGTGGTCATCGGCAACGCCGTGCCCGTCACCAACCCCGAGGTGCAGGCGGTCTTGCGAGCGGGGATGCCCTACACCTCGCAGGCGGCGTTGCTGGGTGAGCTTTTCTGCCAAGGGCACAAGACGGTGGTGGTGGCCGGCACCCACGGGAAAACCACCACCACCGCCCTGGTGGCCCACGTGTTGACGACTGCCGGCCTGGACCCCACCGCCTTCATCGGGGGCGTTCCCCGGGGAGGAAAGCCGTGGCGTTTGGGAAGTTCCCCCTGGACCGTGGTGGAGGGGGACGAGTACAACACCGCTTTTTTTGACAAGGGGCCCAAATTTCTCCACTACTGGCCTCATGTTTTCGTGGTCAATAACGTGGAGTTTGACCACGGCGACCTGTACCCATCGTTGGATGCCATTCTGACGGCGTTTCGCGCCGGAGTGGCACAGGTGGCGCGTGAAGGGTACGTGGTAGCCAACGCCGACGATCCAGGAGCCAGGGAAGTGGTCACGGCCGCCCCTAGGGTCCTCTGGTACGGCCTAAACCCCCAGGCCCAGGTGCGCTGCCGAAGCTACCGCCAGGTGGGCGGCCAGTTGCTGGCGCAGGTGGAGCTGGCGGGCCAACGATGGGAGCTGACCGTTCCTTTGGTAGGCCGACACAATGTGGCCAATCTCTTAGCCACCGTGGCGGTAAGTTACCTCTGCGGCGTGGACCTGGACCGCCTGCAAGCAGGGCTTGCCACGTTCCCCGGCGTTCGCCGGCGGCTGGAAATCCTCGGCGAGGTGGACGGGGTGACGGTGGTGGACGACTTTGCCCACCACCCGACGGCGGTGCGGTTGACCCTGGAAGGGACCCGCCAGCGATTCCCCGGCCGCCGCCTGGTGGTGGCCTTTGAGCCCCGCTCCCTCACCGCTGGCCGAGCCGAGTTCCTGCCCCGGTACCAACAGGCTTTTGGCCTGGCCGATGTGGTGGTGTTGGCACCGGTGTTCCATCGCCACCGGCTGAAACCGGAGGAGCTCTTGGATCGCGATGCCCTAGCGAAGGCCCTCGAAAGCCAAGGAGTGCTCACGGTGGTGGTGCCGGAAGAGCAGGCGGTGGCTGAGGCCATCCTGCCTCTTTTGCGCTCTGGTGATGTGGTGGTCGCCATGTCCTCTGGCGACTTTGGCGGTTTGCCGCGGATCCTTTTGCAGGAACTTCAGGAAAGACCGTGAGCTGGTGGGCGCGGGCTCTGGCCACCGTGGGCTTTTTGGCAGAAGTGCTCCCCGCCCCGGGGACCACCGTCGGTTCGCTGGCGGGCCTAGCCCTTTTCCTCCTCGTTCCTGCCCCGGACCTGTCCCTGGCGTTGGGGGTGGTCCTCACCGCGGCGGCGCCGTGGCTCTGTGGGCGGGAAGCCCTGCGCCGTGGGGAGCGCGACCCGGGGGCGGTGGTCCTGGACGAAGTGGTGGGGCAATGGTGGACCTTGCAGCTTTCAGCCTGGGTTGGCGTTCCCCCAACACCGGTTTGGCTGGCGGTAAACTTCGTTTTTTTTCGCCTCTTTGATGTCCTCAAGCCCCCACCCGTCCGCCAAGCGGAGCGTCTACCCGGCGGAGTGGGGATCGTGGCCGATGACCTGGCAGCCGGGGTCCTGGCCGCTGGTTCAACGGCGCTGGCCTTCCTCGCCAGTGGGTGAGGCTTTCTCCAGCAGCTTGCGGCGCAGCAGCTCGTTTTCAAAAGCCATCCCCGCCTGCTGGGCGGCCAGCTCCACGATTTCCCAGTCGGCGATCACCGCCTCCCGATCCCCGTTATCCGCCACCACCAGCGCCAGCACCCGCTGCACGCCGCGCACGGGGAACACCACCACCTCATCCCGCGCCGCTGGGCCCAAAACCTCACGCAAAGGCGGGGGAAGTTGAGCGTGGGAACCCCGCACCACCTCTCCCGTGCGCACCGCCTCAACGAGCAAGCTCCCTTCCCCCAGGGGGAAGCGGAGGCCGCGGCTGGACTGGGCCAGCAGCTGGCCCGCCGCATCACGGCCAAAGGCTCCCAGCACCGAGAGATCGTGCTCTTTAACCAGGAGCAATACGGCCCGCGCCACCGATTCGGAGAGGATGCGCAAGAGGTTGAGGGCAAGGGAGGTGGCCACGAACCCGCTGCGCACATCGCCCAAGCTTTGGCGCAACCGCTGCAGGGTGAGCTGCGCCAGGTGATCGCGGGACGGCGGGGTGTCCACGCTTCTGGCGCGCAGCGCGGCCACCGCTGCCACGGCGGCATCCATCTCCGGGGGGATCACCATGGAGGCACCGGCGCGCAGGAAAGCTGCCACGGGTTGCCCAGCTTCGGCCATGACCACAATGGGCACTTCCGGACGGTTACGGCGCAGCGTGGCCACCTCAGAGGCACCCAAAATACCCTGCCGGGCGTCAAGGAGCAGCACTAAGTTGACGCCCTTTTCCAGCGCGTCCTCCAAGCTTACCCGCCGTACCCCCTTGGCCTCTTCCCGGAGGGCCGGACCCAGGCGGGCGAAGAGGCCATCATCGGGGGTCAGGACATGGACCAAGGGCCGCGAATCAGAACCTTCCAGCTGCTCCAAAACCGTCGCCAGGTCCTCCGAGGTGAGGATCTCCGGCGCCTGGGGCGTCACCGGGGAAATCCTCTCCTGCTGGTTTTTTTGTTGGAAGATCTCGCTGGCCTGTTGGAGCAGAGCCGCGGTGTCCACCTCCACTTCGCGGATCACATCCGCCGGGTACAGGGTCACTTCGTCCAGGGGTGAAAGGTCGTCGGGAAGGAACTCAAACTCCCCTGTCTCCCATCCCAGCACCTGGGCCACAGCGCGGCGAATTTGCTCCTCCACTACCGCCCTGAGCTGCGCTGGCGTCACCAAATGCGCTGCAATCAAGACTTGACCCAGGGAGCGTCGAGCTGGAGCCTGTCGTTCCGCCGCCAAGGCTGCCTCAAAGCGTTGCCGGTCCACCAGCCCCTGTCGCAGCAACAGGTCGCCCAGCCGCGGTGCTCCTGAGGCCTGGGCGGAAATGATCCGGCCACGAAAAAACCCGATGGTCGCTCGCTCCTCCCCCCGCTGTAAGGTAAGGATTCCCGTGCGGCGCCCCAGGTGAATAAACTGCAGCACGTCGGCCACCGCCACATCCTGCAGGCTACCGGAGATTCCCTGGGATGCGCCCTGAGCTCCCATGCCCGCCGCTTACTCCCCTCGCGCCAGCTTGATGAGGCTCTCCAGGGTTCGTAGTCGCCGGTCTTTGCTGGCGAAGATCCGCGCGGCGAACAGTGCTGAGGCGGCGTGGGCGGAGAGCAAATCCAACAGCTCCCGGTCCTCGGGGCGCAGCGCCGGTTTGTGCGGCAAGAGCTTGAGCACCACCAGCACGCCCACGATCTCCCCTTGCACCTTTAGGGGCACCACCGCCACCGCCGGCGAGTTGGGGATGGGAGCCAGGCGCAACATGCCGTCGGCGAGGGTGGCGTCCACCGCCGGATCTCCGCCCTGATACTCAGGACCGGAGAAAACGGCGTAGGGACCTGAGGCGAGGCCTTGGGCCAGCGCCACCTCAAACCCCGTCCCCCCATCCCGCCGGAGGATCAGCGCAAAGGCATCTGCGCCCAGCAGGTTGACGGCGATCTCGGCAATGGTCTGCAGGACCTCCTCCGGGGTCAAGGTGGCGTGCAGCTGGTAGGTGGCCACGTACAGGTTCATGAGGCGAGAGATCTGCCGCTCGGAGGCGGCCAACTGTGTGGCCAGCTCTTTCACATCCGCTTCCGTGCGAGCAAGGCGTTGGGCCAAATCTCCCTCCCCAGCCGAGGTCACGGCCACACCGGCCCTGGCCAGCTTAGCCTCCAGTTCTCGCACCAGTTCGCGGGCCTTTTCCAGGGTGCCTTTGAGCTCTTCCACCAGCTCCTTGCTGGATTCCCCCCCAGCCATCCACCCACCAGGTTGGTCGCTCATTCCCCTTCCGGCAGGGCGGCAATGGCTGCCCGCAGTCGCTCCGCGTCAAAGGGCTTGGTGAGGTAGGCGACGGCACCGCAAGCAAGACCGCGCTGAATTTGCTCCTCCTCGCCGTCGGTGGAAACCACAATGACGGGTAAACCCGGCAGTTTCCCCTGCTGGCCCAGCGCCGCCAAAAAGTCCAGGCCACTCATGACGGGCATGTTGATGTCCAGGAGCACCAGATCCACATCGGGATGGTGGGCAAGGAGTTCCAAGGCCTGCTGGCCGTTTTCCGCCAACAGCACCGGCGTTCCGCGCAACATGACCTCGTACATGCGCAGCATGAGCTTTGAATCGTCTACCGCCAGCACTTTCTTCGGCAGCACGTCACCCTCGCGGCCCTCAGGCCTCCATCAGCATAAAGGTCACCGCGTGGCCCCGCAAGGGGACTGCCGTTCTCATAGCAGCCTGCGCTCCCGCCGCAAGCACCCCCACGGCATCGGTGGGGAAGCGGTGGAAGCTTGTGCCAGGAAATCTGCCCTGGAAGGTGGAGGTGCAGGCGCCTGGAGTGACCAACCTAACCCTTTGACCCGGGCTCCGGACCTGGTCGCTCCCCCCGTGGCCTGCCCCTCCCAGGCTCCGACGGTTGAGCAAACCGGCAGAAGAGGGTTCACGGCTGGGGCGTGGTGCCCGCATCGCTGGCCACGGTGAACCCATGTTGCGGGGTCCAAACGCGTGGGAGGGCCAAGTGGTAGCCTTCTCCCATGCCCTTTGGGCGGCCTCGGGTGCGTCAGCGGTTCAGCCTTGCTGGCTTTTTTCCGCTTTCTCGCGCCTCGGCTCTGAGCCGACGGTGCTTTGACGTCCCCGGGGATGCTTCAAGCTTGACACGGTGCCCGGTGAGCCCAGGAGGGCTGCACCTCGTGGCCTGCCGCCCTTGCTGGTCTTGGGCGGCCGCGGAACCACTCCAGATCTTCGTCTTGGGGAAGCGTTCGCTGCGGGTAGTCCCAGAGGAAGGCCTGGAACTTTCTCTGCGGGCTGCCGGCAGCGGCGATGGCAGCAGCCTCAGGGGGAAGGCTCCGAGGCCGGCACCACCAACACCGGAATGCGCAAGCGGTGGCGCAGGCGATCTACGGTGGTGCCGTGGAGCAAGTCGGCCATCCCCCGGTGACCGTGGCTTCCCACCACCATCAGGTCGGCTCCGTGGGTTTCCGCCAGGCGGGCCAGTTGCTCGGCCGGTTCCCCAAAACCCATGGCAAAGTGGGCCTCTACACCCTGCGCCGCCAGCTCGGCTTGGTACAGCTCCAGCCGTTGCCGGTCGGTACTGGCTTCGCGGTCGGCCACCTCTTCCCCCAACAACTTCACCCCGCCTGACTCCACCACGTGGAGCAACAACACCTGGGTGTGGCGGCCCGCACCCCGTGCCAGGGCCAAGGCGTAGGACAGCACCCCCACGTCAGCGGAGGAAAAGTCCAGGGCCGCGGCTATGCGGCGCAGGGGCGGTGGTGCAGCCACCGCAGGCATGGCCGCCGGCCCGTGAACGCCGGCCACTTGGGGAACCGGAGCACCCTGGCGTCGCTGGCGCAGCGGCTCCAGGGCCACAAAGGCCAGAAAAGCCGCCAACCCACCCACCGCTGGCACCACCGTGAACCAGAGCAGCCAACGCCAGGGTCCCGCGGCTTGCAACCACCCCTGAACCTCCTGGTAAACCAGGATGACGTTGAGGGCGGTAATGAGGCCCGCCACCAACCACGCCCCCCGCCGCAACCAGGGGCCGGCGGTGAAAGGTCCCAGCCATCGCGCGTCCGACACCAGGTGGACCAGGGGGATCACCGCAAAGGGCAACTGCAGCGACAACACCACCTGGGAAAGAACCAGCAGGTCGCCGATGGCTTTCTCCCCCATGATCCCAATCACCAGCAGCGCCGGTACCAAGGCCACGGCACGGGTAATGAGGCGCCGCACAATGGGGCGCAGGCGCAGGTGGAGAAACCCCTCCATGACAATTTGCCCAGCCAGGGTCGCGGTAATGGTGGAGGTTTGGCCGGCCAGCAGCAGGGCAAAGGCAAAGGCAACCGGGGCGATGGCGGCCCCCAGAATGGGTTCCAACAACCGGTGGGCCTCCATGATGTCGTGCACCTCGTAATAACCTGCCCGGTGAAAAGCCGCGGCCATCACCAAGAGCGAGGCGTTGACGAAGAGCGCCCCGTTGAGGGCAACGAAGGCGTCAATGGTGTTGAAGCGGACCCCCGCGCGGATCCCGGAGGGCGTGGGGGCGATGCTCCGAGATTGCACCAACGCCGAGTGCAGGTACAGGTTATGGGGCATCACCGTTGCACCCAGCATTCCCATGGCCAAGTACAGTGCCCCTTCCCCCGGCAGGGACGGCACCAGGCCGGAGGCCACCTCGCCCACACTCGGCTTGGCCAAGAACACCTCCACGGCCAAGCAAAGGCCAATGGTGGTGACGACCACGACGATAAAGGCCTCCAACAGCCGAATGCCACGGCCATGGAGCAGGAGCAACAGGAAGGTATCCACAGCGGTGATCACGATGCCCCAGAGGAGCGGCACCCCGAAGAGCAACTTGAGGCCAATGGCAGAGCCGAGAACTTCCGCCAAATCGCACGCCACAATGGCTACTTCGGCCAAGATCCACAGGCCGAAACCCGCCTTCTTGCCGTACATGGCCCGGCAGGCCTGAGCCAAGTCCATGCGCGTGACGATCCCTAAACGAGCTGACAAGCTCTGCAGCAGCAACGCCATCAGGTTGGACATCACCAACACCCACAGCAGGGCGTAGCCGAAGCGGGAGCCGGCGGCAATGTCTGTGGCCCAGTTTCCCGGGTCCATATACCCCACGCTCACCAGATAGGCTGGCCCGGAAAAGGCAAAGAGTCGCTTGAAGAAGGTCAGCTGCGGGGGAACCTCCACCACCCCTGACTGCAGCAGGTCACCCGAGCTCTGGGATGGACGGTTCATCGCCCCTAATTTTTTGCGATTGCGTCTCAAAAGTCAAGGCGCCCTGCCCCCTAGCCCTGCGGAAGAGGTGGCGGGAGAAGGGACCACAAAGCCTCTAGGAGCCCACCACCTCTAGTACCGGAACCCAATCCAAAAGCTGGTGTTGAAGCCCTTGGAAAGGGTGCGCTTGAAGTCCCACCGCTTGGAGAAGTCCCAGTGGACCGGCAGGCCAAACAGTTCCACGGAGAAACCAAAGCCGTAAGAGGAAAGCCCATCGCGGAGGCGGCCATCCTCCATGAAGCGGAAGGGTTCCGTGTACCCGGGCACGTCCACCCGCGCGGCCCCCACGTCCAGGAAGAAACGCCCGCGGAAATCGCGCAAGTGGAGCCAGGGCAACACCAAGTGGTCAATGAGGGGAAAGCGCCATTCGGCGTTGAAGTAGGCCGCTTGGTTGCCCAACACCGAACGGTAGTCAAAGCCGCGAAGGGTATCCACGCCGCCGAAGTAGTAAATGCTCGGACGATTGCCCTCGGCGGCGGCGGCAAAGAGGCGGAAGGCCAGCTCGTTGCGCCGAGAAAGGGGCACGTACTGGCGCGCATCCAAGCGGATCTCCCGCGACAGCGTCCCCCCCCCTTCGGCATCAAAGGCTTGCACCAGCAGGAGGGACCAGCGTCGGCCCCAGTGGGGCCCGTAGTCGTTCCAGCCCGTGGTGTCACCGGTAAGCCCCGCTTGGACAAAGGGGATGTTGTCGGTAATGGGGATAAAGAAAAGCCGACCGCCAAAAATCACCGGGTAATCAATATCGCGGTAAATGTAGCCCACCGCCCCTTCCGCCCGCAGGTACAGGGACAAAGGGTACTGGGCAAACAGCGCCCCTCCTGTTTCCCGGTACAGCCGTTTCAGCCGCACTTCCCGCCCGGTGAAGGCATCGGCGGCCACGAAATAGAGCGATCGTCAAAAACCGTCACCCCCCACTGCCAGCGCTTTTCCAAGTTCACGTACGCCGCCTGGAAATTGGAGTAACCGGACACTGACTCCAGGAGAATGTTGAGGCGCCGGTCACCGTAGTGATCGGAAAAGGACAGAAAAGCCTGGGAGATTAGCGTCTGGTCCTCGGCAAACTGCACCGCCACCTGCACGTTATCGGCAAACAGCTTATGGCCCTTGACCGGTGCAATCTTGTCCCGGGACACGGCGACGGTCACCGCAGGCACAAAGGGTTCCCGGGCAGGAGCCACGGCCGGCATTTCCTCTCGCCCTGCCTCCTGGCCTTGGCTGGGATCGGTGAGGTACAGCTGCCACCGCCCCTTGGTGTAGGCCTGGTACACCACCCGCTCTCCCTCCTTGGTCACCACCGGAACGGGGTTGAGGGCCGCCCCCAACACCCGGGTGAGGCGGGTGAGGGTGCGGGTGGCCAAGTCCAAGCGGTAGATGTCAAAAACCCCTTGGTCGCGGTCGGAGGCAAAGTACAGGGCTTTGCCGTCGCGGGAAAAGCTGGCACCCTCATCATCCCCGGGGCCGAAGGTGAGCTGCACCCGGTGTTCCGGTCGCGCAAGCTCTAACTGGAACAGCTTGGCGTGCTCCCCCGACTGGGAGGAGTACAGCAGGTACTTGCCATCGGGGGAAAAGACCGGTGCCGCATCGTAGGCGGCATCGTTGGTGAGGTTAACCACCGTGCCCGACGCCAGGTCTAACAGGAAGATATCCGCCTGCCCGTTGGCAAAGGCATGAAAGGCCAAGGTCTTACCGTCCGGGGAAAAGGCCGGCTGCATCGCCTGATCCTGGGGGATGGGGTACTCCCGGGCCACACCTCCCCGCAGGGCATCCAACAGCAGCAGGGAACGCCCGCGTCCGGAGCGGGCAAACACCGCCACCCGGTCGCCGTCCGGGGAAAAGGCCAGGTCTCGTCCGCGGTCCGGGCCCACCGTCAACAGCTGCCCAATGAGGTACTCGTAGCGGGTGGTAAACCCGCGGGTGAGGTTCTTGTAAAGCCGCCGATTGGGCACGGAAAACAGCGCCACATCAACGTCCTGCTTGTACGTGGTGAAGGCCGCCACCAGCTCTCCCGAAGGGGAAGCGGCCGGGGAGGTCTCGGCGGAGCGAATGCCCTCCTCCACGCGGAAGGCGGGGCCAAACTCCCGCGGATCCCCCCGTCCCCGGGCCACCTCTTCGTACTGCTTGCGCAGCCAGGCGCGAAAACGGGCGTCAAACTCCTCCACGTCCAGATCAAAGGCGCGCTTAATGGCCTTATCCACCGCGCCGGTAAGGGTGTTGCGCATCTCAAAGATGAAATCGCGCAGCCCCTCTTCGCCCCACTGGCTTTCCACAAAGGCAAAGACCATGTGGCCAAAGCGGTAGGCGAAATAGCCGGACACGTTTTCCCCCACCGAGGGAACGCGGTCCGCCAGGGCCGCATCCCGCATCACCGCGCGGGCTCGCGAGTCCTCATCCTGAGCCAGGTACGAGGCCATCCCTTCCATGAACCACTGGGGGATGTTGGTGGTGAGGGCCTTGCCCAAGCGTCCCTGGAACAGGATCTCGAACTGGAAAATGTGCACCAGCTCGTGCTGGATCAGCTTTTGGAGCTCCTCATCGGGTAAATCCACCGGCAGCACCATGCGGTTGCGCGCCGGCACGGCAAAGGCCCCCACGCCCTCGGGGATCCCTTCCACGATCACGTTGGTTTGTTCAAACTCCGCGTGGGTGGCGTAGGCGATCAGGGGAATGGGTTGGGGAATTTGAAAGTTCAGTTTGCGCGCCAGCTCATCGTAGGCACTCTCAGCAAAGGAGGCAATTTTGGCCAACTGTGGCTCTACTCGGTCATAAAAGGAAATGCGGAAATGCGGTGTGGCAAATTCCTGCCACTGAAAGGTGTCGTACCGGACCTTGTTTTTGCCGAAGTACTGCGCCTGAGCAGCCGAAGCCATCATTAAGGCAGTCAGAAACACTCTCATGCGCATGGTTGCCCCCATTTCCTATCGATTTTCAATCGGTGAACAAAAGCCGTTTGCTCTTCACCGTCCGCGGGACAAAAATGCCAATAAGTTGGTTTTCCAACGCGTACAGGTTGGAAAACATCCCGGTGAACTCATCAAAGTTCCGCTCCGGTCGTTCCTGGAAATCCTTCAGCGGCTGTTCCAAGAGAAGAGTGCCCGTACGGCCATCGTACACCTGTAACAAGATGTCGTAGAGGAACCCGGTTTGCTCCACCAGGACTTGGCGGTAGTAGGTGCGCCCATCAATGGGTGAGACGTACTCCTCAGTCTTGTAGCCTGAGCGATCTTGCACCTGAAAATCCACACTCCCCGCAACAATCAGGTCCGCACCGGTCTGGGCGCCCAGCTCCCGCCAAAATTGGGTCGCTCGGGCCAGGGAGAGGGCATCACCCGCCGGCGGGCGCACCCCCTCCAGGGGTGGCAGCAGCTGCAGCTTGGATTCCCGGCGCAGCAGGCGGCGCAGGTAACGTTCAAACTCCACCGTCACGTCAAAACTGAGCCTTTGGGGGACCTGGTCCTCTTTGGCCGCCTCACGAATGAACGGCCCCAAGTAGAGCTTTTCTTGCCCGGTCAGCAGCAGCTTCGGCCGCACGGGCAGCGAGATCTCCACTTCCCGCACCGCTGCCCAAGCCACCCCCACCCCCACCACGAACGCTATTGCCCTAGCTCCCCTCATGAGTACCCCCCCGCGGGCGAATGCCGCGAATGTAGGAGGCGTAAAACTCGGCAAACCGCCCGTAGTTACGGCGGATCCGGCTATTGTTGGGGGCCAGCTCCAGAGCCCGCTTGTAGGTGGCCAACGCCTCCTCGTATCGCCCCAAAGCCTCGTACGCCACCGCCAAGTTGTTCAACAACTCCGGCGTTTCCCCTCCCAACGCGCGGGCACGCTCAAAGCGAAAGGCCGCTTCTTGCCACAGGCCCGCCACCGCCGCCTCCACTCCTTGGCGAAGCTGTTCCCCCGCCGCACCACCCCCTGGCTGACTGGCACACCCCACCCCCAGCAGAACCAGCACCCCCAAGAGAACTCGCCATCTCATACCCGCCCCCGCCGAAGTTCCACGGTTATGATAACCCTGGATGGCCGTTGATGATTCTTTTCGAACCCTGTGTTGGGCCCTCATAGCCCACGGGCGGGCCGGACGAGGGCAGGCACGCCAGCGGCTGGCGCAGGACGAACTGCCACCCGAGGACCTGCAGGAGCGAGCTCGCCGGGCTCTAGCTGCCGCAGCCCGAGAAGGGTTCCACTGGGTCCCGGCCAGTGACCCCTCCTTCCCCGAGGGGCTGCGGGCCCTTTCCGACCCTCCCTTGGGCTTGTTTGTCAAGGGTCGCTGGCCGCAAGGCCCAGCCGTGGCCATCGTGGGCTCTCGCCGCGCTTCGGCCTACGGCAAAGAAGTGGGCCATTACCTGGGAAAGGAGTTGGCCCAGGCCGGCGTCTGGGTGGTCTCCGGCATGGCGCGGGGGGTGGATGCGGCGGCGCACCAGGGTGCCCTGGCGGCCGGTGGCATGACCGCCGCCGTGTGGGGCAGCGGCTGCGATCGCGTGTACCCCCCAGAACACCAAAACCTGGCCCGTGCCATTGCCCAAACCGGCGCCCTGCTCACCGAGTATCCGCCAGGAACGCCGCCGCGGGCGATTCACTTTCCGGAGCGCAACCGTCTCATCGTTGGCCTGGCCAGGGTGGTGGTGGTGGTGGAAGCCGATGCTCGCTCGGGAGCACTGGTTTCCGCCCGCCTGGCGCTGGAAGAAGGGCGGGAGGTGATGGCGGTACCCGGGTCGATCTTTGCCCCCCTCTCGGTGGGCCCCAACGGCTTGCTGCGCGCCGGCGCGGCACCTGTGTTGTCGGCCCAGGACGTCTTGGACCTCTTGGGCGTTACCTCGGCCAGCACCCCGCCGCCCCAGGAGGGCCCGGAGCTAGGGCTCCTGCGATTCCTCCCCCATGGCCAAGCCCTCAGCGTGGATGAGCTGGTGGCCCGCAGCGGGCGTTCGGCGCAGGAGCTGTTGCCGGAGCTCACCTCCCTGGAACTGGATGGGCGCGTGCGGAAAGAACAGGATGGCCGTTACCGCCGCCTGTGAGGCTCACCCAGGTAAAAAGGAATACGCACTTGGCTTTCCACCACGTCCAGGGCGAGGACCCAGCGGCCGGGTTGAATACCCCCCGGAACGAAAAAGTACAGCGGCCCTTCACATACCCGGCGGTCGTCCAGATGCACCGAGGGAAACACCAGCCCCTCCCCAGGGGCAGCAAAAAAACCGAGGGAGCAGGTGAGCTCGCGGGAAAAGTAGCCCAAGGGATCGGCGGCCAGGGCGGCGCGTCGCAGGGTGGGCTGGAGGCGGCGGTACACGGCGGCAAACTCCTCCTGCGAGGCCAAACGCAGCTGCTGCCCGCTGGGGGTAACCACCCAGATGCGGTCGCGTTGCACCTCCACAACTTTTCCCGCCGCCGCCGTCACCGCCAGGTCAACCATCAGCCACTCCTCGCCCAAGCTGAGGGTGGCAAAGCGGTACCCCAAGGCCAGCTCCACCTCCGGACCCCGGTAGCGGAGGACGGTGGCTCCCACGCGCTCCACCCCTGGGGTGTCCGTGGGCACACCAGTGGCGCAGGCGCCAAGGGCCACAAGAAAACCTAGCAATAGGACCCGCTTCCCCATGCTGACCCCCCTTTCGGACAAAGTTCATTTTACCCTTGACGCCCTTTGCTAAAGTGCCGCTGGAGGGGCTGTGGGCGAGAAGCTGGTCATCGTGGAATCACCGGCCAAGGCGCGAACCCTCACCCGGTACCTGGGCAAGGACTTTCGCGTGGTGGCCTCGGTGGGACACGTGCGCGACTTGCCAAAGAACGAGTTGGGCATTGATTTGACCAGTGGCTTTGAGCCGAAATACGAGGTTCTTCCTGGAAAGCGCGCCGTGGTGGCGCAGTTGCAGAAAGCCGCCAGCCAGGCAGAGAAGATCTTAGTGGCCACGGACCCCGACCGCGAAGGGGAAGCCATCGGCTGGCACGTGGCGGAGCTCTTGCAAGCGACGGGAAAACCCGTGGAGCGCGTGCTCTTTCACGAAATCACCCAACAGGGGGTGCGCCAGGCCCTGCAACACCCTCGTTCCCTAGACCCGTACCTGGTGGACTCGCAAAAGGCCCGAAGGGTTCTGGACCGCCTGGTGGGGTATACCCTGTCGCCGCTGCTGTGGGAAAAGGTCAAACGCGGCCTGTCGGCGGGGCGGGTGCAGTCGGTGGCCCTCAAGATGATCTGCGATCGGGAGGCGGAGATTGCCGCCTTTGTGCCGGAAGAGTACTGGAATCTGGACGCGTTCTTGGATGCGGGTCTGCCCCCTCCCTTTTTCGCTCGCCTGGCCCTAAAAAAGGGCAAAAAGTTCAAGATAACGGATCAGGCCACCGCCACCGCCATCCGCGAGGAGCTGGCCTCGCTGCCATTTTGCGTCGCCAAGGTGCGCAAGAAGAGGCGGCAGCAGCACGCTCCACCTCCCTTTGTCACGGCCAAGCTGCAGCAGGCCGCCTACCAGCGTTTCCGCTTTCCCGTGCGCAAGACCATGCAGCTGGCCCAGCGCCTGTACGAGGGGGTGGACGTGGGAGGGGAACGGCTTGGTTTGATTACCTACATGCGCACCGATTCGGTGCGGGTGGCAACGGAAGCAGTGGAGGCGGTCCGGGCGTTCATCGCCAAGGCTTTCGGCGCCGAGGCACTGCCCGAAAAGCCCAACACCTTCAAGAATCGCCAAGCGGCTCAGGACGCCCATGAGGCCATTCGCCCCACGGACGTCACCCGCACCCCGGAAACCTTGCGGGAGTTCTTAAGCCCCGACGAGCTTAAACTCTACACCCTCATCTGGCAGCGTTTCGTGGCCTCGCAGATGAAACCCGCCCTGTTTGACGTGACCGAGGTGCTGGTGGAGGCGGGACCCTACGGCTTGAAAGCCAAGGGGGAGGTGGAGGTGGCGCCGGGCTTCTTGCAGGTCTACCGAGAGGAAAGGGAACCCACCGCGGCCGCGGCGGAAGAGGAAGCCACGGGGAAGTTGCCGCCCCTGGAGGAGGGGCAACAGCTGCGCCTGTTGGAGCTGAAGGCGGAACAGAAGTTCACCCAACCCCCACCTCGGTATACCGAATCTTCCTTGGTAAAGGCCTTAGAAGAAAACGGCGTTGGCCGACCCTCCACCTACGCGCAGATCATTGCCACCCTAGCCGACCGCAACTACGTGGTCAAAGAAAAGGGAGCGTTCGTCCCCACCGAGCTGGGGAAACTGGTCACGCGCTTGCTCACCCAAAGCTTCGGTGACCTGATCAACGAGGGCTACACCGCCCGCTTGGAGGAAGAGCTAGACGCTATCGCCGAAGGGGAAAAACCCTGGCGTGAGGCGATTTCCGCCTTTTGGCAAGCGTTTAGCAAAGACTTGGACAAGGCCAAAACCACCATGGAAAGCGCCAAGGCTGGGGTAGCCACAGAGGCCACTTGTCCCGCCTGCGGCGCCCCGATGGTGCTGCGCTTCGGCCGCTTTGGGGAATACCTGGCCTGCAGCAACTACCCCACCTGTAAAACCACGTGCGAGCCGGACGCGGGAGCAGAGCCGCCACCTCCCTGCCCCCTCTGCGGCGCGCCAATGGCCAAGAAACGTTCCCGCTACGGACCCTTTTGGGCCTGTAGCCGCTACCCCCAGTGCAAGGGCACCCAACCCGTGGCCAGCACAACCGTCTCCCCCAACACCCCATCTGGGGTCACCTGCCCGGAGTGCGGCCAAGGGGAACTGGTGGAAAAGCGCTCCAGGAGGGGTCGCCCCTTTTGGGGGTGCAACCGGTTCCCCACCTGCACCTTCACCCTGCCGCGCAAGCCCATCCCCCGCCCTTGCCCGGTGTGCCAGGCGCCCTTCGTTCTGGAGAAAAAGACCCTGCGCCAGGTCTTCTGGCAGTGCGCCCAGAAAAGCTGTCACCACCGTATGACCCCTGAGGAAGGTTGATGGTGCGGGGGACCACCGTGACCGTGGTGGGTGGCGGCTTGGCCGGCTGTGAGGCCGCCTGGCAGCTGGCCAGTGCTGGTTTTTCGGTGGTGCTGTACGAAATGCGGCCCGCCCGCAGTACGCCGGCCCACCGCACCCACCAACTGGCCGAGCTGGTTTGCTCCAACTCCCTGCGCTCCGACAATCCGGAAAACGCCGTCGGGCTGCTGAAACGGGAAATGGAGGCACTGGGTTCCCTCATCTTGGCTGCCGCCCGCGCCACCCGCCTGCCGGCAGGGGATGCCCTGGCGGTGGATCGGCACCTCTTTGCCCAAACCATCACCCAGGCGGTGGAGGACCACCCGCGGATCCGCGTGGTGCGGGAAGAAGTGCAAAGCCTGCCCGAACCGCCGGCCATCGTGGCCACCGGCCCCCTCACCTCCCCCGCCCTGGAACAGGCCCTGGTGGAGCTTTTGGGCGAGGATGCCCTGAGCTTTTTTGACGCCATTGCCCCGGTGGTGGCTGCCGACTCCCTGGATCACTCCAAGCTCTTCCGCGCCTCACGGTACGGTAAGGGGAATGCGCAGGATTACCTCAACGCCCCCCTCTCCAGGAAGGAGTACGAGGCCTTTGTGGCCGCGTTGCTGGCTGCGGAAAAGGTGCCCCTCAAACCTTTTGAGGAGGGCATTCCCTACTTTGAGGGCTGCCTCCCCATTGAGGTGATGGCAGAGCGGGGTGTGGACACCCTTCGCTTTGGCCCCATGAAGCCAGTGGGGCTGGTGGACCCGCGAACGGGAACTCGGCCCTACGCGGTGGTGCAGCTGCGGCAGGACGATTTGGCGGCGGATCATTACAACCTGGTGGGCTTTCAAACACGCCTGACCATTCCGGCGCAAAAGGAGGTCTTCCGCCTCATCCCCGGCTTGGAACAAGCGCGCTTCGTGCGCTTTGGCATGGTGCACCGCAACACCTTCCTCTGCGCCCCGAAGCTGCTCACACCGCAGTTGGGCCTGCGCGCCGCCCCGGGCGTGAGGCTGGCGGGGCAAATCACCGGCGTGGAGGGATATGTGGAATCGGCGGCCACGGGACTGCTGGCGGCCCTCTTTACCCTAGCCGACCTGCTGGGTGTGGCACTGCCACCGCCCCCCCCGTGGACCGCCCATGGGGGCCTGGTGCGCCACCTCACCCAGCGGGACGCCCGCGGTTTTCAGCCGGCCAACGCCGCTTGGGGGTTAATGACCGACCCACCTGTCTTGCTGCCCAGGGACAAGGGGCAACGCCGGCGGCAGGCCGCGGCCCTGGCCCTGGAGGCCATCGGGCAGTGGCGTCAGCTTTTACCTTTGCCCGTTCCCGACCCGAAAAAGCTTGTCTCCGGTGCCCCATGCCCCGGCTAGAGCAGCAGCTGGCGTTCCTCCTCACCGCCGATCGGTTGAAAGCCGTGCAACGGCGTAACTACACCCTGGCCGGACGGCGGGAGTTCACCGCCGAGCACTGTTGGCATGTGGCCTTGGCGGCGGTGCTGTTACACGAGCACGCGGCCCAACCGGTGGACCTGGGGCGGGTACTGCTGATGCTGCTCATTCACGACCTGGTGGAACTTGAAGCTGGGGACACCTTTGTCTATGACGTGAAGGCTCGCCAAGACCAGTCCCAGAGGGAGCAAGAGGCCGCGCAAAAACTCTTCTCCCAACTTCCCGCTGACCAGGGGCAACTGCTGGGGGAGCTCTGGTGGGAGTTTACCTTTGGTCGCTCCCCCGAGGCGCGGTTTGCCCGCAGCTTGGACCGGCTCTTGCCGGTGCTCTTGAACGTGGCCACCGAGGGCCGTGCCTGGAGCGAACACGGCGTCGGCGCCAGGCAGGTCCTGGAGCGCAATGCCGAGGTGGCAGAGGGCAGCCCTGTGCTGTGGCAGGTGGTGCAGGAACTGGTCTCGCAGGCGGTGCAACAAGGTTTTCTAGCCGACCAGGGGCCACTCCCAAGCCAGGATACCCCGTAAGTTTCCTCGACTCTTCCCCCGCCCTCGCCTTGCCCCGTTCCCGAGCACGGGAACGTAGAATGGGTCCATGCCGTGGGATGTGGACGGCTTTGCCGCCTTTTTGGAGCACGAGCGTAACTTCTCGGCGCACACGCTGCGGGCCTACCTGCGGGAAGTGAACCGCTTTGCCGCTTTCTGCGAAAGCCAGCTGGACGCTGGCGAGCCCTCGGCGGTGCGGCCCGTGATGGTGCGAGGGTACTTGGCCAAGTGTGCCCAGGAGGGCCTCAGCCAGGCTTCCCTGCAGCGGGCATTGGCAGCCATCCGCACCTATTTCCGTTTCCTGGCGCGGGAAGGCGCGGTGGCGACGAACCCGGCGCGGGTGGTCCCTACCCCCAAGACCCCCCAGCGCTTGCCCGAGGTGCCCACGGTGGCGCAGCTTTCCGAGCTGTTGGACGCCCTGCCCTCCACACCCCAAGGGGTCCGCGATCGCGTGGCCCTGGAACTGTTGTACGGCTGCGGGCTTCGGGCAGGGGAGCTGGTGGGCCTGAACCTGGACGATGTGGACCTGGCAGCCCGCTGGCTGCGGGTGGTGGGGAAGGGGCGCAAGGAGCGCCTGGTTCCCTTCGGACGCCAGGCGCACCGGGCCATCCTGGCCTACCTGCCGGTACGGGCCCAACTGCGGCACAAGGTGAAGGCCGACGATCAAGAGCCGTTCCTCGTAAACCTCCAGGGTTCTCGCCTTTCCGACCGTTCCCTGCGCCGCATCCTGGAGCGCGCGGTGCGGCAGTTGGCGGTTGCCCACCACCTCCACCCCCACACCTTACGCCACGCCTTCGCCACCCACCTCCTGGAGGCGGGCATGGATTTGCGGGCGATTCAGGAGCTCTTGGGCCACGCCTCCTTGGCGACGACCCAGCGCTACACCCACCTGGACCTGGCCCACCTCATGGAGGTGTACCGCAAGGCCCACCCGAAAGCTTAGTGGGTTTGCTAGGCTTTCCCTGAAGGGAAGGGAATGCGGGCCTATCACACGACCATTTGCGGGGTCCAACGGGATGGGGTGACGGCCTTGGCCTGCGACGGCCAGGTGACCCTGGGCACCACCGTGGTCAAGCAGGGGGCGTCTAAGCTGCGCCGCCTGGCGGGAGGGCGGGTGCTAGCCGGCTTTGCCGGTTCTGTGGCCGACGCCCTCGCCCTGTTCACCCGCTTTGAGAGCAAGCTGGAGGAGTTTGGTGGGAACCTGGAGCGCGCGGCGGTGGAGTTGGCTCGGGATTGGCGCACCGATCGCGCCCTGCGCCACCTAGAGGCGTTGATGATCGTCGGCGATGCGGAAAAACTCTTGCTCCTTTCCGGCAGCGGCGAAGTCCTCACCCCCGATGACGGGATCTTGGCCATTGGCTCTGGAGGCCCTTTAGCCTTGGCGGCTGCCCGCGCCTTGGTGCAGTTCACGCAGCTCCCCGCTGTTGAGGTGGCACGGGAAGCCCTGCGCATTGCCGCGGGGATTGACCTCTACACCAACCACCACATCAGCGTGGAGGTGGTGCCGTGAACGAACCCCTCACCCCTTCGGCGGTGGTGGCTGAGCTGTCGCGTTACATCGTCGGACAAGAGGCGGCCAAAAAGGCCGTGGCCATTGCCCTGCGCAACCGCTGGCGCCGGCAACAGCTACCCCCTGAGGTGCAAAAAGACGTCATGCCCGCCAACATCATCCTCATCGGGCCCACGGGCGTGGGGAAAACCGAGATTGCCCGCCGCTTGGCGCGCTTGGCCAACGCACCCTTCGTCAAGGTGGAGGCTTCCAAGTTCACCGAGGTGGGTTACGTGGGGCGGGATGTGGACTCCATCGTGCGCGACCTGGTGGAGGCGGCGGTAGCCTTGGTGCGTGAGGAAAAGGCCGCCAAGGTGCGGGTGAGCGCCCAGCGGGCGGCGGAGGAACGCCTCATTGAGCTCCTTCTCCCAACAGCAGCCTCAGACCCCGAGGAAACCCGTCGATCCCTCAAGCGCCTGCTGCGGGAAGGCCAACTGGAAAAGCACGAGGTGGAGCTGGAGGTCACAGAAAGCAAGGCGCCCAACATCGCCTTTTTCGGTGGGCAAGGGCTGGAGGGCTTGGAGATTTCCCTCCGCCAAGCCTTTGGTCCGTTGTTCCAACAACGCGCCCGGCGCCGCGTCACCGTCGCCGAGGCGCGCCGTATCCTGGAGGCGGAGGAGCTGGATAAGCTGTTGGACAAGGCGGAAATTGAACGCGAGGCGGTGCGCCGAGCTCAGGAGTCTGGGATCGTGTTCCTGGATGAAATTGACAAGATTGCCTCCCGCGGCGCCCCGGCGGCTGGGCCTGATGTGTCCCGGGAAGGGGTGCAGCGAGACCTGCTGCCGCTGGTGGAGGGGACCACGGTGAACACGCGCTACGGCCCGGTGGCCACCGACCATGTGCTATTCATTGCCGCCGGCGCCTTCCACGTGGCCAAGCCGTCGGACCTCATCCCCGAGCTACAGGGGCGTTTTCCCGTGCGGGTGGAGCTTTCCGCCCTCACCCAGGAAGACCTCCTGCGCATCCTCACCCAGCCAGAACATGCCCTGCTCAAGCAACACCAAGCCCTTCTGGCCACCGAGGGAGTGGAGCTGGAGGTGACCGCAGAAGCGGCGGCAGAACTGGCGCGCATTGCCTTTGAGCTTAACCGCGCCGGACAAAACATCGGTGCCCGCCGGTTAGTGACGGTGGTGGAAAAGGTCATGGAGGAAATCTCCTTTACTGCACCGGAGCGGCGGGGCAGTCGCGTGGTCATGGACGCGGACTACGTTCGCGCAGCCTTGGCCCCCCTCCTGCAGCAGGAAGACCTTGCCCGGTACATCCTATGAGATCCGCGGCGGCCCTCGTTTTGGTTGTGAGCTTGCTTTGGGGGTGTGGGCGCAAGGGCCCACCCTTGCCCCCCCTGCGCGAGGTCCCCGAAACCACCACCGACCTCACCGTGTTCCAAGAGGAGCAGGAGGTGGTGTTGCGCTGGAGCTTTCCCACCCTCACCCGCTCGGGCCAACCCTTACGGGATGTGCAGGTGGTGGAGGTGTGGCGCAGCGAAGTACCCCCGGGTCAAGAGCGTAGCTTGGAAGGACCGCAAGGGGTGGAGCTAAAACGGCAGTTGATCCTCAGCCGGGGGAGGCTGGTAGCCCGCTTGACCGGTGCCACCCTGGAGGCGGCCACCCAAGGGGGGGCCCTGGAGTACCGCGAACCCGCGCCGGTGTCCCCGGGACAAACCGCACCCCTGGTCCTCTACGCCGTGCGCTCCCGGGCCAGCAGAGGACCAGCTTCCGAGTTTTCCAACGTGGTAGGTTGGCAGGCTGTCGCCCCACCCTCTCCGCCGGGTCAGCTGGTGGCTCAGGCCTTGGCGGAAGGGATCGCCCTGCGCTGGCAGGGTTTGGAAGGGGCAAGCTTTCGCGTGGAGCGGCGAGAAGGAGGGGGGCCTTGGACGGTGGTGGCTGAGGACCTTCCCGCACCTAGTTTTACCGACACCACTGCGCGGCAAGGCCAGAGCTACGCCTTTCGTGTGCGCACCAAGTGGCAACGGGCCAGCAGTCAGCCCAGTGCCGAGGTGCGGGTGGACTACGCCGATGTGTACCCTCCGCCGGTACCCACCAACCTGGTGTGCCTGCCCGAGCCCGGTCGGGTGACCCTGCGTTGGGACCCCAGCCCGGAAAGCGGTGTGCGTTTTAAGGTCTTTCGCCGCAGCGCCGCAGGGGTTTGGGAGCACCTGCACCGTGATTGGAGCGAAACGACCTTTCTTGACCCCAACCCCCCCAGGGGCGAGCTCACCTACGCGGTCAAAGCCTTTGATCCGGCGGGCAACGAATCGGAGGCGGCCACCTGCACCGCCCGGGGAGGCCCATGAGGTTTGCCAAATGGCACGGTGCGGGGAATGACTTTCTCCTCTTCCTGCCGGAAGACGGTCAGGACCTGGAACGCCGGCTCCCAGCGCTGGTACCCTTCCTCTGCCACCGGCGACTCGGTATTGGGGCGGACGGGGTGTTGCTGCTCGTCCCCCAAGGCCCGGCTCACGTTCGCCTAGTCTATTTCAACCAAGACGGCTCAAGGGCCGCCTTCTGCGCCAACGGGGCACGCTGCGCTGCCGCGTTCCTGCGCCGCAGGCTGGGCCTTTCCCAGGTGCTGCTAGACACCGACTTCGGCCCCGTGCCAGCAGTGGTGGGGGAGGCGGAAGTCACCCTTCAGCTTCCCCCACCCCAACCCGTGACCGGTTGGCTGGAGCTGCCGGTGGGAACAACCCTTTGGCGCGGGTTTGCCCTCACGGTTGGGGTGCCGCACCTGGTGCTCCCCGTGGCCTGGTCCGACTTCTGGAGCCACCCCCTGGCTGAGGCCCCCGCCCTGCGCGCCCACCCCCTGTTGGGGCCGGAAGGGGCCAACGTGCACTTTGCCCAGACGCAGCAGGGGCAGCTGGGGTTGCGCTCCTATGAGCGGGGGGTGGAGGGGGAAACCCTTTCCTGTGGCTCGGGTGCGGTGGCGGCGGCCTGGGTGGCCATGGCGGAAGGGTGGCTGGCACCACCGGTGGTGGTGCGCACCGCCTCCCGCCGGGTCCTCACCGTCGCCCCCCAAGGGAAGAACTTCCGGGAGGGCCTGCAACTTAGCGGACCGGCGGAGCCAGTGGCAGAAGGGGAGGTGGCGGCGGAGCTGGTGAGCCTGGCCCGGTGAGGGCGGCCATGGCGGTCTTTGTTGGTCTCAGTGGCTTTTCCTATCCCTCCTGGCGCGGGGCCTTTTACCCCCAGGAGCTTCCTCCCCGCCAGTTCTTGCAGTTCTACAGCCAGCACTTTGTCGCGGTGGAGCTGAACGTCACCTTTTACCGCTGGCCCCGAGCGTCCACCCTCCGCCGCTGGCGGCACCAGGTGCCGCAGGGTTTTCGCTTTGCCGTGAAGCTGCACCGCTCCATCACCCACCAACAGCGCCTGCGCGCCGGACGAGGGGAGCTGGAACGCCTGGGGGAGCTGGTGGCGGAGCTGCAACCGGCGGTGGTGCTGGCCCAGCTGCCGCCAAGCCTTCCCTTTGACGCCTCACTGCTGCTGGACTTTGTCGCCGCCCTGCCTCAACCCTTTCCTCCGCTGGTTTGGGAAGGACGGCACCGCAGCTTTTGCTCCACGGAAGCCGTGGCGTGGTTTGCCCAGCAGGGATGGTCGTTGGTGGTGGCCGACTCGGGGGGACGGTATCCCACCCTGTGGGAGGTGACCGGGACACCCCTTTATTTGCGTTTCCATGGACCGGGGCCAGGGTATGCCTCCGCCTACAGCGACCAAGAGCTTTCCCAGTTTGTAGATTGGCTCTGCCAGGTATCACCCCAGGCGGGGGACACGTACGCCTTTTTCAACAACACCGCTGGGGTGTTTGCCCTGGAAAACGCGCGGAGCTTTGCCCGCCTGCTTGCCCTCCGTGGCCTTGCCCCCCAGTGTTCTGCGGCTTAGACTTTGCCGGCGAGGGGGACATGGGGGCCTTGGTATCGGCCACCCTGGAGCTGCGGCCCAGGGCGCGTTTTGACATGATCGACGTGAACCAGCTGCTGCTGCAGCAGGGAAGCCCCGTGCCCACCTATCCCCGCGCCCTCTACTGTTCCTACCACACCACCGCCGGCTACCTGGAACAGAGCCTGTGCGCCCGCATGGGCTACCAACCGGAGGCGGTGGCGCGCTTTGTCCGAAGCTTCCAAAGACTCTTCCCGCCCGAGGCGCCCTACCTCCACGATCGCATGGAGCTGCGCGGGGAGCTGTCCGAGGAGGAGCGGCTCCGCGAGCCCGCCAACGCTGACTCCCACCTGGCCTTCATCAGCTCCGGACTAAAGAATTGCGTGACCTACCTCCACCCCAGCAGGAACCCGGTGTTCTTCATTGACCTGGACGGGGTGCACCGGGGGGGAGCGCGGCTGCGCAAAACCACGGTGGTGGGGTACACGCGGGAAGAGCTGGTGGTGCAAGAGCGGGTGAGCATCCCCGTGTCCCACCACGCCGTGGACTCCATCAACTTGAAAGACCCCAAGGTGGGGTTTTTCCGCCACGTGGAGGAGCTGATTTCCCGCCACCACATTGAGGCCGGGCGGCTGGACGTGGCCCTGGCCCCGGAGGAACGCCACGCGGGGCTGACGGTAAACGAGTACGAGACGTTACTGATGAAGCATGACCTGCGCGAGGTGCTGCGCGATCCCTTCCGCTTCATGGTGGAAAAGGGGAAGCACATCCTGCAGGATCCCTTGGCCGTTCCAGAAAAAACCCGCTCCTATGCCGCCTACGACCTCATCCACATGTTCAACGAGCTCATGGAGGCTTTACGCATCTCCCGCTCTGCCCTGGAGCGGCTCATCGTGCGCGCCACCGGCGGCGCCGCTTCCCGCTTCTTACGCCTGCGCAAGCAGGTGAGCTTCTTGGTAGCCCCCGCGGTGGCCGAGCCTCCCGCCAGCATCGTCCAGGGGCGCTACCAAAGCCCCATTTTGGTGCAGTGGCACTTGGGGGACGTGACCTCCCGTACCTTGGTCATCACCCTCACGCGCTTGACCTAAATGAGGGAGCGGGATTGCCCGCCGTCCACGGTGATGCAGGCGCCGGTAATCAGCGAAGCTTTGGGGGAGGCGAGAAACGCCACCAGGTTGGCCACTTCCTCCACCGTGCCAAACCGACCATAGGGGAGGTTGGCCTCCACAAACCGTGCGATCCCTT